>CAYWSM010000423.1:0-7221 GCA_964460935.1 uncultured Terriglobales bacterium | reverse complement strand
ACGGGAGCGCCAATGTTCTTCCGGCTACCTGTTCCGTTACATCCAACGGGTGGCAAATCTTGCAATCACGATAAGCGGGCTGCCGATGAATAGGGACGAAATAGCGGCCGGTTGCAATGCCTTGTTGTTGTAACGCATCAGCTATCGCGTTTCGATCGCACTCCGAAAACTGCGCGCCCAAGCGCACCACATAAACGAACCAACTGATTCGCGATTCTGGTATCGAAAGCGGCGGCAAAATAAGCCCTTGAATGGATCTCAATCGCTCATCGTACTTACGAGCGATTTCGGCTCGTCTCGCCAAAATCTCTTCCAGACGGCGCATTTGTCCGATGCCGATGGCGCAATTAATGTCAGACAGCCGATAGTTATACCCGAGTTCATGATGCTGTGGATCGCCATCGAATCGCCCGTGATTCCGCATGGCACGGGCACGTCTAGCTAACTGAGGATCAGACGTCACCAGCATTCCACCTTCGCCGGTGGTGATCTGCTTGTTGGGATAGAAACCGAATACGGCGGCATGCCCAAACGACCCGGCTTTTCGACCGCGATATCCGGCGCCAATCGCCTCAGCAGCATCCTCAATGAGAAAGAGATTGTGCCGCTGCGCGATGTCGAGTATTTCGCTCATTCGGGCCGGCACGCCGAAGGTGTGAACGACAATGATTGCCTTTGTGCGAGCAGTTATGGCTGACTCCAGTCGCGCAGGATCAAGATTCAGCGATTGAGCTTCGATGTCGACAAATACCGGTGTTGCCCGTTCGTACCTGACAGCGTTGGCGACGGCTACGAACGCGAAGGGAGGCACGATCACCTCGTCGCCCTCCCTTATCCCGAGTGAACGAACAGCCAAATGCAGCGCACTTGTTCCTGAGTTGACGGCGATTCCGTGAGGAACTCCTACGTAAGTGGCGACTGCGTGCTCGAACTCAAGCAGCTTCGGGCCAAGACTCAGTTGGCGTCCGCGCAGGAGTTCTGTTACGGCTGTAATTTCACTGTCGGAGATGTCTGGCGACGAAAGTGGAATCATGCGGGAACCGTGAGCGCAGGCTTAACGATGAACTGTTCGTCAATCGGCGTGTCCGCCAGGATTTGCGCAATTCGCTCCGAGGCATGTCCGTCGCCATAAGGGTTCGTCATTCCTTGCAAACTGCCACGGAATGAAGGGCTAAGCGCACGTTCTACGCACGAGAGAATCGAGTCAACATGAGCGTCAGCATCGAGGACATTCACTCCGTGTTCGCGGCCGCGCTGCCGAATTCCGACGTTGACAACAGGAAGAGCGAACGAGGCAGCTTCAATAATTCCGCTGCTGGAATTGCCAATAAACAGATCTGCATGACCCAGAAGGCTCCAGTAGGTGATCGGATCGAGATTAACGAAAACGGTAGCATCGGATCGCTGAGAGGCAAAGGCGTTCGTGCGTTCGATGAGAGCGCGGCTGCCGGCGTCGGCGTTGGGGTAGCAGAAGAGGAGTTGTCCCTGGATGCGCTCAAGGGCCGCAAAGAGCGCGTCAGCTTCGGCCAGGGTGTCACGAAAAACCGTTACCGGGTGGTAGCCAACGATAATGATCGGTGGACGGAGCTCGAGGCCAAGCGTGCGCTGTAGTTCTTCTCGGCTGAGGAGCTTTGACCGGCGAAGGTGATCGAGCGAGGCCGCACCAACCTGGTGGACTCGCGAAGTATCTTCGCCCAGAGCGATCACGCGCGCACGCGCTGAAGCGGTGGACGTGAAATGAAGGTGGCTCAGCTTTGTGAGGGCGTTGCGCACAGCGTCGTCGATGGCTCCCTCGCTGACCTCGCCGCCCTCGATGTGGGCGAGCGGAATGCGAAGGGCAAGTGCGACAGATGCCGGTGCAAGCATTTCGTAGCGGTCGGCGGTGATCAGCAGCAGGTCCGGGCGGATCTCGCCGAGCAGGTCGGCAAGACTGAGAGTAGCGAGTCCGATGGTTTTTGCCATGCCGACGTCAGTATCGGAACTGAGCAGGCACTCGACGCGGCGGATAGCGAATCCATCGCGCTCGATCTGCTGCACGGTAGTTCCGAACTCAGGCGACAGGTGGGAGCCGAGGGCGATCAAGTGAAGGTCGGTGTCGGGGCGAGCAGAAAGTTCACGAAGGATCCAGTAAAGATAGGTGTAGTCGGAGCGCGAGGTGGTGACGACGGCGATGCGGCGCTTCATGTTCGGGTAGATTATAAAGAAGCGGTACTGAAAGCTGAGGAACCTCTCGACTAGCTTGAATGTTCATTGAACAGCAATCCGAAGTTGATCCCGTAACTGCATACGATCGCATGGCAAGGTATTTTGATGCCATCCGCACTAGAAGGCAGAAATATTGCGACGCCATCGACGAACTGGTGCTTGCCAACTGGCCGGTTGGAGCGCGCTCTATGCTCGACGTGGGTTGCGGTGAAGGCATGCGCGCGGAAACTCTCGCCCAGCGAGCAGCCATCGAGGAGTTGGTGCTCCTGGAGCCCAGCGAAGGGATGCGGAAACAAATTAGCGGACAGCGAGATGTGTGGAGCGCCCGCGTCGAGGAATTACCGAATCAGAGCTGCCGTTTTGACGTGATCACCTGTCTGTGGAATGTGCTTGGGCACGTGCCCTCTCCAGATAAACGTTTGCAGGCGTTACGGAACATGCGCGATCTACTCTCACCCGGCGGTGCATTGTTTTTGGATGTGCAGAACCGCTATAACGCCCGGCAATACGGCACAATCAAGACTGCGGCAAGGATGCTTTATGACGTGGTAACGCCTTCTATTAGAAACGGAGACGTTACAGTTCGCTGGAACATAGAAGGCGGGCTGGTCAAGACCTACGGCCATGTTTTCAGGCATAGCGAAATGCTCGAAATGTTCCGCCAAACAGGGCTGACTGTTAGAAAATCGGCGGTTGTTAATTACGCTACCGGACAACAGCAAACCAGCAGGTTTGCGGGAAGCATGTTCTTCGTATTGGGCTACTAAGAAGAGCGCTACAGCAGTCCCCGTTCTTTCACAAAAAGGTACTGGTTCAAGAGCGTCGTCGAGAACTGGTGGGGGGAGACTTCCATGGCGAGAGCGCCGCGTTCGCGCAGGCGGCCGAGCAGGACTTCCCGCCGATACACAACTTCCTGCGCGGCTACCGTGCGGTACATTTCGCTGATTCCGTTCGGCCTTTCGGCAGCGGTGGCATTCAGATCGGGCTGGCCCATCACGAGAAAAATGAGCAGGTGGCGCGAGACGAGTTGTCCGGCGGCTTCGACGACCTCCGGGGTCATCGCGGTTTCGGCGAGGTCGGTGAGCCACACAATCAACGAGCGCCGTTTCTGGTCGGATAACAGTCGCGTTACAGCGCGCAGGTGATCGGCTTCCGGAACTTCCGCGCGCACGGTGGCGAGTTGCTCGAGCAGATTGCGCAGGTGCGCGGGGCCACGTCCAGGGGCGATGCGCTGATTGACTTTGCGGCCATATCCCAGAAGACCGACGCGATCACCGGAATAAATGGCGAGCTGCGCCAGCGCGAGAGCGGCGTCCACGGAGTGATCGAGCTTACTGAAGCCTTCGGTACGTGCGCGCATCAGGCGTCCGGAATCGAGAACGATCCAGACCGGTTGGCTGCGCTCCGACTGATGCACCTTGGTGACAAGCTTGCCTCGCCGCGCGGTGGCGGTCCAGCAGATGTCGCGGTATTCATCGCCCTCGCGATATTCGCGGAGGCTCTCGAACTCTTTTCCCTGTCCGCGCTGGCGGAGCAGGCGCATCTGCAGTTCGAGCTGGCGCGTGCGGGCAAGAAAAATATTCTGTTTCTTCACCTTCTCGAAATTGGGGTACACGCGCACGGTCTGCTCGAGATCGGCTTCGGCCCAACGTTCCAGCAGTTGCAGTGGCGTCGTGTAGCGAAGGTAGAGGCGGCCGACGCCATAATCTCCGCGCTCATTCGGGAACACAACGTACTTGTAAATGGCTTCTCCGCGCGAGGGAACGGATAGCGCGAACGAGACCGGTTCCTTGCGCAGCGCCGGATGGAGCGCGTCGAGCAACTTGCAGCTCAGCGATACGTTCGATTCGTTCCGCACGCGGACGTGCAGTTGGGTCATTTCGCTCAACGCAGGCGATGAGTCCCAGGAGCGTTCGATCTCGATCCACTGCGGGCGGGGCAGATAGGCGCGGTCCACGAGTATGGCGACGATGAGAATGCCGTCGAAGATCACGATGGCGTAGATGAATGTTTTGTCCCAGAAAGCGGGGATAATCCACGCGAGGCCCAGGAGAACGAGAAACAGCCCGCGGCGGGTGATGCCATAGCCGAGCCGTCCGTGCGGGTGAGCGCGGGCGCGAACTGCATCCGGAGCCAGTGGGGCCATGCTCACTTGGGAACCTCGACGGAAGCAAGCACGTCGGTGATGACGCGATCGGTGTTGATGCCTTCGAGTTCCGCTTCCGGCTTCAGCAACATGCGATGACGCAGCGCGGGAAGCGCGGCGGCTTTCACGTCGTCGGGAACGATGTAGTCGCGGTCTTCGAGCACGGCCATCCCTTTCGCAACCAGCAACAGGCTGATGGCGGCGCGGGGGCTGGCGCCTAGCGCGAGCGCCGGCCAGGTGCGCGTGGTCCGCGCGACATTCGTGATGTATTGCAGCAGAGCCGGTTCAACCTTCACGCAGCGCAATTCGGCACGCGCCTTGGCCAGCGCCGATTCCGGCAAAGGCGCAATTCCAAGCTGGTCGAGATTGTGAGTGTCGAAGCCCTTCTGATGTTCATCGAGAATGCGGATTTCTTCTTCCGCTGACGGGTAGTCCACCTTGATCTTCAGCAGGAAACGATCGAGCTGCGCTTCGGGCAACGGATAGGTTCCTTCGAACTCCACCGGGTTCTGCGTCGCAAGGACGGTGAAGAACTGCGACAGCGGATGGCGGACGCCGTCAATCGTCACCTGGCGTTCTTCCATGGATTCCAGCAACGATGCCTGCGTGCGTGGAGGCATGCGGTTGATTTCATCGACCAGCAGCAACTGCGTGAAGATGGGGCCGCGATGCAGGTTGAAGGTGCTGGTGGCCATGTTCAGCACGTTGGTGCCAAGCAGGTCGGCAGGCATCAGGTCAGAGGTGCACTGCACGCGCTGGAAATCGATTTGCAAAATGCGCGCGAGAACTTTCACGGCCAGCGTTTTAGCCAGTCCGGGCACGCCTTCGACCAGCGCGTGGCCGCCACACAAAAGGGTGACGAGAACTTCGTCAATGAACTCCTGCTGCCCCACGATGGCTTTTTGCAGCTCGTTGCGGCAGTGGGACAGTACTTGGGGTATCGCCTGCATGTTGCTTCTCCTGGTTTACAGAAAACGATACGGCAGAAGTCAATGTGAGCGTCTCCGCGGCCTGGTTCAAAAACTGCACCAGTGCGAGCGCTTCTTTTTCGGTTAAGGTTGGATCCGAAATCGCATCTTCACAGCGCAGCAAACGTGCCGAGAATTCAGGACCCGCGGCCAGCCGCCGCACCAGCATTGCCTGCGCGAGTTGTTGTGCGGAAACGGTTCCGTACAAGCCAAGCCGCCGTGCGGCGAGCTGACGGAAGCGCTGGAAGGCGATCTCGACTGGAACCTGCGCCGCCCCAGCGCGGGCGTATAGATTGCCGAGCGTATCGACGAACTCCAGCGGCGAGAGACGCGATTCGGGAACGAGCGGGATCACCGGGCCGCTGCGCCGCGAGTAACTGAACAATAACAGGATGCCGAACAAAGCGCATTGGCCCAGAAGAGCCCATTTCACCGCTGGCGGAAACGCGACTACTTCATGCGCGGATGCGGTCTGGAAGTATTCATCCCAGAGGATGCGCTTGTCCTGTCCGATGGAGTTGATCAGCAGGTTGAGATTGTTTTTATCGCGAATGCCGGCGTTGGTGAGTGGGAGATCGCTGGCCCACCAGATAACTTCGCCGCGTCCGACCATATAGGAGACGACCACCGGCTCGTCTTCGCAGGTATAGTGCACGAGGGTCTCCAGTGATCTGGTTTTGTCCCAGGCGATGGAGCGGTCCATCGAAATCGGTCCGCCACGCGAGATCCGAGTCGGCAGTGACGGTTTGCATTCTGCATCACTCGTGCGATATTTGCCGAAGCTGACGTGGCTCTCGGGGGCGAAGCTGTCGGACCATACGCCGGCAATGAGCAGCGTGCCGCCGGCAGTGACGAACCGGCGCAGGGCATTGCTCTCATCGCGATCGGGATATTGTGTCGGCCCGGCGATGATCAGCAAATCATTTTGCGGGTTCACCGGCAAATCGGCGGGAGCTTTTTCCCAGCGCTCGACTTTGTAACCCGATTGTTCCAGAAGAAGATACGCGGCCTTGGCGCCACGTTTCTTTGTGGAGTACGACGAAGGCGAACCTTCGGTCTCAGGTTCCTTCGGAGTCAGGAAAGCCAGCGATATCAGCATCACTGCGACAATCGCAATGGCGATGTACAGGAGACGGCGGTCACCGCTTGCGATGTTCACTGGCACCCGAGTTTCTCCAGTTCGGCCAGGGTGGCGTCAAAGTCCGCGGGGCCAGCCTGACGCGATCCGTACCAGACGTTCTCAAATCGTCGTGTAAGTGAGGTAAAAGTAGGTTTCTTTGGATCCTGATTTTTCACTTCGCGCAGATACTCACGCGGAGTGCGGGCGCGATCGGGTATCCAGAGCCCCGAGGCCTCGAGATATGACACACTCGCCCAATAAGCGAGGTGAATCGCGTTGCGCCAATCTCCACGAGCGGCTTGCTCGCGCGCTTCGCTCAACCAGATACGCCAGCTCTTGGCGGACGGAGCGAAGGGAATGATCTCGCGTGTGTATTCAACCGGCTTGCGGCGGTAGAGCCGGTACAGCCAGACGGCGAACACGCTGGCTGCGGCAGCGATGAGCAGCCAGACGAAGATGCGTCCGACCCAGTTGAAGTCGGGCGGGGTAACGTGGATGTTGCCGAAGAGCTTGTCCCACCATTTACGCAGCCATGCGTCGATGGCCTCCATCCACTTGTCCCACAAACTCGGTCCATGCACTCCGCTGAATTCGCGCGCGGCCAGGATGTCGTCGAGACGCTTCCGCATGGCATCATTCACGACTTCCGGTTGCGTATATCCGTCCACGCCGGTGCGCATGACCACCAGTTGGGTGTGCAGTTCGTGGAGGAGGAGCTTCTTCTGCGCCGGACCTTGCTTCTGGAAGTCCGTGAGTGTGCGGTCGAGGAAGTCGGCGCTGAC
>CAYWSM010000422.1:0-7336 GCA_964460935.1 uncultured Terriglobales bacterium | reverse complement strand
GGTCGATTTGCGCGAGTTCGCACCGGGAGGCACAAAGCTTGATCTGGATAAACTCAGCGGTCTGCCTCCGGCGTCGGACGGAGCTATTCGCGTTGGCCTGATCGCGACGCTTGCCTGGTGGAAAGGACACCGGCTGTTCCTGCGTGGAATGGCTGTCGTCGATGCCGCGCTTCGCGTCCGTGGATACTACATCGGCGGAGCGCTCTACAAAACACAATCGCAGGAGTCGCTCAACGAATTGCACGCCTTCGCCCGCGAACTGGGGATTGCCGATCGAATCGGTTTCACGGGAGTAGTTTCCGAACCTGCTGCTGCTATGCGGGCTCTCGACGTGCTCGTTCACACCAGCACTGAACCGGAACCGTTTGGCCGAGTGATCGTGGAAGCGATGGCATGTGGCAAACCCGTAGTCACTACAGGTTTAGGCGGAGCCGCGGAAATCATTTCTCTCGGCGACTGTGCTCTCAAGATCGACGCCAAAGAACCGTCTTCGCTGGCGAACGCGATCGTAAAACTAGCTTCCAATTCCGAACTTCGCAACCGCCTCGGCAGTAACGGACTAAGCATCGCACGCCGCCACTTCGGACGCGAAAGGCTAGCGCGTAAATTACCTCAGGTGTATGAACAAGTTTTGCGTAGAGTGCATGATCGAAAGTCCGCCACTACAGCTTGAAGTCGCTCGACGGCACGCAGCCAAAGCCAGCGGTGGCATCAGCAACGATGCCATCTACACGGCAATTCTGCGCGCTGTCGAAGACTTTTGCGCTGGTGGATCGGTGCTCGATTTCGGAGCCGGTACCGGGAATCTGACTCGAAAATTGCTCCAGCGTGGACGCTTTTCGCAGGTCAGCGCCGCCGACTTGATGGATCAACCAGCCGAGTTAGACATTCGTTGGATTCGCGCGGATCTCAACAATTCGCTTCCTCTACCAGCCGAGACCTTCAACACCATCATCGCAGCCGAGGTAATCGAGCATCTCGAAAATCCGCGAGCGATGGCACGTGAGCTGTTCCGTCTGCTCAAACCCTGCGGAATAGTTATCATCTCAACACCCAACAATGAAAGCTGGCGGTCACTGCTGTCACTCTGGCTGCGTGGACACCACATCGCATTCCTCGATGGTTCTTATCCGGCACACATTACGGCCTTAGTTCGGAAAGATCTCGAACGCAGCTTTCTCGAAGCGGGATTCGAACATCCGATGTTTCGCTTTACCGATGACGGCGGCATTCCCGGCATTCCGACAGTGAATTGGCAAACGATCTCAGCCCGTGTCCTGCACGGAGTTCGCTTCTCCGACAACCTGATTGCCATCGCGCGCAAGCCTGGAGCCCGTGCATGAGCGCCAGCGAATCCATGCGAGTGCTGCACCTGCACTCGGGAAACATGATCGGCGGCATCGAATCGCTACTGCTTAACATCGCGGAATCCGCATCTGAATCTCCGGACGTCTCGCACGAATTCGCGTTGATGTTCGACGCTGGGTTTGCTGCCAGGCTCCGCAGAACTGGCGCGACAGTCCACCTGCTCCCCCAAGTTCGTCTCCGGTACTTTCCGTCGATTTACCAGTCTCGTCGGCAGTTTCGCATGCTGCTCGATCAATTCCGCTTCGATGTAGTGATCACGCATTCCTCGTGGACCCAATTGCTCTTCTCCGATATCGTGCGTCATCATTCGATCCGGCAGGTCTTCTGGATGCATGGTCCCTCTGACGGACATTGGCTTCAGAAGTTGGCCTCATTTCAGCGGCCTGACTTCGCCATCTGCAACTCGCGTTATACCCACTCCACATTGGACCGGTGCTACACCAATGTCCTTAGCTCGGTTTTCTACGGCCCGGTTCCAAAGCGTTATCCCAAACGCCTTCGCAATGAAGTTCGTGTCGAACTCGGTGTACTGCCAGACGAAATTGCTATCCTCATCGCCGCCCGTATGGAACCATGGAAGGGCCATCTTGATCTGCTGCAAGCCCAGGCAGCGATGAAGACAACAATGCCATGGCGGTTATGGATCGCTGGCGCACCCAACTCTCCTGCGGAGCGCGCTTATTTCAACTCGCTTCAGCTCGAAGCTTCCACCTTTAAACTCACTGATCGGATTTCCTTTCTCGGGCATCGCTCGGACATCCCAGACCTCCTTTCAGCGGCCGACATCTATTGCCAGCCCAACCGAACACCAGAACCGTTTGGCGTCGTCTTTGTCGAAACATTACACGCAGGAGTGCCTGTCGTCACCGCCGCCATGGGCGGAGCTCGCGAGATACTCGACGGGAACACCGCCATGCTGGTCGAACCGGGCAATGTTGATGCGCTCACGGTTGCGTTACAGCATCTCATCGAGAGCCGCGAATTACGCGTTCAACTCGGAAACGCCGGACCACAGCGGGCAATCGAGTTGTGCGATCCAGCGCGACAGATGCGAAAGTTAAGCGAAATACTACAATCCATTGCGCATCGCCGCGGAGCGATAAGCTCATGAGCGGCATCATTCTTTGCGCGATCGCGTTCTTCGGGACTTACCTGCTTGCCCGCCGTTCTTTCGTGAATGGCATTCTTGCCGTAGTCACCGCCGGTTATTGTTACGGTATCCTGCGCGCTAACTTTTACGTTACGTCGTCCTACTTCATCTTCGATGCCGCAGTTCTCGGGTTCTACGTTGCCTCATTCAAGGAACTCTCCCGGACATTCGCCAGCACCGATGGACAACGCCTCAAGCACTGGGTCACTTTGCTCGTCCTGATCCCGCTCGTGTTCTTCTTTATTCCGATCCAGGACCCGCTCGTACAGCTTGTCGGACTGCGTGGAAACGCCTTTCTGCTGCCGTTTATTCTCGTCGGCGCAAAACTGAAACGAGAAAGCTGGCATCGCATCGGGATCTGGGTGGCCGTGCTGAACGTTGTGGCCTTTGCTGTCGGCGCGACGGAATACCTCTTTGGACTCGAACACTTCTTCCCGCACAACGTGGTTACCGAACTCATCTATCGCAGCAACGACGTGGGCGCGGAGAACAACTACCGAATCCCATCCATCTTCGCCAACGCGCATTCGTTCGGCGGCACGATGGTCCTGACCATCCCGTTACTCACCGGAGCGATGATGCACAAACATCTCCGAGCCTGGCACAAGAATCTGCTGCTCACCGGATTGCTCGCCTCTATCCTTGGGGTGTTCATGAGCGCCGCTCGCAGCCACTTTCTTGTCCTCGCGTTTCTGCTCACCGTCGCAACATTCTCCGTGCGGCTCCGCCCCGTTTACCGCGTCAGCTGGGTCGTGATTCTTCTGCTCCTGGGATACGTCGTAGGCACGCAGGAGCGCCTGCAGCGCTTTACCACCTTGGGCAATAGTCGATTCGTGGAAGACCGCTTTGAAGCCAGCGTAAATACAACGTTACTTAATGCCATGTTCGACTATCCTTTCGGCAATGGTCTGGGCGGCGGTGGCACCAGCATGCCCGCCTTCCTTGCCGATCACGTGAACAGGCCGGTAGCCATCGAAAACGAATGGGGACGCATTGTGCTCGAAACTGGACTAATCGGCCTGACCACATGGCTGGCATTTCTGTTGTGGGTGTTCACACGTCCGCCCGCGCATCACAGTGATCCGGCGTTCCTCGGATGGCGGCTGGCCTGGTTCGCCGCACTCACGTTTTTCCTGCTCGGCTTTATCGGCATCGGCCTGTTCACTAGCATTCCCAGCACCGCGATCTTGCTCATGTTGGTCGGCTGGATCGCCACTCACCACACCGGCGAAGCCGACCAACCAATTCCGGCACGTCAAGTCGTAGCCCTCAATCCACGCCTGGCGTTGCCGCTGCGTCAGCGCAGCCTCGAACAACGCGGATGAACGACAACCACACACTTCCGCCATGGGTCCTCGTCTGCGGAGGCTTTCACCGTCTCGGCGGCATGGATCGTGCCAATCTCGCAATCGCCGAAGCGCTTCTCGAACAGGGCCGCGAGGTCTTCCTCGTTGGACACCATTTTGATTCCGGACTTTTGAGACATCCGCGTATCCATGCAGCGGTCGTTCCGCAGCCGTTAGGCGTGTTGCTGGCCGAAGGTTCGCTGAAGCGTGCCGGCATCCGTGTTGCCACACAAGTAACTCGGCGCCACCCCGACACCCGCGTTGTCGTGAATGGTGGCAACTGTCCCTGGCCCGACATCAACTGGGTCCACAGCGTACACGCCGCCTGGCCACGCTTCGATGCCCATGCTCCGCTGTGGTTCCGCGCCAAGAGCCAATTGAGCAAGCAGAAAGCCTGCCGCGATGAGCTGTACGCTCTGCAGCACGCCAAATTGGTGATCGCCAATTCACAACGCACGCGCCGCGACCTAATTGCTATCGGCATTCCGTCGGAGAAAATCCAGGTCATCTATTTCGGCAGCGAACCCGACTGGCGTCCACCCACAAATGCAGAACGTCAGGAGGCACGCAAATCCTTTGGCCTCTCGCAAGACACAAACGTCGTAAGTTTTGTCGGCGGACTCGGGTACGACTGCAACAAGGGTTTCGATACGTTGCTTGCGGCATGGAAAGAGGCAAACCTGGATGATGCGGTTCTCCTCGCCGCTGGCGCTGGCCGTGGTTTTATCCATTGGCGGCGTGAAATCGAAAGATTAGGCCAGCATGGTCGCGTCCGCCTGCTCGGCTTCACCGATCGCGTCGCCGATCTGCTGAACGCCTCCGACCTGTTCGTCAGCCCGGTTCGCTACGAGGCATTTGGCATGAACGTCCTCGAAGCGATCTATCGCGGGGTACCGTCGATCGTCTCGAAATCCGCAGGGATCTCAGAGTTATATCCAAAAGAGCTATCAGACTGGTTGCTGGACGATCCGGAGGACGTGCACTCCCTGCGCGAAGCGCTTCGAGCGTGGCACAAGAATGTCGATTTCTTACGTTCTAAGCTTGACATGGTCAGTTTGAACCTGCGAGAGCACACTATGAAGCAAATGGGACAAAAACTTATCAGCGTTGCAGAAGGTGACAAAAAATGAAGATGATCACTGCTGTCGTATTCGCAACCCTCATTTGGCCCGGTCTTTGTACCGAAGCATTCCCACAGGACATTCAAGTTCACACAGCAAATAAAGTTGAGCTGATCAAAGGCACGAAACCTGCTTATCCACCTCTAGGAAGAGCGGCGAGGATTACTGGCCCCGTAAGCGTTGCAGTGACTGTAAATCCGGACGGAAAGGTTGAGTCGGTCTCGCTCGAGAGTGGACATCCATTGCTCAGCCAAGCCGCGCTCGATAGTGCCAGGCAGTCCCAATTCGAATGTCACTTATGTTCACAGCCAGTACAGTCCCGGATGCTCTATCGATTCGAACTAAGGGACACTGGTAATTGTTGTAGCGTATCCACGACTCCGCCTGCAACAGCCGATTCTGAGCTAAAAGCCTCCGGACCTACCCCTCCGGAAAACGAGATCGTCGTCATCGCTGACCCGTTATGCATCTGTGATCCAGCATTCACTCTCGGAAGAAAGGTGCGTTCTCCCAAATGTCTTTATCTATGGCGATGCGCGATACGTCAAGAATAGCTTCCACTAACTCTTTGTATTTGCCTCCCAACAAACTTCTTCAACTCCCTCTTACTCGCAAACAAATTCCTGGCCTCCCATTCGCGCTTCAACTTGAACTCGCAAATCGTGTACCCATGATCCGCCAACCACTTCGCTGCCTCGCTCCCTGGATGCGCCTCGAAGATCACATCTGGCGCGTCCGGTCGCGAAAGCAGTTCCTTGCCTCCTTCAAGCGCCATGACCTCGGCCCCTTCGATATCCATCTTGATCAGGTCTACCCGCCCAATTCCGTGCTGACGCAAGAATCCATCCAGCGTGATGACCGGCACCTCGAGCGACTTCGCACCCGCCATTGGTGTCAACGACGCCAGCCCGCTGTTGCTGCTCTCCGGGACGTACAGCGTTGCCGTTGCTTCGCGATCGCCAACCGCATTCGCCACCACCGACACGTTCCTCAGCCCATTGATCTCCAGATTTCTCCTCATCCGCTGCAGATTCGAGGGCAGTGGCTCGAATGCATAAACGTGTTGGCACTTCTTCGCTGCCAGTAGCGAAAAGAATCCTGCGTTCGCCCCGATGTCGAAGAACACCATGCCAGGGCCGATCAGTGTTTCTATCAGTTTCGTCACCGGATAGTCGTAGCAGCCATACAGATAAATCGCCTGCCCCATCGGATCTCGCGAATCTACCTGCATGCGCAAACCTCCGCGAATCGAGCACGTTATCTCACCTTGGATCGGTGCCACACGCAAACGCACCTGCTTCCAAAGTGCCGACGGCAGGCGTTGCCAAAGCTCCGGCTTGCGACTAGGCAATTGGTTGCGAATGATCGTTGTCACTGGCTGCACAGCTTAGATTTTGCAAATCCGCGACGCAAGTACGACTTTCCTCTGTTAACCTATCCGGCTACACAGGATCACCACGATTGCAGTGAGCACATCGGCCACGGCTTCCGAAGGATTTGCAGTGGCTTCTCTCCCGGAGAAGCCGCTGATAACCATCACACCCAGGCGCGGATGGATAGCGCTGAACCTCAGAGAGATGTGGTCGCATCGCGAACTGCTCTACTTCCTGACTTGGCGCGACATCAAGATCCGCTACAAGCAGACCGCTCTCGGCGCTCTTTGGGCCATCATCCAACCGCTGTTCCCGATGCTGATCTTCACTCTATTCTTTGGCCGCCTGGCGAAGATGCCCTCCGACGGAATCCCCTATTCGGTCTTCACCTACGCAGCGCTTCTCCCGTGGACCTATTTCGCCGCCGCCGTCGCCAACAGTTCCACCAGCATCGTCGGTAATTCGAACCTCGTCACGCGGGTTTACTTTCCGCGCATGATCATCCCCGGAGCCGCCGTGCTCGCCGCTTTGGTGGATTTCGCCATCGCCTTCATCCTGCTCGGATGCCTCATGGCCTGGCATCGCATTACACCAACCCTCTCTATCTTGATGCTGCTGCCGCTGATCGCCCTCGTATCGCTGCTTGCGCTCGGATTAGGTTTATTGCTCGCGGGACTCACGGTGAAGTATCGCGACTTTCGTTTTGCCCTGCCATTCCTGATCCAGATCTGGATGTTCGCCACGCCTGTGATTTACCCCGCCAGTCTCGTTCCCGCGAAATGGCGTTGGGTGCTGGCTTTGAATCCACTGACGGGAATCATCGAAGGCTTCCGGTCTTCGCTGTTCGCGCGTCCATTTGCCTGGGAATCGCTCGCCTTCTCAGCCGTCTTCAGCATCGTGATGTTGATTTACGCTGCCTACTCATTCCGCCGCCAGGAGCGCATGTTCGCCGACCTCATCTAGCATGCGACCGATCGT
>CAYWSM010000421.1:0-3175 GCA_964460935.1 uncultured Terriglobales bacterium | reverse complement strand
TTGTCGCCGGTGGTCTTGATGATCTCGATTTCGACTTCGTGGCCGCGTTCACGCAACAGGGCGGCAATGTGATTGGCCTGCCAGAGCGCCAGTTGTGATCCGCGGGAACCGATGCGTAGTCGCGCCATTAAGAATCCGCTCCGCTGCTGCTTGATTTCGCCTGAGACTTTTCAGCTTCTGCTTTTTCCGGAAGATTGAACATACGCCGGATGAGGTGCACCACCGTTTCCGCTTCGGGACTTTTCGCAGCCGTTTTCAGGGCGACGATGGGCGTATGCATGATCTTGTTGATCATCGCGCGAGTCATCGCATCGATGGCGGCTTCCTGCTGGGGCGTAATCTCACCGAACTTGCCGCGGTGGCGATCGATCTCGGCCTGCCGGATGTTTTCGAGATATTCCTGCAGGGAGAGGATCGTCGGCACTACATCGTGTTGCTGCAGCTTTTCGTGGAAGCGCTCGACTTCCTGGGCGACGATATCCTCGGCATGGACAGCCTCGCGCTTGCGATCCGCGACGTGGGTGGCAACAACTTGCTGCAGGTCGTCGATGTCGTAAACAAATACTCCGTCGATGTCGTTCAGGGCCGGATCGACGTCACGCGGGACGGCGATGTCGATGAAGAACATCGGACGGTTCTTCCGCCGCGCCATGAACTGTTCGCCGTGCTCTTTGCGGAAAATCGTATGCGGCGCACCGGTCGAGCTGATGATGATGTCGGCTTTGTCGACGGTAGCGTAGAGATCTTCGAACCGGATCGCCTGTCCTTTGAACTTGTTGGCCAGATTCACGGCGCGATCGTAAGTGCGGTTCGCGACGAGAATGCTGGCAGCGCCGTTTGCCAGCAGGTGCCGCGCAGCCAACTCGCACATTTTGCCCGCGCCGACGAGGTAAACCGACTTGCCCTTGAGGTCGCCAAAGATTTTCTTGGCCAGATCAACGGCCACCGAAGCGATGGATACGGCCGAGGTCGCGATGGCGGTTTCGTTGCGAACTTTCTTGGCTACAGCGAACGAGCGCGTCAGCAGCGCGTCGAGTTCGGAGTGTACGGCGCCCATGGCGCGAGCTACGGCGTAGGCTTCTTTCACTTGCCCGAGAATCTGCGGCTCTCCGACGACCATCGAGTCCAGGCTCGAGGTTACGCGGAAGAGGTGGCGAATGGCTTCCTTCTCACGGAACTCGTAGGTGTAACTGTCGAACTCTTCCCGATCAATTTGGAAGTACTTACATAAGAAGTCGCGCAGGTCGCAGGAACCATTTTTCAGACCGGCCAGAACCTCGACGCGGTTGCAGGTCGAAACGATCAGTCCTTCGCTGATGCCAGGTGAATTCACGAGCGCCTGTAGGGCATCCGGAAGGGTCTTCTCGGGAACGGCGAAACGCTCACGAACCTCGACGGGTGCCGTACGGTGGTTCACGCCAATGAGTTGGAAGTTCATGAGGTCGGGAACCTGTGCAACGCGCTGAAGTAGTTAGCCGCCCACGCGCCTAGCGCAACCAGGAAGGCAACGGTGGCCAGGTAAGCGGCCTTGCGTCCACGCCAGCCGTTATTCCAGCGGGTGTAGAGCAGGATCATGTACACGGCCCACATCAGCAGCGATAGAACTACCTTCGGATCAAAGAACCACGTCGGTCCAAATTTCGCCTGCGCGACGACCGATCCGGCGATCAAGCCGAAGGTCATGAATGGAAAGCCGAGCAGCAACGATTTGTAGCCGATGTCGTCGATTACCGAGAGTGCGGGCAAACGGTTCGTGATGCTGGTGGGCTGCTTCGATTTCAGCGCCCTCTCGTGCGCCAGATACAGCAGGCTGGCAGCAAAGCTCAGGAACAGGGCCGCATATCCGGTGAAGATCATCGCGATGTGCACGAACAACCAGCCACTGCGCATCAACGGCGTGCTGAACGCGACGGGTTGCTGCGCGATGGCCGCAGCGAACGTCACCAGGAATGCAAGGGGGAACAGAAAGATTCCCGGTGAGGTGGTCCGATACTTCGCGAAGACGACCATGAAGACCACCACAATCAGGAAGGCCAACAGCGACTCCGAGTCGTGCACGGACATGGCGGTCAGGCTTAAATGGCCCGACATCATCGCTGTCTCAGCGAGCGACACGAAGTGAAACACCATCCCGATGCCGACCAGGGGAACTACATACTTCGCCAGCCATGTGCAGGGACGGCTGACCGCCGCCAGGCCGTACAAGAGCCCGACGGCGTAAAACAGCACCGTGATTCGTAGCCAAAGCAATGGCATAAATGGGTTTCCGGCTGTCCTCTTAAGCTTCGCAACTGCGTGCCATTCAGGCCGGAAACATTAATTATAAAGGCGTACTCAGGATGCTCGTTGAGGCGCGAGGCGAGCAGTATGGCTTATCACTCGCGGGTGTGACGTGAGTCACAGGATGGACGGTGCTCTTCCGGAGACTACAGAACTTTGGCCAATTCCTGTAGTACCCCATCGCCATAGTCGGGATCTTTCATGGAAAACTCGCCTTTACCGCCTGCCGACTCAAAATTGAAGAACACTTCATCTTCGCCGTCTCTGAGGAAGAGCTTAGCAGCGACCCAGGTTCCATCCCCGGCATCAGCAAAGGACCCATCATCATTCCGCTTCTGATGCTCTCCTAAAATGGCAACCTCAAATGGCAGTTCGCGAACTCGGATCTTGTTAGCCGGAATATGGTTGGCATCAAGCGCCTTTTTCAAATCGGCTAACAGTACTGACGAATCAGAGTCGGGCTCGGAGATGAATCTTCCTTTTCCGAATCTCATCCCACTGTTTGGCTGTGAACTGAGATGAAACTCCACCTGAAAATGGGCCACTTTCCCCTGCTTGTTGTAAACCACAGAGTATAACCAGCTGGTTTCCGATTGCTGCCCTTTAGGTTGAAGGTCGAACGTCACGTACAACGGCTCCGTGGACTCAACTAAGTTGTGGGGCTCTTTTGTCGATAGATGAATTCCACTACTTGCTGCGGGCGCATCGGTTTTGCGACTGCATCCGCTGAAGAATATAAGAAAGAAACTTAAGCTAATCCACGCCCAATTCCGCAAGCAGTTCCTCCAGTTCTGCGGCTTCGATCACCAGCCGCCTTCCCTGCCCGAATAGGTCCTCGATTTCATCGAATGCGCGAAACAACCTCATCTTTGTGGCTGCGTACTGTTCGGCGTCC
>CAYWSM010000420.1:0-2074 GCA_964460935.1 uncultured Terriglobales bacterium | reverse complement strand
ATCAAAGGCTTAGTCGCAGCCGAAGAGGTTTGGGCGCGCGTTCGAGGGAACGACGTTCAGGCCGACGCGCGGAAAACTCAGGATCAGGCGTAAACGCCGGGGTGGCGCAATCGTCGAACGATTTGTGATCCGAAGCTTCATATTCAATTTGAATTATAGCCCGGTTTTTCCGCTCCGTAACCCCCAATTCCAGCCAGAAGGACAGCGACCTGGGAGGTGGCGAACATGCGGCTTGCGGCTGTAAGTGTTTGAGGCAAAAGGGATTGTTCCACGTGGAACAATTTACGGTTTTCGGATTTTGTTCGTTAACGAAAAAGTTATGACAATTCCCAGCGATCCTCTTTCTCTGTATTTGAAAAGGAAAGACTTGGCAGTGGAGCGTTAGGCAAAAACTTGAAGGGCAAAGGGTTAACAATGAAATTGTTGACGCGAAGCAGGTTAGCAGCAACGGGCGCTCGCAATGCCAGATTGCACTATTAACCAGATAGTATCTACTTTTTAGAGCCCAAATAAGCGTGAACGATGATTGTCAGGAAAGCGTTGCGTTCATGCCCTTGTACTTGGCAATGCTAATTCAACCTCTTACACTCGGGTTATCGGATCGTAGCTTCTGGTGAACGATACCATCATCGAGACCGCCCGCCTGAGACTTCGGTACCTTCGGCCGCAGGATCTCGATGCCATGTATTCATACCTTGGCGATCGGGAAACCATGAGGTACTATCCGGCATCTTTTTCGCGCGAGTTCGTTCGAGACGGCATACGGCGGAACCTGGAGCGCTACCAACAGCACAGCTACGGCTTATTTGGCGTGGAACTGAAGTCGAGCGGCGAGTTAATCGGAGATTGTGGTCTTGTCTGGCAGGATCTGGAAAGTGGCCTGGAGTTGGAGGTCGGGTACCATTTCCATCGGTCGCATTGGGGCCACGGATACGCAACCGAAGCTGCCGGAGCCAGCATCGACTATGCATTCTGTAACGCTGGAGTGGATCATGTGATTTCACTGATCCGTCCCGAAAACCTGCCGTCGCGCAGAGTGGCCGAAAGAAACGGACTCAATATCTTACGGCAGATCGAATGGAAGGGCCTGCTGCACGATGTATGGCAGATCAGTTCGTCCGCGCATCAAAATTTAAGACGTGCCGGCGCGGCAGCAAAGCTATCTGTGAGCAACTGAATATCGAGAGACTCAACATGGCAAAACGAAAATCCAAAGGCGCTTACATGATCTCCTCGGTGGCGGAGATGTACGACATTCATCCGCAGACTCTGCGCCTGTACGAACGCGAGGGTTTGCTAAAACCTTCGCGGACCGAAGGCAACACACGGCTTTATACGGACGAAGATCTGGAGCGCCTGGAATTTATTCTGACACTTGCTCGCGACTTGGGCGTCAACATTTCAGGAATCGCAATCATTCTGCAAATGCGAGAGCGTATGGAGCAGATGCAGGTGGAGATGCAGGAATTCATGCGCAATCTACAGTCGGAGATCATGGCCCGTTACAACCAGCCCTCGCCTTCGCAAGGAGCGATCGTGCCGATACGGCGGGGCCCGGAAAAGAAGTAAAAGGGGATAGGGGATAGGGGATAGGAGTTGGGGGTTAGAGGTTGGGAACTGTACGTTTAAGGCTAGTCCTCGAAGAACAGTTCCGACAGCAGGTTACACGATCGAATTCGGTCGTGAGGAAGATGGTCGCTGGCAGACAAAGGAAGCTGTCGGAGAGGCCGGCGCTACACCAGCATGCAGCTATTGAAAGAATCGCTCGATTTGCACCCAATACTTCTGCACGATGGACTCCGTCTTCAGATGTCCTCCGTGCGCAAGTAACTTCAACTTTACTCCCGTCCTTTTCGCGAATTGCTCAACCGACCACGCGGGTACATAGGGGTCGTCCTTGGCATGAAACATCAGAATTTTCGAGGCGTCGATTTCGTTCGCGTGATGCATGGGATTGAAAAACTTGCCGGTATGCAACTTTCGCCAGTTGCGGGCCGGCATCCGGTAAGCATTTCCAAAAGCTTCACTAAGATACGTGGGATACGGTTTGCTCGTTTCCGCCTTTTCGGTTTCC
>CAYWSM010000419.1:0-2648 GCA_964460935.1 uncultured Terriglobales bacterium | reverse complement strand
TGACCTTCATGCTCGACTGATGACCCGCGATGTCGCCGCGCAATCCGTAACCGGCGGACGCCTGCTGTTGCTGCATACGATCAAGGCTGCTGTTGACGGCTCCCACGCGGGCATAGAGCTGATCGATCTGGTGCTCGACTTGATCCAGTTCCTTGGCGAGTTGTTCCTGTCTTGCTTTCTCTTCAGCGGCAGCCGCAGCTGCCGCTGCTTGCTGCTGTGCCGCGTTGCTGGCGACGAGACTTTTCGGTCCGTGGGCCGCGGGTGCCGGAGTTTGAGCGGCCGGTGTTTCCTGCACTGCGGGAGGAGCGGGCGTTGCCTGTTCCGGTTGAGCTTCCGATTGTGGAGTGGCTTCCTGCACCGCCGGAGATGCTACTGACGTTGTGGGCGTTGAAACCGCAGGAGCGCTGGCGCTTTCGGCCGCGACGGCTCCCTTCTTTCGTCCCGGCAGATAGATCCCCGCTGCCACCAGGACGGCAACCACGATGAGCGCACCCAGAGCCATATACAGTCCACGATGACTGCTGGCGGGCTGTGCAGGCGGCGCGGAATATTCCGGTGTTTTAGCCGTTGCCGGAGCCGCTGCCACCGCGGCCGTCGCTGCCACCGTTCGCGGCGCTGTGGGTTGCGCGACGGGAATCCTGGCCGAAGCGGTAACGGCGGTCGGTGAGACCACGACGGTTTTTGCATCCTGCAGATTCGCGGTCACGCTCTTCAGCGCGTTGCGAAATGCGTCGGCGGACTGGAAGCGATCATCGGGCGCCTTGGCGATCGAGGTCATGATGATCTCGTTCAGTCCTTCCGGAAGGTGCGGCTGCAACTGCACCGGAGGAGTCGGCGTCTGCTGAATGTGCGCCGCCATGATGGAAAAATTGCTGTCTCCATGGAACGGCTTTTCGCCCGTCACCATTTCGTACAGCGAGATTCCGACGGAGTACAGGTCCGAGCGTTCGTCGATGGCCGCGCCCTTCACCTGCTCCGGCGACATATAGTTGATGGAACCGAGGGTCGTTCCCGGAGCGGTGAGCTTTGCCGGTTCCTGCTCGGTGCGGGCGATGCCGAAGTCCATCAGTTTCACCACACCTTCCGGAGTCAGCATCATGTTGGCCGGCTTGATGTCGCGATGAATCACGCGCTGCTGGTGCGCATAACTGAGCGCCGAGAGCACCTGGTCGATGTAATTCAGCGCGTCGGAAACCGGGATGGAGCCGTTGGCCAGCCTCGACGAGAGAGTGATGCCCTCAACGTACTCCATGATCATGACCAACTGGTTATTGATAGTGAGGGCGGTGTGCAACGATGCGATATTCGGGTGATTCAAAGCCGCCAGCAGCTTGATTTCGCGCAGAAAGCGCGCCGCCACTTCTTCCTGTCCCTCGAGATCGGGCAGCAGGACCTTCATCGCCTCGATACGGTCGGTGATGACGTTGCGAACCTTGAAGACGCGGCCCATTCCACCGGCGCCGAGTACGCCCAAAATCTCATAATCACCCATCAACTTGGTTGTTTCTTCGCCCATATTTCGCACTCCTGCATTCACGGTGAAATGTGCTCTTCGAGGGGGAAGTTCGAGAGAGAATGACGCGCCGCCCACCCAGACGGACATGATTAGACTCGCGGAATTATGACTGCAGCCCCGTTGCGGGTCAAGCACGGCAACGATTCGATCTGTGGTACGTACCGTTTTCGTTCGGTCAGTCCGCCATGGCTGCTTCGATCGCCTTCTGCTCCTCGCCCCAGGGTGGCAGTAATCTGATCAGCACCGAAAGAATAATGAACGGCAGGATCATGAGTGCGACAGCAATCAGGAGCCCTTCGCGCGAGATCAGGTCGAGTTTGTATGTCGTGTATCCGAGAAAGCTCTTCGAAAATAGCTGGCCTCCGATGACGACGTTCCATCGCATGGCAAAAATGCCCATCAGCGTGCAGCAGCCTGCCGTAATGTAGATACTCTTCCGAGTCTTCTCCGAGAAATGCCAAAGCTGTACGGCGCCGATAAGAACAATGGGCGTAATGGTCCCGAGGAAGATCTGCAAAACGACCTGCGAAACATACAGCCTGGTGTGCACCATGAAATCGAGGCTTCGGAACGACTCATCGGCTTCGTAGATGCGCTGGATGAGATCGACCATTTCCAAGGTGAAGTCGATGAGGAAGATGTAGAGCAGATATTGCGCGATAGTATCGACGCAGCGCATGTCCAGCGCCTGCTTGCGCCACCGTGTAAACAGGATGTATAGCAACATCACCAAGGCAATGCCGGAGACCATTGCCGAAAAGAGGAACACCACCGGCATCAGCGGCGTGGACCACCAAGGGTTCGCCTTGACCGATCCGAAGATGAAACCAACGTATCCGTGCAGCAGGAAGGCCGAAGGGATACCGATGATGGTAATGATGTAACCGACGCGATCGTCAATGCGCAATGCGGCGTCGCTCACGTTCGAGGAACCAAGCGTAAGAATCTTGTAGATGATCCGCTTGATACCGGTGCTCGTTTGCGAAAGCGACACGATCTCGCGCCGGTAGTCGAGCCAGATCTCCAGCACCAGAACCGCCATCAGGTACCAGAGATAGACGAAGCCGAACATCGCCATCGCCGAAGATCGGTGCGGGGTCAGGTACATCTCGAAGGAACGCTCTGGGCGGCC
>CAYWSM010000418.1:0-51728 GCA_964460935.1 uncultured Terriglobales bacterium | reverse complement strand
CACGCTGGAGCAAAACCGCCTTGTGAGGACTGGCGGGAAGGCGCTTGGTTTCGAAAATCGGTATGTTTGCAAGGACGGCTCGTATCGCTGGTTCCGGTGGAACGCTGTCGCGGACATGAGCCATCAGCTCATCTATTCGGTTGCACGCGACATTACGGAAAGCAAGAAGGCGGAGGAAGAGCGCGAAAGACTCGTCCACGAATTGCAGGAGGCGCTCGCGCAGGTGAGGGAGCTCCGGGGAATCCTGCCGATCTGCATGTATTGCAAAAGCATCCGCAACGATAAGAATTATTGGCTAACCCTCGAAGCGTACATTGCCAATCATACGAATGCGCAGTTGAGCCATGGGCTGTGTCCGGAGTGCTATGAAAATGTGCTCAAGCCGGAAGTCGATGGCGCAGCGGAGATCTGAGTAACGGCCTGTCCAAGTTCCAGAGCGACTGTCTTGTTTCTGGAGAAACTCCAAGTTCACAGTGTGTGTAAGTCGCTGATTTCGTGGGAGATGTTACTGGTCTCTTATTTGCAATCGTGCAGGCATGAGCTGCACTCCCCACTTCAGGCTGAATACGGGCGTTCGTCCTGGGATCGGTCTCCCGTTGATGGTGGTAGTGCTGCTCGCCGGTTCTGCGGCCTTCGCTCAAAGTGCGACGACCGTTCGCAACTCGGCACAGGCGAGGCTAAGAATCCAGGTAGTCGTGATCCCAACGCTTATTGCGCAACAGATGGTTTCCGCCCCTTCTGCGCCAGCCAACTCTGTCAGCTACGAAATACCGCGCCCTACGAGACAGGATGTCCGGATCGAAAGTTCGATAATTGAGACGGCACCTGACATGAATCTCAAGCCTGGTGACAGGGCGACTCTTCTGACCACCACGGTTATCCCGCGTTAGGGAGAGCTTCAAGCCCAGTACGATTCTTGCCGATATTACTGGTGGGACCGTCTGATTTCTAGACTCCGTTGTCCAGAAATCCGACATACCTGTTATGAGATCAACGTAAGTATCTGAAAATACAGGTGCTGGTAGTTGGGCCACCACGTGCATAGATAGGAGTGAACCTTTTTTATTGCTCCCACACTCCCAGAAGCGGTTCCCCCGGGCACCGCTTCTACTCTTTTTTGCAGTGTGGAGACCCGAATTGCTCCCGTTCACCCTTGTCTTGGTTCCAGACTGACTTGGAGTTAAGTCCAAGAATCGGACAGATCCCGTGGTTATCCAAAGCTTCGCCTTTATTTTCAACAATCTGAAGTGGCATACGACGTGCACATGAAAAGCCACCTCTCCCCCTTAGTTTGTTGCAGTGCTCTGTCAGCGGAGTGGCAATGCAAGGTGTTTTGCGCCGGGCTGTAAGAAAAGAATGTCGAACATAACGATGGCATGGGGAAGTTTGCTGTTAATCGCGGGCGCCATTGCGGCGTGCCTGGGAGCAGGACTTCTCTATGTCAGACTGAAGTTCCGCAGATCGGGCTGGCAAATGCTGGCCACTCCGCACTCCTCTTTTGAGATCGCCAATGCAGGCGGACGACAGGTTTTTCGTCTCAGGGACATATTGATCGTATGTGCTTGCCTGATGATATGTGCGGTCTTTCTTGTCTATCCACGAGGCACGACCAACAACAACGGAAGTCCATTTAATTGCCTGCCCATTCGCCAGTTACAAGGCGTTCGTAATGGCAGCACAGTTCAGGTGCAAGGCGTTGTTACTTATCGTGACGACGTTCTGAAACTCCTGTGGGTGCAAGACGAAACGGGCGGTATTGCAGCAACGGATACCGGCATAATCGGTACGCTCAAAATAGGCGACTCGGTGGTGCTCGAGGCGCAGCTAGAAACCGACTCGGATGGACCTGTCCCATACTTCCTCTCGAATGTCAGGATTAAAGCGTTATCGGGCCCGGGAAAGATCCCAGACGCCATACCGGTGAACCTGCGGCGGCTGACGAGTTCCGGCGAGCGCGTACAGGTAACGGGGACCGCTCTGGCGGTGGTTCGGGATCAGCAAGGCAGGAACGGAGTACTGATCTCCGATTCGGGACCGGAAGTGCTTGTCGTGCTCCCCAAAACGCCTTCCGAATCGCGAGTGATCGATAGCCGAGTGCGTGCCACGGGCGTTGTTGTGCGCGACACGGATGGTAAGAATCCCACCCGGTATCTCGTTCTCAGTGATCAGCAAGATCTCGTGTTAGGTGAGGCTGCGCCGAGTACGATGGCAGCCCATTCCGTTCGGAGCCTGTATCAGCAAGCAAAGAACTTGCCGGCGCATCGAGTGCTGCTACACGGTACGGTCAGCTCGGTGCTCTCACCGACGTCGATTGTCGTGGAAGACAAGTGGGGCCGGATTCGTTGTTCGCTGGCCTCTCCAAGCAGAATCAATCCGGGAGAACAGGTTGAGGTCTCTGGGTTTCCGACAACCGATCCGCCTTTGATCGACCTATCACATGCAGTCATCCGCGAGACCTCAGCTACTGCAACTGGTCCCGACACAGAGCCGAACCCGCCTGTGCTCACGAGTATTCAAGCTGTAAGAAGACTGACGGAGCCGGAGGCGAACGAAGCCGTTCCAGCCAAGATCAGCGCAGTGGTTACCTACAATGACGCTCGCCGGCGGCAGATGTTTGTACAGGATGGCGATCAGGCGATCTACGTCAAGTACGCGGAGAGCGATTCGACATTGCATCCCGGCGACCGGGTGTCCGTGACCGGGCTGACGAATGCCGGCGGGTATGCCCCGGTTATCGTTGCGCCCAAGCTGGTTAAGACGGGGAGTTCGCCGCTTCCGAGTGCCGTTGCGGTCAACGCCCGGTCTGCCGCTTCCGGTTCGCTCGATTCGCAGTATGTGTCGCTGGAAGGCGTCGTTCATCCGATCAAAGCCAACGAAGAAGCCAGCCATATCACGTTTGAGCTGTACTCTCCGCTCGGACAGGTTCACGTGTATACGTCGGACTCCGCCGACGAGAAGAAGTTGCACGAACTGGAAGATGCGACGGTCCGCGTGCAGGGTGTGTTCGGCACCGTCTTCAACAGCCGGCGCCAACTGCTCGGGTACCAGCTTTCACTTCCTTCCACGAAAGACATTGAGGTGCTGTATCCGGCGCCGACGCGGCCGTTTGACAGTTCTCCCGTCGGCATTGGCACCGTTCTGCAATTCTCGGCCGAGCGAACCGTCGGTCACCGGCTGAAACTCGAAGGCGTGGTGACGTACACGGGGAAAGACTTCTTTTACCTGCAGGACGACACCGGCGGAATTGCCGTGCGGTCCAGCAATCCCACGGTCAGGGTGGGCGATTTGCTCGATGTCGTGGGATACGCAGCGCCGCAGGGAAGATACTCTCCGGTGATGACCGACACGATGATTCGGCCGCTGAACCGAGTCGGCAGAGTGACGCCGAAGTTGGTGACCGCGCAATCGCTGGTACGGGGGGAGTATGACTCGCAACTGATCTCGCTGGAGGGGCGCTTGCTGGGCGTGGTCGATACGCCTGACGGAGCGAACCTGGTGATGCAGTCGGGCGCAGTCCCGTTCACGGCGAAGCTTGAGGGCAAGGAACCCCTGGCCCCCAATGCGTTAAGGCCCGGTAGTACCGTTAGAGTTACAGGAATCTGCGCCCTGCAGGTCGATCAGCAGAAGCTCTATCTCCTGTTCGGGCAGGAGCCAGTTACTTTCAGCGTGCTGATGAGGTCGCCGCGAGACGCGGAAGTGACCCGAGCGCCATCGTGGTGGGACTGGGAACAAATCCGTCCATTCCTGGCGCTGCTTGCCGCCGTGGTGGTGCTGGCGATGGTGTGGGTGGCTATTTTGCGGCGGCGCATTCGCAATCAATCCGAAGAATTGACCAAAGCCGCCGAGACTGCGCAAGCGATCCGGGACCTGTCGGTGGCGATGAATGATGTCTCAAGCCGGCAGGACCTTACGGCTCGCGTGTCGGTGCGGGGCAGCGAGCAGATCGCGCAACTCGTGGTTGGCTTCAACAACATGCTGGGGGAACTCGAGCATCGCGATCAGGCGAAGCGAGCCGCAGAGTTGAAACTGCACCAGCAGGCCGTAACGGATGAGTTAACCGGCCTCCCCAACCGGCGGCTGTTCACGGATCGCCTGACGCAATCGGTCGAACTGGCGAGGAGACAGCAGTCGCTGGTGGCGGTGTTGTACGTCGATCTGGACGGCTTCAAACTGGTGAACGACAGCCTGGGCCATACTGCCGGAGACAAGTTACTCAGCGAGGTATCGCAGCGGTTGCGCTCGCGGATTCGCAAATCGGACACCCTGGCGCGTTTGGGGGGAGACGAGTTTTCGATTGTTTTGTCTGGATGCAAGAAGAAGGAAGACGCGGAATTCGTCGCCAACATGGTGCTCAATTCGCTCTCCGCGCCGTTCTGGGTCGAGGGCCACGAGATCCGAGTGGGCGCAAGTATTGGCGTGAGTTTCTTCCCCGACGACGCAACGACGGCTGCCGACCTGCTTCAGCAATCGGACAGCGCCATGTATGCCGCGAAACGGAACGGCAAGAACCGCGTGATGTTCTTCACCCAGGAACTGGGAGTCGCTGTACGCGAACGGCTTACCCTTGAAGGCCAGCTCAGGAACGCATTGGCCAACGGCCAGATCTCGGTTCACTACCAGCCAGAGTTCGATTTGAAGTCCGGACGCCTGGTCAGGTTCGAGGCGCTCGCTCGCTGGATCGATCCCGTGCTGGGCACGATCGCGCCGGCGAGGTTCATTCCGGTGGCCGAGGAAACGGGACTCATTGGGCAACTGGGAGCCTATGTGATGGAGCGCGCCTGTGTAGAAGCGAAGAAGTGGCAGGTGATGGTGGACGAACCGGTCCAGGTGGCGGTGAACGTTTCCACGATCGAGTTTACTCGCGACAGCTTCGTGCAGGACGTTGCCGATGTGCTGCAGAGGACGGGACTGCGTCCCGACCTGTTGCAGATCGAACTCACGGAATCAGCCATGGTGACCGGCGTCGATCATGCGGCCCAGGCCATCCAGCAATTACGGGCTTTCGGAGTCACGGTTGCCATCGACGATTTCGGAACAGGCTATTCCTGCCTGAGTTATCTGCCGCGCTTGAGCTTCGACGCCTTGAAGATCGACCGTTCGTTTGTCCGCGAACTTCCGGAGCGACCGGAGATTGCGGCCATGGTCCATTCACTGGTGACGCTGGCCCACAACCTGAAGATGAAGGTGATTGTGGAAGGCGTGGAGACAGAGCAGCAACTGCAAGCGGTGAGCGAAATCGGAGGCAACGAAGTGCAGGGATTCCTGCTCGGCCGTCCGACAGCCGACCCGCTCGAGCATCTGGAATTGTGGAGAAACGGCATGTTGCGAGCGCCACGGCGGAACATCGCTGAGATTGAAGTTCACGTATAGCGCCCGCAAACGAGGAGCAGAAGCTAGGCCGCGGCTTTGTGTTCTGCCCGGCGTGATGCCAAAACACCCGCCAATGCCGGTAGTCCGAAGAACACCGCGCTAAACAATACATCGCTCACAACTTCGCGGCGGAAGAACGGCAATCCCAGCGTGTAACATTCCACCAATCCCGCGAAGGTCTTCGGGTAATCCGGCCACACGGCCCACACGGCGAAGTTGCTTACCACGAAGAACGAAATCGCAGTCGCCAGCGATGCGCCCAGCACCTGCAACGCTCCGGCATTCCGCCGCAGCAACGCGCCGAGCAGCAGGATTCCCGCATACCACACCCAAGTCACGTAGTGATCCGGCGTGAAGGCGTACTGGTAATGGAATACGGTGAGGTACACATCGGTGGCCGCGAACATCGTCAGCGGCAGCCAAACCAGCTTCTTCGGACCGCGCGCGCCGAAGTACAGCAGCGCGGCGCCAACCGGCGTGAACGACAACAGGTGAGTGGGATCGAGACGGACAGCAATGGCAAGCACTACGAAAACAAAAGCTAACATTTCACCCTCACGGACAAAGAATGATTCTGCGTTGTCGGAGAGGTGGTCGTCAAGGACAGCTTGCGGAAAAGTCCAATGCCGCGCCGTTTATCGGCTTGGCGATTTACGACGGTTGTGGGCACGACGGAGCTGGTTCACGTTTTCCGCTCTTTACGCGGGCGATCGTTTCAACTAGTGCGTCGAGTTTGAACGGCTTTCGCAACACAGCCTCATTCGGCTTGAACTCGTGGTTCTGGACCCATCCAGAGTCGATATAGCCGGTCATGAACAAAATGGAGATAGCCGGATGAATTTTGCTGACCTGGCTCGCGAGTTCTTTCCCGTTCATGCCGGGCATAACCACATCCGTCAGCACCAGATCCAGGTGCGCGCTTTCCTTCGCCAGTTCCAGGGCCGCTTCTGCATTGCCGGCCGCGAGCACCTCGAATCCGCGCGCCCGCAGGTAGGCCGAGAGAGCGCGAAGCATTTGCTCCTCGTCTTCGACGACGAGAATCTTCTGCGCGACCGGATGAGGAGTTTTCTTGACCGTGACAGCCGTTTTTGTAACGCTGGCTTTAGCCGCCGGAAAATAGATTCTGAACTTCGTGCCTTGTCCGTGATCGCTGTCCAGGCGGATAAATCCGCGGCTTTGCTTCACAATGCCGTACACGGTTGCCAGGCCCAGTCCGGTTCCGTAACCGGCTTTCGTGGTGAAGAACGGCTCGAAAATCTTGGTCTGAATGTCTTTCGGGATTCCCTCTCCGGTATCCCGCACTTCGATAAAGACATACTCTCCCGGAGGAATACGGTTCAGCGCTCCTTGCGGCATGCGTTTGCCGGAGGGAGCCACGGTCAGATTTGCCGTCTGGATGTGCAGCGTCCCGCCATTGGACATCGCGTCGCGGGCATTCACGGCAAGGTTCACGATTACCTGCTCGATCTGCACCGGGTCTGCCAGGATCGGACGAAGATCCCGGCTCAAGTCGAGCACGAGTTGTATGTCCTCGCCGATCAGGCGCTTCAACATTTTCAGCGCATTTTCCAGCACTGTATTGAAATCCAGCAATGTTGGCGCGAGTACCTGCTTGCGGCTGAACGCCAGTAGTTGCCGGGTAAGTTCGGATGCGCGCCGCGACGCGCTCTGAATCTCCTCCAGGTACCCCGTGAGTTTGGGGGAGTTCTCTGTCAGCGTGGTGGCGAGTTCCGAGTAACTTGTAATCACCATCAGCAGATTATTGAAGTCGTGGGAAACTCCACCAGCCAGGCGTCCAATCGCCTCCAGCTTCGATGCATGCCGGAGTTGCTCTTCCCGTTCCCGGTCTTCGGTGATGTCGCGGAAGAAGCACAGGTGCTTTCCCTCGAGGAATTGCGCCGTTACCGAAGCTTCCAGCAGGCGTTTCGACCCGTCCTGCGTCTGGATAGTGATCTCGTTGCGGAAGACCCTTTCGGTGCTCAGCTTCCGGCACAAGGTTGCGCCGACCATTTCGTCTCCGCAGAATTTCTTCAAGTTCCGGCCGACCAGCGGAGTCTCCGCGAATAGCTCGCAGGCGCGCCGGTTAGCCTCCAGCACGCACAACTCGTCATCTACGATGAGGATCGCGTCCAGCGCTGCATCGAACAGCGCGCGCAACTGCCGCTCGCTTTCCAGTAAGGCCTGCTCGGTTCGCTTTCTCTCCGTAATATCGCGAAAGTTACAGACGACTCCGGAGATAGCCGGATTGGAAGTGTGGCACGTGGCAACGACCTCGACGTAGATCCACGAGCCATCCTTTTTCCGCAGCCGCACCTCGGCCTGCGACGGCTCTCCGGTCTCGATGCACCGGCGCAACTTCTCTTCCGACCGCGGAATGTCCGCGGCATCAATCAAGTCCCAGGCCGATTGCCCAATCAATTCTTCAGGGTAATACCCAAGAATGCGATAGCAGGATGGACTGATCCAGACCATCCGGCCTTCCGTATCGATGATGTCAACGCAATCGGCGCTGTTCTCGACCAGCGCCCGGAATCGCTGCTCGGCGAAGCGAACGTCGCGTTCGGCTTTCGCTGCCCGCCTTTGTTGTTCCTTCATGTAAAACGCTTGTGCCGCGACGAGGGGCAGCCTCGGCATGTGGATCTTACGAAGGAATTCGTGAGCGCCGCTTTTGATGCACTCTACCGCGACCTCTTCCCCGACACTTCCGCTGACCACGATGAACACACCGTCAAAGCAAGCGGCCTTTGCCACTTTCAGCGCCTGGATCGCATTTCCATCGCTGAGAACGTAATCGCAAACAATCAGGTCGTAATGCCGGGCCCGGAGCACCTTTTCCAGTTCTCCTTGCGACCGAATAACGTCGCAATACGAGACGTAATAATTCGCTTGAAGATGCTTCAGAATGAGACAGGCATCAGCCTCGCAATCCTCAATGACGAGGATCGCAACAGAGTTGGAGCCCGATTTCGGCTCTTCACGCTCTGAAACAGGCAGAATTGCCGCTGCAGTGGGCTCTACGGAACCCACTTGCTCATTTGTATTCATAAGTTTGAGATACCGATTTTCCAACATTCACTGCAAGGCGAATGCCAATCTGTTGCTGAGTGCTAACACTTTCGGTACCTACTTATTGAAAACCGTCTGAATCACGGGCGGGATGAGTGCTTTGCATCAGGGGCTCTCGAAATTCCTTACCAGGTAAGTCTTTTGCGGTGTTTGCAGGCGTGATACTGGCGGCTAAGTTATATGTTTCTATTGTATGCTTCTATCAGGGTGGAGAAAGAGTAAGAAGTGGGCGTTGCCAAGATCCTTCTTGTTGAGGATGAGTCGGCATTACGCAAGGCAGTCGGCGAGTACCTTAACACCAAAAACTTTGACGTGATCGAGTGCGATGGGGTTCGCTCCGCAATTCAGGCGCTTACCCAATTCAGCCCCGATGCCGCTGTCCTCGACTACTCGTTGGGGGACGGCAACGCTTTGCAGTTAATGGATCACCTGAAGCAGCTTGATCCCATGCTGCCGGTGATCATCCTGACTGCGTATGGCAGCATCGAACTCGCCGTCGAAGCCATCAAGAAGGGCGCCGAAAACTTCCTTACCAAGCCCGTCGAACTCTCGGCTCTAACGCTTCTGTTACAGCGGGCACTGGAGTCCCAAAACACCCGGCGCAATCAGCGAGCCAACAACGTTCAACGGGACCGTCGCGCTTACAATCCGTTCATTGGAAACAGCGCGGCAGTTGCCAAACTGGCCGATCAGGCCCAACGTCTGCGGCAATCCGACTCTCCCATTCTCATCCATGGCGAGACCGGCACCGGCAAGACAGTACTCGCAAGATGGCTGCATTCCAACGGTCCGCGCCACCTAGGTCCTTTCGTGGACTTCAATTGCTCAACATTCAGCCGCGAACTCGTGGAGTCCGAACTTTTTGGATTTGAGAAGGGATCGTTTACCGGCGCAGTTAATTCCAAGCTCGGCCTTTTCGAGGTCGCGCATAAGGGCACGATTTTCCTCGACGAAATCGGCGACATGGACCTGCAGATCCAGCCGAAGCTGCTGAAGGTTCTGGATGAGAAGCAACTGCGCCGCATCGGCGAACTTCGCGAACGCACCATCGATGTCCGCCTGATCGCCGCCACTCACCAGGATTTGTCCGAGCTCGTGCAGGAAAAGAAGTTTCGCTCCGATCTGTACTTCCGCATCAACACCGTGCCGCTGCGCATTCCGCCACTGCGCGAGCGTCGTGAAGACATTCCGGTGCTCAGCCAGTTGCTGCTCACCCGCACTGCCGCGGACATGGGCCGGCCCAAGCTGAAATTGACGGACCGGGCGATGGCTCAGCTCTACGCTTACAGTTGGCCAGGGAACATCCGTGAATTACGCAATGTGCTGGAGAGGGCGGTGCTTCTTTCCGACGCTCCGGAAGTGGACACCGTTCATCTTCAGTTCGAAGCCCCGCCTAAAAACCTCAGCGGCTCGGTTGCCGGCATGACGTTGCTCGAAATGGAAAAAGCCATGATCGCGGAAGTCCTGCGGGAAGAGCATGGTCGCGTCCCAAAAGCGGCAGAACGTCTCGGAATTCCGCGCAGTTCGCTTTACCAGAAGATCAAGACCTATGGCCTTACGACCACCCGCGACCTCCCCTAGTGACAAATTCCGTCCACAATTCAGACAAAAATTCCGGACTACAGATGTTTTTCAGGCATGTAGCCCCTTGGATTCAATGACATACGTGTGGTCTTTGGCGTGCATCTGTCAACTGGAAATATCTGAAGCGCCGTGGGGACAAACATTCCATGTTGGGGATCCAGGAAACCGTTGAAGTAGCATCGCAAGCGTTGGCTCTGGCCAACAAAGGCCTGGTCGTCACCCAGAATCCGTCCATTCAACAGACCGCTTCCAACTCGCTTCGGAACTTCTCCATCTCCAGTGAAACTTGCAGCACGCTACTCGATTTTCAACGCAAATTAGCCCGGAACAGATATGAAGTCTTCATCGTGGATTGCGACATCACCGGTCAAACCATTCCACTGATCCAGGAACTCCGGGCGAATACGTCGAGCCGCACGGCCGTTGTCATCGCCGTGACCCGCAGCGATATTCAATCGGCCCAGGCGTTCGTTTGCGGCGCTCAGTTCACGGTTCAGGTTTCCCTGATGCAGACGGCGCTCGACCGCGTACTCCGGGCTGCCTACGGCATGATTGTGCGCGAGCAGCGGCGTTATTTTCGTTGTCCCATCGACACGGAATTCATCGCTCACCGCAGCACGGAAACCGCATGGAAGGCCAAGCTGGTGAATATCAGTGAAGGCGGTTTCTGCTTCGACTCGCCCGTCTCCCTGCGCCAGGGAGAATTCATCGAAGCCCAGATACGCCTTCCCAAATCGAGCATCGAGCTCGCGTCACGTTGCCAGGTGCAGTGGACAAAAGAAAATGGCCGCGCTGGTGTCCGTTTCCTCAACCTGAGCAACGAATCGAAATCCGATCTTCAGCATTGGCTGGCACGACAGTTGGAAACCATATTCCCAGCTATCGCCCTGGCCGCGCCCAAGAACTGAATCGAAGCCATCTTTTCAACAAGCGGAAAGTGGCAGCCGGGATCACTTGATCTAGGCTGACTGTTCGGTTAACTCCAGGAAATTTGCCGGCACAGTAAAACTGAAGACAGTTCCGTGATGATCGGAGCCCTGGCGGCTGCGCACGCGGATGGTTCCACGATGTTTGGCGATAATCTCCCGGGTGATCCACAGGCCCAAGCCGGTGCCGGTGGTCGCTTTCGTGGTGAAGAAGGGTTCAAAGATACGGGCGCGCAAGGCAGGCTCGATGCCCAGGCCGGTATCGGCGATCGTCACCCGGACCGCGGGTTCAGCGTGTAGTTCAGTTGGGGTAATGCGCAACCGGATGCGCCCGCCGGCGGGCGTGGCATCAATGGCGTTGCCGAGCAGATTGGCCATCACCTGGCGCAGTTCTCCCTCAAGCCCGTAAACAACACAGGGCTGATCGTGATACTCGCGGCAAACCTCCAGTTGAGCGTTGGTGATTCGCCCTTCGTAGAGGCCAACGACCGAGTCCACGGTTTCGCGCAGGTCGATCCGCGTGGGGCGGCTCGACTGCCGGTAGAAGCGCAGCGTCTGCGTGGCGATCTGGCTGACGCGAGCCAATTCGCGCTCCGCAGTGGACAGGAAAGATCGTGTTCTGTCGGTGATCTCGGGGGCGTTCTTTGCCAGGAACACGAGATTGGTCACCGACTCGAGCGGATTGTTGATTTCGTGCGAGATGCTGGCTGCCAGGCGTCCGACAGCAGCGAGTTTTTCGGACTTCCGTAGCGCGTCCTCGGCGAAGCGGCGATCCGTCATGTCCTGTACGAGAGCGGCGAATCCGCGGACACGCCGCGCGGCGTCGAAATCGGGCACGTAAGTGACAAGCACGTGGCGAGGCCCGTCGGCGTAAACATTGTTCGTTTCAAACTGCACGAATTCTCCCCGCAGCACCTGTTTCACATGGCTCTCGATGTTGTGGTAATTGGGGCCGGTAATTTCGCGCAAGGTGCGTCCCACGAAGTACGCCTTGGGATGGCCGAACCACTGCTCGAAGGGCTGGTTCACGCGCAGCAGTTTTTCCTCGGCATCGACGTAGGAGACGAGTGCGGGAAGGATGTCGGTAAGGAGACGCAACTCCTTCTCGCTGCGTTCCACTTGCCCTTCCGCAAGCTTGCGTTCGGTGATGTCGAAGGCAGTCGCGAGCAACGCGGGGCTTCCGGCGAAATCGACCATGGCGCCGGCAAAGTCGAGCCAGCGGAAGGCGCCGTCCTTGCGCAAGCCCTTGAACTCGTAACGCGAAGGAACCGCTTCACCGCGGAGACGAGCAGCGGCGCGTTCTCTGACAAATTCGCGGTGGTCGGGATGGACGAGATCGTAGATGGGGACGTTCTGCAACTCGGCGGCGGTGTAACCACTGAGTTCTTCCGCCGCTTTATTGACGTACACGGGGCGCGTGCCGTCGTGGATGTAAATCGCGCTGGGGATGGTATCGGCCAGGGTCCGGAACTTGCGCTCACTTTGTTCGAGCGCGGTAAAGAGGCTGGAGTTCTCGATGGCCATGGCGGCGCGACGAGCAAGGTCTTCGGCGAGTTTGAAATCCGTTTCGTTGAGGTCGCGATTCGCCGTGACCAACGTAAACGCTCCAAGAATGCGGCCACGAGCCTGTAACGCAACAATGAGGAACGACTGGAGCCCGAGCGTGCGCAAGATCTCGAGGTGCCGCTCATCGTAGGCGTTCGCTTTGAGCGCTTCGTCGCTGACGTGCGGCCAGAACTGCGGTTTTCCCGTGCGCAGGACATAGCCGAGCCCAGTCGGCGATTCCAGGTCCGGCGGATAAAGCCGGCGATACTCGTGCGCAAGATGCAGCTTTGAAGGGTCGGCGTGAGCTACGCTGACCCGCTGCAATACGTCATTCTCGTAGATGTCAATCGCACACCAGTCGGCAATCTGAGGCACAGCGAGTTGGGCCACGGCCTTCAGCGTGACCTCGTAGTCGAGCGACGATGAGAGCACAGCAGATGCTTCCGCAAGAAACTCGGAGCGGCGGCGATTGCGCTCCTGCTCCAACTGCAACGCGGAGAACGCGAACGCGGACGAGGTGAGATTCGCGAGCGCCGTGGCGAGATGCATTTCGTCTTCGGTGCACTCGTGCCGCGAGCGGAAATAAAACACCAGCGTACCGATAACGTTAGACCCGGCTAAAAGGGGCGCAAGCAGCAGAGACTGGATGTGTTCGGCGGCATGAAACCTGGAGCGTGTGGTTAACAGCTCCGATTCGAAGACGTTGGGAATGAAGACCGTAGAGGTGGGGAAAGACACCTTACCTATGTCAGCATTCGCAACAACGGTTTCGGCGTACGACTGGGAAAGACCGGCCGAGGCAAGGATCGACCATGCACCCGACTCGTCGATTCGCCAAACCGCGTAACCATCTGCGGCAATTAGAGACTGCGCAATCTCGAGAATCGCCGGCAGAATCGACTCCAGATTCGAAGAGGAGCAGAGCAGTTCGGCCGACGCTTTGGCGATCAAATCGAGCGATGCGAGCAGTCCAGAGACACGCGATGTAGAGCCCTTTTTCGAAGCAGTGGACTGCATTGTGTCCTGGTTCCTAATACTAACAAGAGTTTAACTGACAGTAAGACTGGTTGCCACGTGACGGGAGAGAGTCTTAGGGCAAGAGTCCTAGCTCGAAAGTGCACGTTTAAGGCGATCGCGCGAGACAGCCAACTGAATGGCGCAGTCGTGATGGTCAAATTCCGCCACGATCTCTGCCATCTGCTCAGGGCTAGGTGGCGCGTCGTAGGGAAAGTGCATGAACAACTTGTGGCAAAGGGTACATTCCCAGCAGAAGACATTACTCCCCAAGGTAAAAGCGGGGGCTAACCGACGAAATGAACGCAGATCTCCTAGCAACATAGGTGCCAATGAGTGGAGCTGAGCTACAGTGACGCTTCTTGACGCTACGAATAACTCATAGGATGAGGCTAAAGAGGGATGGCGGTTGCTCAAAATCGTTAACTGCAGGGATAAAAAGGACCTTAGTGGGAATTTGGACGCACTTCCGGAGGGGCCTGAACCTTCGTGCGCGGCGGGGTGAATCGATCCGGGGAAAGCCGGTTTTTAGCGGGTTTTTAGGGCGGTACTTAGGAGGTTCCCCGGGGTTTGTGGCATTGCTGCTGGTGAAAGAACCGGCTTATAATCCCCATACTCTGGTGGTTGCTTTTTCTTAAACGGTGCTGTTAAACCGCGCACGGTTTACCCAGGTTGGTGCGCCTATGAGGTCGGGTCATGTTTTTTGGGCGACAAGTTGCGAACCAACCATCGCGTGTGAACAGCGTCATTCTCTGCACCTCTTTCTTCCTCACGTTGGTCGTTTCATTTTTGCTCACGATGGCAGTGTCGATGCAGGCCGCCGACGGGATTACTACCGTTCAGGAGAACGGCAGGAAGATCTACGTCAACACGGAATCTACAAAAGGGCAGGCGGTCGCCGGGGAAACGCCCAGACGAAATCCGGCCCGGCTGATGTACTGGAGCAACACGGAGCATCGCTGGAAACCCGTGCCTACGCCGCCTCCGGGGGTGATGTATGCCGCCCGGAACGCCGCGGCCGAAGTTACCAGCTATGTGAACGCGCAGCCGCGAACCAGGAAGGCAGTTTCGGTGAACCCGAACTACCGCGAACTGGCGAGCGGTTACCAGGTATCTTCAGCAGCGATCGACAAAGCCATCGAAGAGGCCGCGCAACGCCATGGCGTTGATGCGAACCTCGTACGCGCCGTCATCAAGGTGGAATCGAACTTCAATACGCGCGCCGTTTCCCGCACGGGAGCCATGGGGCTGATGCAGCTCATGCCCCAGACCGCGAAACAGCTCAGCGTGACGAATCCGTTCGATCCGGCCCAGAATGTCGACGCGGGCGTGCGTCACCTGAAATCGCTATTACAGAACTATAACGGCGATGTGCAACTATCGCTGGCGGCGTATAACGCCGGCGAAGGAGCAGTGGCGCGAAACAACGGCATTCCGCCGTACACGGAAACGCGCAACTACGTGAAGAAGATTACCGACATTTACGGCTATAGCAAGGGTTCACGGATATTTGCCACCACGTCGGCTCCAATCCGGGTTACGCGGGATCCTAACGGGGTACTCAGGATTTCCAACACGGAATGAGCAGGTTCTCGGGCCAGGAGAAACTCGCATCTAAGGTTGCTATGGGTTCGCCGCATTCACGGCGGTGGAGGTTTGCGCTCTGCGCGTTAGCGCTGCTGAGTGTGGCGGTGACGCCTGCGTTCGCGAAGCGCAGCGTTGCGCAGAAGAAACAACTTGCGCATACGTACTTCGACACCGCGGAACAGATGCGCACGGAACTCGATGGGCGTCCGGTGGCGCAGAAGAAAGAACGCGACTACGCGCGCGTGATCGATGCTTATCGCAAGGTTTACTACATTGCGCCTACTTCGGTAAAAGCCGATCCGGCGGTAAACGCGGTCGGCGAACTGCTGCTGGAACAAGCTCGCGCATTCCACGACAAGCATCTTCTGGAAGAAGCCATTGGGCAGTTCGAGTTCCTGCGGAAGGAATATCCGGGCAGCAAGTACCGGGTGCAGGCGCTGTTCACAATCGCGCAGATCTATAAAGACGATCTTAACGACAACGATAAAGCGAAAGAGACTCTGCAGGAGTTCCTGAAGCGCTATCCCAACAGCGAGGAAGCGGATGACGCGAAGCTGGCGCTGAAGGAGATCGACGAACCGGCGACCGCGCAAGCGAAGAAGAAAGGAAATGCGGAGCGTGCGGCGAAGACAGTCGAGAAACCGGCGGTAAAAGACGCTGCCGCCAAAGTTGCCGAGACGAGCAAGCCGGATTTGAAGTCGGCCGAAGTGAAAGCGGGCGACCTGAAGAAGGTGGACCTGAACGATGACGGTTCGGGCGAGCGCCATGGAAGATCGATGGTTACCGGTGTACGGCATTGGTCCACGCCGGACTACACGCGCATTGCCGTCGATCTCGAGGATGAGGTCAAGTACAGTTCGGACCGGATCGCACATCCGAATCGCATTTACTTCGATCTGAAGGACACGCGGCTGTCGTCAGTACTCCAAGGCAAAGAGTTCGAAGTTGAAGACGGATATCTAAAAAAGATTCGCATCGCTCAGTTCGCTCCGGGGCTGACCCGCGTGGTGCTGGAAGTCGCGGATGACGTATCGGAATATTCGGCGTTCCTGCTGCCGAATCCGTACCGGCTTGTGATCGACATTCACGGCAAGAAGCCGGCAACACTGCTGGCGAAAAACAAGACGGCGCCGGTAACGAAGGAATCGCCGAAGCCTGCGGAAGTGGCGAAAGTCCAGCCCGCGAAGGCGGAGGTCCCCAAGGCTGACGTTTCGAAGACGGATACTGCAAAGACTGATGTTGCAAAAACCGTAGCGTCCGCGAAGAAGGTTGAAGAACGAGTTGAGGCCAAGACGGCGGCAAAATCGACGGAATTGGCAAAAACAGATACGGCAGTCGATACGGTAAAGACCGTGGCGGAAGTGAAACCGGCGGTGATTGAGTCGAAGCCGTCGGAACCGGTGAAAAAGATCGTCGAAGCCGATGAACCGGCCACCGAGGTGATGGCGAAGTTGACACCTCCGCCCAAACCCGAAGTGAAGGACGAGCCGCCGGTCCGCGTGCGCGGGAAGAAGCGTTCCGCGCCGGACAAGCTGAGCGTTGCCAAAGTTCACGAAGCGCAGCCCACCAGCGATGGAGATCGTTCGCTGATCCGCGCGCTGGGGCTGAAAATTGGACGCATCGTGATCGATGCCGGTCACGGCGGACACGACACGGGCACGATTGGTCCGCACGGAATACGCGAGAAAGACGTTGTCCTGGACGTTGCGCTGAAGCTGGGAAGACTGCTGGAAGACCGGCTGGGCGCGGAAGTTGTTTATACGCGTGACGACGATACGTTCATTCCGCTGGAGACGCGGACGGCGATTGCCAACCAGCAGCAGGCTGACCTGTTTATTTCGATTCACGCGAATTCGAGCGATGATCCATCGGCGCGAGGAGTCGAGACCTACTATCTGAACTTCACTTCGTCACGCGATGCGCTGGAAGTGGCGGCACGCGAAAACGCCGTGTCCGAGAAGTCGATCCACGAACTGCAGGACCTGGTGAAGAAGATCGCGATGAAGGAGAAGATCGAGGAATCGCGCGAACTGGCGGTCGATATCCAGCAGTCGCTGCATGGTGGATTGGCGGCGAAAGCGCCGGCGATTCGCGATCGTGGCGTAAAGAAAGCTCCATTCATTGTGCTGATCGGCGCCAACATGCCGTCGATTCTGGCGGAGATTTCGTTCATCTCGAACCCGACCGACGAGAAAAAGCTGGAGACTTCCGACTACCGGCAGAAGATTGCAGAGTCGCTGTATAAAGGCATCTCGAAGTATGTCGGCGGGCTGAGCGGGATCAAGGTCGCGGCCAAGATGGCCAGCGAGCCAGGAAATTAACAGTAGTTCCGGCCCTTTCCAAAGGAAGGAAAGGACCGGGCACCCGTAGCCTGTTCTTCCCTCCGGCGTTACTGATCCTTAACAAATCTTCACGGTATCTTGACCTCTCACGGAGTCGAGCGGGAGTAGTTTGTCGTGCAGGCAGTCTGTTGCGGGAAGCGCCAGCTTCTCCGGGAGGCCAGCATGGCCGCAGGAAATCGTTCGCGGCAGTTCTTGCGCGCTGTTTCGGAAAGATCCCTTCGTTCGCCGGAAATCACATTCCTGATTGCATCGGCTCTGTTGTTCGGTATCTCCGTAGCGGGATGCGGCGCGGGAGCGCGCGGCGGCGGAGCGGGGAACGGATATGTCGACCAGACTTTGACGTGCGTTGACGTTTGTAACGCTGCGTGTTCAAGCTACTCGCCATCGCTCTGCGGGGAAAGCGGTAGTAGCTCGGGTACAGGCGGGTCAGGAACCGTCGACACGGGCGGGATCGGCAATTGCTCGGATAGCTGTGATGCGGGTTGCGGCGGCTACGATCCTTCTGCGTGTGATGGCGGGGGCCTCGGGGAAGGTGGCTGCGATCCGGTGACGTGCGGCGGAGATGGGGTGGATACCGGAGATAACGGTAATGGCGGGGATTGGGGAACCGGCGACGGAGGTGACTGGGGATCGGGAGACGGTGGTGACTGGGGCGATGGTGGTGATTGGGGAGACGGAGGCGATTGGGGAACGGGTGATGGATGGGACTGGGGGACAGACGATCTGGCCCATACTGGTGTACGTCCCCAGGTGAAGATCGACAGACTGATGCGAGATCGGTTGCCGGCGCTTCCGGCAAGCGCAAACCGGTGATACGGGGAGGACAAGATGAGCAGGCGCAATGGTCAACGGCTTATCGCGGGTGCATTGATGGCATTTCTGCTTTTGTGTGGCGAGTCCGCATGGGCGCAGACGATTGCCACCGCCGACGACTTCCAGAACGAGCTGAATGCCGCGATATCGGGAGATGTAACCGCGCAGTTACAGGTAGGATTGGCTTACAACCGGGGGCTGGTCACAAAAGGAAGCTATTCGCAAGCCTTGCGATGGTTCCAGGCTGCAGCCGATGCAGGTTCTCCAGAGGCGCAGGCATGGGTCGGAAGCATGTACTGGCTCGGGCATGGCGTGGCCGTGGATTGGGATAAGGCGTACCAGATCGAGTCAAAACTGGCGGCTGACAACGTGCCGACGGCCGAACTGTTCCTGGGCTTCCTGTACCTGAGCGGTCAGGGCGTGCCGAAGGATGCGCATCAGGCAGCCAAGCTATTTCGACAGGCGCAAGAGGGTGGCAATGCACGCGCGATTGACATGCTGGGTGTGCTCTACGAGCGCGGCGAAGGTGTGCCGCATGATTATGGCCTCGCGGAGTATTTCTATCGGCGAGCGGCAGAACGAAGCGACGGCTGGGGCGCGACTCATCTGGGAGATCTTTATCTGAAAGGCCGCGGGGTGCAGAAGGACTACGGTGTGGCGTTCCGAAATTTCACGACTGCCGCAGATCAGGGGAATTACGTTGCGCAACATCGGTTGGGACTTATGTACGAGAAAGGCAAGGGAGTTTCAAAGGATTACTACCACGCGGTCAACTATTACGTGATGTCAGCGCGGAGGTCGTATCCGACAGCACAGTTATCGCTGGCGCAGATGTATCAGAGAGGCCGCGGAGTTACACGTGATCTGGTCAAAGCCTATGCATGGACTTTGTTGGCCGCGAAGAGCAATAACCCGGAGGCCGTTGCCAGACTTGAGAAACTCAGGACCGAACTGACCGACGATCAAATCGAACAAGCGCGCGCGATGTCAGTAACGCTTGCGAAGCCGATGGATTGAGATGAATTATTCCGGGCCGGCTTATTTCAGAATTGGCAGGCTGAAGGATTTCGCGGGCGGTTCGGTGGGATGTGCCTCGATCTTGCCGTTGCGGCTGTAGTAGGCCAACGAGCGTCGGTAACATCGCTGGTGTTCGAGGTCGAAGGCGATGCAGGAATCGATAGGCTTCGAATAGACGTGAAGGCTCAAGGCTCCGGCACGGGCCGAGCCGGGATTTTCGATCTGGTGGATGGTATGGAGCTTGTCGACGGTGTAGATGGGGCCATCCTCGTGGCATGACATCGTGCCTTTCCGCAGAAGATGGATTTCGCTTGCCCCGCCGGTGCAATCGATGCCGACCACGTTCTGATTCTCAGGCGCGTTACAAGCCAGATATTGATAGTTGTGGACGAGCACTTCGCCCTGTGGGACGTCCATCCAGCCGAGCTGGCCGTTGTGGGTGTGAATAGTGGTCTTCTGCCCAGCGCCCCAGCAAATCACCATGACCTCGAAGAGATCGTCGCGATACAGCAGATTGCGGGTGTACGTGTTGTCCCGGAAGAACGTGTAGGGCTTCAGGGCGTCGGCGGAGAGGCGGGTCGCATTGCAGTAGCGCGCGACGAGATCCTTCGAGATAAGATCGCGCTCGAACGAGGTGAGCCCGTGGATGAAGTCATCGACGGTGGTACGGAGCGCGTGCGCCAAGAATTCCTCCGAAGCAAACGACGTGCTAGGGTAAAGAGTCGATCTGGCGTGCCCCACGCACGCTACCGCGAGAACGAATGTGCTCGCGCAGACTAAAAAAAGGATAGTCTGGGCGGGATTGAGAGACAAGGGCTAGACGACGAATGCACAACTTTGAGGTCCTTTTCGACCATAGTGAACCAGGCGGAGTGGAAGATTCCGCGCTTGCCAGTTATGGACGACTGTCGTTTCCGGCGCCGCCGGCCGATCGGCCGTGGATCTATTCGAATTTTGTACAGTCGTTGGACGGGATCACCTCTCTGCGCGGCAAACATGGATCGGGCGGTACGATTGCGCAGTCGGAGGAAGACCGTTGGCTGATGGACGCGCTGCGTGCACATGCCGATGCCGTGATCATCGGAATCAATAGCCTGGTGGAAGAGCGCTTCTACATGGGAAGTCACGGGCGTGGTCCGGTGTTCAAGATCGCCGACGCGGAGATGCTAAAGCTCCGTGAACGATTGGGGCACGGACGGCAGAAGAACATCTTCGTTACAAACTCGGCTACCATACAGTTAGCGGAGTATCGGGTGTTCGACGGGGAACTGGTCGATGCTTACGTCGTCACCACGCGGTCGGGCGCCGACCGGCTGCGTGCCCGGAAGCATCCGACGGTGAAGATTATCGAAGCCGGAGAGTGGCCGCGACTGGACCTGAAGGTGGCGGTCCGGAAAATTCATCAGGAGCTAGGAGTGCGATACCTGCTGTGCGAGGGTGGGCCGACACTGTACGGATCGATGGCGCGGGCAGGACTGATCGACGAAAAGTTCGTGACCGTTGCTCCGGTCGAAGTCGGACAAATGGCGCCGTCAGAGCAGGAAATGACGGAGTTCGATAAGACGAGGATACGGCCGACGACATTTGCCGGGCAGGGATTCACGCGCGAAACCATGACGCGGTGGACGTGGCTGAGTTGCCGGCGGGTGGGGGATCACGAGTTTAATCGGTATCGAAAGAAGGAGTTAGGAGTTAGGAGTTAGGAGTCAGCCGAATCCGGCGCGCGTGAAGACAACATCTGGAGCGTTAGAACGGGCGATCGGTTTCGGGGCGATGGGCGCGCCGGTTCCTTGTTTCGTCTTCGTCGGGCGAAGGCGGTTCCGCGCCAAGCGGCGGAGGTTCGGGCACAGCAGGTCCGCCATCTTTTCCGTGCAGCTTCTTCAATTCACGCAAAATTTCGGAGTGCTCGCGTCCGGCGTACTCGCGGGCGAAACGCGTTAGCGCGACCGTGACGACATCGGAGTGGTGGATCTTATCCATACCACGTTCCTTGGTGATATTGAGCCAAAGACGGTGGACGAGGTGAACGTCTTCGCTCTTCATCGTTGGAGCGTGGGGACCGATGCGGAAGGTATCGACCTCCTTGTCAGGCCGGACGACCTGTAAGACAAACTGGCGCTTGGGTTCAGGTGCGGATTCCCATGCGCGGCCCAGCATGAGCGCCTGGTCCTGAGAACTCATACGGCTCGACAGGCCGACTACAACGGCCGATGACTGCAACTGATTTGCCGTCTGCACAATGGCCGACCACGGATCGCTCGCGGGTACCACCAGCAGGGAGATGTGCTTGCCGGCTTTCTCAGCGATTTGTACCGCGCGGGTGAACAGCCGCTGCTCGTAGTCGCTGAAGATCTGTTCCTGCTGGAGATCGAAGCCCGCCATCGACATGCGCGTCACGCGCGCCGACATGACGACGAGATCCTGCTCTTCGGTCTTGATATGCTCGAGCGCCCACAGCAGGTGAAACATCGCGTTGTAGTCGCGGATCGGCACCAGCACATTCGCCGGCCGGACTCCAACGGTGTTGGTGTGAACCGTATCGCGATGCACGAGCTGGAAGTGCTCCTGCATATCCTTGGCGACAGCGGCATGTTTGCGCCGGTTGATGTGCTCGGAGACGGTAAACAGGCCAAAGAAAATTCCCGAGAAGATGACGCCGCTGACCGTTGCAACGGATTTCGTGAACAGGTTGACGATTGCTGTGCTGCAGAGCACGAAACAGACAGAGGCCAGTCCGACCGGAAGTTCGACGTTCCCGATTCGAATATTCGGTGGCAGTTTCCATCCGCGCTCGCCCTTGAAGCGGAACCGCAGCACCAGCATGGAGATGCTGTTGAGCGAAAAGCTCCAGATAACACCAAACGCATACGCTTCGCCCAACAGATAAACATCGCCGCGGCTGATGAAGATGATCACCAACTGCATGATGACCACCAGGTTGATGATGCGGTAGCTGGTGCCAAATCGCTTATGGGGCTTGCGGAACCAGTCGGTGAGAACGCCGTCTTCCGAAACGCGATTCAGCACGCCGTTGGAACCAACGATCGCGGTGTTGATCGCTCCGGACAGGATCAGGAATCCGACCACCACCACGAATGCGCGGAACAGGATCCGCAACAGTTGCGGACCCACCAGGTACATGGCGAGTCCGGCGATCAGGTTGTCTTTGTAAACTGGAACGCGGACGGAGTCGGGGATCAGCATCACCGCCAACAGCGAAACCAGGCCGGTGAAGATGAAGCTGTAGGCGGCGATAATGAACGCCGTCTTCTTCAGGTTCGTCAGTTTGGGGTGAGCGATCTCACGATAGACCTGGGCGAGGCTCTCCTCGCCGCTCATCGCCAGCACCGAGTGGCCGAAGGCCATCATGATTCCGAAAAGCGGGAACCATTTCCAGAAAGTGTGCCCCTTCAGGAAACCGAGCGACTCGGGCGTGAAGTGGAAGTTCTGCGGAATCGGCCACGGCGGCAGATGCCATCCGGGGCGCGCGACCAAGGTGAGCGCCGACCAACCCAAAAGGATCACCACCATCACGGTGGTAATCTGCATGACCCGGAGCGCCTTTTCGCTCGATTCTTCGATGCCCTTGATGTTCTGCCACCAGTAATAAATGGTGACGCCGGCGGCGAGGGCGACGGAGAGCCAGGAGTCGGAAATGTGCGGCGTGCCATGAAACGCGGAATGCACCGCACGCGGCAACAGGCCCACACTATCCGAGTAGGCGAGTAGTTCGTTCAGCAGGCCGGAAATGTATTGTCCGGCCGAAACGCCGGATATGGGGCCAGTCAAGACGTAGTCGAACATCAGGGCCGAGACCGCGGCCTTGGCCAGTTTGCCGCCAATCGCCTCTTTAACAATCCGGTAAACACCGCCGCGGACGAACATCGAGCAACTTTCGACGTAGACCGCGCACACGGCGAACGCGAACAACATCACGGCAACGATGAGCCACGGAGCACTCTTGCCAACCGCCTGCTCGGCGATGCCTCCCGCGTAAAACGCGGACGAGCCAAGGTCATTTAGAATGACGGCAGCAGCTCGCCAGTAGGAAATGAAGGTGAGCATCACCGACGTGGCGACGACGATGGGCACGCGGTTGCTCGACGGCGGATTGGATTGAAAGTTTGAGCCCATTCGGTGCTATTTGGCCGCTAGTTCCGCCTTGTACGCTGTATCGGTCAAGGAGTTTTCGGCTCCTGCACGACGGTCGGCGACTGGGGGATGGTCTCGTCCGTTTCCATGAAGATTCGGATATAGTCGATCAGGCTCCACAGGATGACCACTGCCGAGCCAATCCATCCGGCGAAGAACAGCACTTCCAGGATGCGAACGCCGATGGTGATCGCGAAGTTCATAGGCGCATATCTTAAATGCAAACCACCCGAGAAAAGAATGAACTAAAGAGTGTTAACGGGACAACTGCCGTTCCCAGTTCTGTAGCCGCCTCGGCGAACTCGCGTAGCTGGATTCCATGGCTGCTGGCTGTTATCTCGGGCGCGCTGCAGATCGCCGTCTTTCCTCTTCCCGATTTTTCATTCCTCTGCTGGATTGCGTTAGCACCGTTGCTGGTTGCTCTGGTACGCGCCGGGATAGCGCGGGAAGGACAATCACGTTCGGCATTCAAGCGTGGATTCCTGCTGGGACTGGCGAGCGGAGTGGTGTATTACGCCGGGTCGTGCTACTGGGTTTTCGAGGTGATGCACAACTACGGCGGGATCAGTGGATTTGTCGCTGTCTTGATCATGATCGCGTTTTGCCTGGCTGCGGGCTCGGCCGAGGCATTGTTCGCGGGATTGCTTTCGCTGGTGGCCTCCCGCAAATCGTGGGGCACGAAGGCGCTGGTAGCTGCGCCGTTCTTCTGGGTGGCGATGGAGTTTGTTTATCGCCTGAAGATCTGGAGTTTCCCGTGGGATCTACTTGGGACAGCGCTGGTGAACAACTTTGCCCTGTCGCGGATCGCCACAGTGACCGGAACATTCGGGCTGTCATTCGAGATCATGCTGGTGAACGCGGCGTTCGCGTCGGCTTTCCTCGGTCCGCGGCGGAGACGTTCGCTGGTGCTGGCGGGCACAATCTTTCTCTGCGGAATTCTGGAGACGGGGCGGTACTTTGAACCACCACCGGCGTCAATGTTGGGGACGGCGAGGCTGGTGCAACAGAATCTTCCACTCGACCAGCCATGGACTCAGCAGAGTTTTGAAACGACATTGGCGGAATTGGCAAAGCTCAGCGTGGTGCAGCCCAACGAACTGATGCCAGGAGAGCCACTACCGGACTTGATCGTGTGGCCAGAATCTCCGGCGCCCTTCTTCGAGACCGATGCGCGAGTGCACCAGGCGCTCAGCTTCATCGCAGAACAGGCGCACGCGTATGTGCTGGCGGGAACCCTGGGCGTGCCGCACGGCCACGACTCCGGGATGATCTACAACTCGGCCCAGGTGGTGGCGCCGAATGGAGATTGGCTCGGGCGTTACGACAAGATCCACCTGGTGCCGTTTGGCGAGTACGTGCCGCTGAAGGGGCTGTTCGATCTGGTCCACCTGAAACGGCTGGTGAAGGAAGTCGGCAACTTTCTGCCCGGCGAGGAACGCATCGTTCTCCCGGTACACAGCTATAAGTTGGGAACGTTCATCTGCTACGAATCGACTTACCCCGACGAGGTGCGCGAGTTCGCGGCAAACGGCGCTACGTTGCTGGTGAACATTTCGAATGACGGATGGTTCGGCGATAACCCGGCGCCATTCCAGTCGCTGCGGATGGCGCGCATGCGAGCGATCGAGAATGATCGCTGGATTCTGCGCTCGACGAACACCGGAATTACCGCATCCATCGACCCATTTGGGCGCATCGTACAGCAGGCGCGGCGTAACGTTCGCGTGGCGGTGAATGTGCCTTATGGCGTGGTGACCCGCACCACGTTCTACACGCGGCACGGCGACTGGTTCGCGTGGATGTGCACGATGGTCTGTGCGATAATCACGATTGGCGCGGTATTTTCGCGCAAAATCCAACCGGTAAGGGCATAGTCATGGTCGAAGAACTCGAGCAACAATACGTCGCGCTTCGCGATAAAGTCCGCGATCTGCGGGAGTATCTTTGACCCCTCCAAGGCCCGCGAACAGCTAAACGAAATCGAAAAGCAGATTGCCGATCCAGCGATCTGGTCGGACCAGGCGCGCTCGCAGACGCTCATGCGCGAACGCAAGCGGCTGGACGACGTCCTGAACACCGAGGGCGAGTTGGAACGGCGGTCGTCGGAAATCGAGACCTACTTCGAACTGGCGAAAGAGGGCGAAAGCGTCGATTCCGAGCTGCAAAAAGAGCTGGGGTCGCTTTCGGCGCTGGTAGAAAAACTCGAGACCGAGACGCTGCTCTCCGCGCCCAACGATATGCTTAACGCTATCGTTACGATTCACCCCGGAGCCGGCGGAACGGAGTCGCAGGACTGGGCCGACATGCTGCTGCGCATGTATCTGCGCTGGGCGGAGCGGCAGGGGTTCGGCACGTCGGTTTACGACTACCAGCCGGGTGAAGAGGCGGGGCTGAAGTCGGTGACGTTCTCGGTAACGGGCGAGTACGCCTATGGTTTGCTAACCAGCGAGATCGGCGTACACCGGCTGGTGCGAATTTCGCCGTTCGATCAGGCGAAGCGCCGGCATACGTCATTTGCCAGCGTGTTTGTGTCGCCGGAAATCGACGAGTCGATTGAAGTGGTGATCAAGGCGGAAGATTTGCGTATTGACACCTATCGCTCCGGCGGCAAAGGCGGGCAGCACGTGAACACCACCGATTCGGCGGTGCGGTTAACGCATATCCCGACGGGAATTGTTGTGGCGTGTCAGAACGAACGCTCGCAGCACAAGAATAAAGAACGCGCGATGAGCGTACTGCGGTCGAAGCTGTACGAGTACGAGATGGAGAAGAAGCGCGCCGAAACGAAGAAGATCGAGGATTCGAAGCTCGATATCGATTTCGGATCGCAGATTCGTTCGTACGTGCTGGCGCCGTATCGCATGGTGAAGGATCATCGGACCAAGGTTGAAGTTGGCGATGTGGATCGCGTGCTCGACGGCGATCTGCAGCCGTTCATTCGCGGGTATCTGCGGATGAGACGGGACGAGGGCGGAGCAGGAGTAGCGGTGTAGCGTTCTCAGGCCGGTCGAGGGCGACGCCTTCATACCCGGTTATATAAGTCGAGGGCGACCGGCGTTCGTAACTGGGTTGGCGGGTTTTGTATGGCGAGTGAGGTTTCCATTCCGGTTCGTGAGTCGTTTGTTCACCGTGGTCTGCATCTGGAGTATCTGACTCTGACGTGGAACTCACTGGAGGCGGTGATTGCGGTGATTGCGGGAGCGATTGCGGGATCAATCGCGCTGGTGGGGTTCGGGATCGATTCGGTGATCGAGTGCTCGTCGGGTGCCGTGTTGATCTGGCGATTGCGGACGGATGCCGACGCGCATCGGCGGGAGCGGGTAGAGCAGATTGCGCTTCGCCTCGTGGGCGTGAGTTTTCTGCTACTAGCGGCCTATGTGGCGTATGAGGCGCTGTCAACGTTACTGAAGCGTGAAGTTCCCGAACACAGTGTTCCTGGCATTGTGCTGGCGGTTGCATCATTAGCGGTGATGCCGTTGCTGGCACGGGCCAAGCGCCGAGTGGCGCAAGGACTGAACAGCGGCGCGATGCACGCCGACTCGCGACAGACCGATTTGTGCGCGTACTTGTCGGCGATCCTGCTGGGCGGATTGGCTCTGAACTTCGCCGTTGGCTGGTGGTGGTCCGATCCGGTGGCGGGCTTGGTGATGGTTCCGATTATCGCCAAAGAAGGTGTCGATGCGCTGAGAGGCGAGAAGTGTGGGTGTGAAACCGGATGCTGAGCCGGTCGAGGGCGACCGGCGTCCATAACCGGTTTGTAGAAGAAAGATGACGGTTCATACGAATGCCAATCCGCGGCTGACCGAGCGCTTCAACGATGCGCTGGTATTTGCGGCCGCCCTGCATTCCCGGCAGACACGCAAGGGGCCGGAAGAAATTCCCTACATCTCGCATTTGCTCGGCGTGGCTTCGCTGGTGATCGAGGCCGGCGGCGATGAGGACATGGCGATCGCCGCTCTGTTGCATGACGCGGTCGAGGACCAGGGTGGATACGAGACGCTGGACAAGATTCGCGAGCGTTTCGGCGAGCGCGTCGCGCACATCGTGGAAGGTTGTACCGATGACTTTACAGGGCACAACCGGACTCCGTGGTGCGAGCGAAAGACGAAGTACATCGCTCACCTGCGGGAAGATGTAGATGAGCAGACACGGATCGTTTCGCTGGCCGACAAAGTTCATAACGCGCGAACGATTCTGCTGGATTACATCGATCACGGCGACTCGGTGTTTCATCGCTTCCGCGGGCATAAAGATGGGACGATGTGGTACTACCGGTCGCTGGTGGACGCGTTTCGTTACGCGGAACAGAAGCGGCCGATCCGGGAATTCGCGCGCGGACACGAACGATTGCTGCGCGAACTCGACCGGTTGATTGAGAAGCTTGAAAAGCGAACGGGTGTGGATGGCAGGAGCGTGAATCCGTGTCGCGAATGATCGACCTGATCAAGCAATCGGCGGTGCCGGCCACGGTGATGCGCTCGGCGGCGCGCGGGGCGTTATCGCTGCCGGCTTCGGAGATGGTCGAAATTCTGGTGTATCTGAGCGGTCATCACCTGTTCGGCGAGCAAGCGCGCTTGTCGCTGGCGGGATTCGATCAGGCGGCGATGAAAGAGGTCGCGGCCGATCCGACGGCGCCAGTGCCGGTGCTGGAATATCTCGCGGCTCCGCAGAACGTCAGTCCGGCGACGTTGCCGCTGCTCATTGAGAATCCTGCGCTGCCGCAGCAAAGCCTGATTGAACTTGCACAAGGAAAGTCGCAGGAGGTATTTGCGGTGCTGCTGGCGAGTGAACGGGTGCGGCGGAACCGGCAGGTTCTGGATGCATTGCTGGCTAATCACGAACTCGAAGCGCGGTTCCAGGTGCAAGTAACTGAATCGTTAGCGAAGGTGAGCGCCGAACCGGGCGCGGCTGATTCGGCTACAGCAGACGAAGACATTCTCGCGATCGACGAGGATGTGGCCAAGTATCTGGATGAGCATCAGGCGGAAATCGCGGCTGAGCAGGCAAAATCATTCGAACTTACCGATCTGACCGAGGACGAGAAAAAAGAACTACACACGCACGCCCAGCCTAAGGAGGCGGTGGACACAAAGCGCATGTCACCACTGCAGCGTATTTCGCGGATGACCGTGGGCGAGCGCGTGCAATTGGCGATGAAGGGAAGCCGCGAAGAGCGGTACATCCTGATTCGCGATGGCTCGAAGGTGGTGTCGGCGGCGGTGCTTGAGTCACCAAAGGTGACCGACCAGGAGATGGAGACGTTCGCGTCGATGAAGAACGTGCAGGAGAGCGTGCTGCGCGGCATCGCCGGAAAGCGGAAGTTCATGAAGCTGTATCCGGTGGTGCGAGCGCTGACGTCGAACCCGCGGTGTCCGCTGGACGTTGCACTGCCACTCATGAAGAATCTACTGGTCGTGGACTTGCGCAATCTGTCGATGAACAAAAACGTGGCGGATACGTTGCGGAAAGTGGCATTGAAATTGTGGAGAGAAAAATCGAGCACGAAGTAATTGGACCGAACATGACTGAGATCGAACAGATCAAGAACGTGTTGCAGCGCTCGAAGACCATTGCAGTTGTGGGTCTGTCGAGCAATCCGATGCGCGCCAGCTATGGGGTTTCCGCCTACATGCAGGAGCAGGGGTATCGAATCATTCCCGTCAATCCGCAGGAAGAGTTCGTGCTCGGCGAGAAGGCCTACGCGTCACTGCTGGACGTGCCGGAGAAGGTGGATATCGTGAACGTCTTTCGGCGTCCGGAGTTCGTGCCCGAGGTGGTGGACCAGGCGATCCAGATGAAGGCTCCCGCGATCTGGATGCAGGAAGACGTGATTCACGAACAGGCAGCCGAAAAGGCGCGGCAGGCAGGGGTTTTCGTGGTGATGGATAAGTGCATATTGAAGGAGCACAGGAAGATCGGTGGCTAGTGATCAGTGGTTAGTAATTGATTGTGAACGTTTTCACCAGGCAAACGAATTTACTTTTTCGATTTGGTCTTCCGTATCTCGTCTAACCTTTCCCGAATTCTCTTTTCTACTCCTTGATCCGTCGGATGGTAGTAGCGGCGGTCCTTCAAATTGTCGGGCAGACACTGCATGTCGGTGACTTTCTCGTCGTAATCATGCGCGTACTCGTAGCCTTTGCCGTATCCGATTTCTTTCATCAGCCTGGTAGGCGCGTTGCGCAAGTGGAGAGGCACAGGGTCGGCGGCGGTGTGTTCCACGTCGTCATGAACAGCGCCATAGGCGGTATAGAGAGCGTTCGACTTCGGAGCTAACGACAGATAGACAACGGCTTCGGCGAGCGCGAGATTGCCTTCGGGCATACCGATGAAATCGACCGCTTCCTTGGCGGCCATGCAAAGTTGAAGCGCATGAGGATCGGCGAGTCCGATATCTTCGACGGACATGCGGACGACCCGGCGCGCGATGTAGAGCGGATCTTCGCCTGCTTCGAGCATGCGCGCCAGCCAGTAAAGCGAAGCGTCAGGATCGCTGTTACGGACCGATTTGTGCAGCGCCGAGATCAGGTTGTAGTGCTCTTCGCCGGCCTTGTCATAGCGGAGAATCCGCTTCTGGAGCGCATTTTCAACGATCGAAGAGGTGATCACACCGTCCCCTGCATCTTTGGCGAGCGTGGCAGCGATTTCGAGCACGTTGTAAGCGGAGCGAGCATCGCCGCTCGAGTAGGCAGCGATCTTGGCTAACGCGTCATTTTCGGTGGTGAGGTGCTGGTCGCCGAGTCCGCGTTCAGTGTCGGTCAAGGCGCGGCGGAGAAGTTCGATGATCTGCTCTTCCGAAAGCGGGTTAAGAACATACACGCGCGCACGAGAGAGCAGTGCGGAGATGATCTCGAACGACGGATTCTCGGTGGTCGCGCCGATCAGGCGGATGTTGCCCTTTTCTACGTGGGGAAGAAAGGCATCCTGCTGGGCCTTGTTGAAGCGGTGGATCTCGTCCACGAAGACGATGGTGCGAGTGCCGTACTGGCGCGCCTTTTCGGCGTCGGCCATTACCTGCTTGATTTCCTTGATGCCGGCGAGTACGGCTGAGAACTCGACGAAATCGGCTTTTGTAACATGCGCGATAATATGAGCGAGAGTGGTTTTGCCAACGCCGGGCGGTCCCCAGAAGATGATGGACCCGGGGTCGTCGCGCTCGATCTGGACTCGCAAAGGCTTGCCGGACCCGAGGATGTGCTCCTGTCCTACAAATTCGTCCAGCGTGCGCGGACGCATGCGGTCGGCCAGCGGGCGGGATTTATCGACCGGCTCGGGAACGTTCGGGATGGCGTTGAACAGACTCATTCACCACAGAGACACAGAGGCACAGAGAAATTAAGGGTTAAAGACCCGACGGCGAATACCGTCTTTTAAGACCGGCGCATGAAAATTGATCAGTAAACCGACTGGTTTCTTAAGTAGGCGCAGATACGATAGCAACTGGGCTTCATGAACTCCAGTGAGTGATTCTACGGCCTTGAGTTCTAATACCACATCGCCAATGATCAGGTCAGCGCGGTATGTGCAATCCAGTTTCACGCCCTTGTAATTCACAGGCACTGCAACCTGACGCTGGAAAGCGATCTTCCGCAGGTTCAGTTCATGGCACAGACATTCCTCGTAAGCAGATTCCATCAAGCCCGGTCCAAGCTCGCGATGGACTTCGATTGCGGCTCCGATGATCGGCCTTGTAAGCTCCGCAAGTACTCCTATTTTGGGTTTTTCTATCATGATTTCCTCTGTGCCTCTGTGTCTCTGTGGTGAGTTATCCTCTGCCGCTGCGCTTCGTACAGGATCACCGACGCTGCCACGGCTGCATTCAGGGACTCCACCCGTTGTTCGTGAGGCACGCGGATAAATTCGTCCGCCAGTTCCAAGTATTCGCGGGGGACGCCCGCGCCTTCGCTTCCGACCATGATTAGCAATCCGCCCGTCAGGTCAGCCTGATCAATTGGATTGCCTTTATGGGATGAGGTCGCGACGATTCGCTTGCCGCGTGTCTTCAACGACCCGATTTCGGAAACTGCGGCTTTCACCGTTGCCAGACGGAAGCACGATCCCATGGATGCCCGGATCACCTTCGAGTTGAACTGGCTGACGGTTTTCTCGCCGAGCAGCACCGCCGCCGCGCCGAAGGCTTCGGCGGAACGGATGATGGTGCCGAGATTGCCGGGATCCTGAATCCCCATGGTGCCGAGCAGAAGCGGGTTTTCAGCGCTTGCGAGAACACCATCGAGATCGAAGGAAGGCCAGCGTAGGAGGGCGGCGATTCCCTGTGGCGATTCGGTCGCGACCGCCGAGGCGAAAACATCGTCGGGTAACGCGAGTACCTCGGCGTGGGATGAGATCTGCGGCAGCAACTTCTTCATGCGATTCTCGGCCGAATCGGAGTAGAAGACGGCGCGGAACCGAAGGCCGCTGCGGATAGCTTCTTCGATCACGCGAACGCCTTCGACGGCACACAGGCCATCAACAAGTTCGCCATGCTGAAAGGCGCGGCGAAGATCTTTCACCAGCGCATTTTGGCGGCTGGAAATGCGGCGTACCCGATCACGAGCGGTCGTCATGCAGAGAATCCATCATACGCCGGAGGGCAGAACGCGAGCGGATCTGTCCAGAAACACCGATTTTTGCCGCCCGAAATGCGAGCGGGTTACTTGGAAGCCGCCGAAGTGATATGTTAGCTTTTTCGCCGTTTGCGCACTGTACCTGAGAGGGCCGCTTGCACGCAGAAATCATCAAAATCAACAGCACAGAACCGGAGCCGTCACTGATCGCTTATGCGGCGGAGAAGATACGTAACGGGCTCGTTCTTGGTATGCCGACCGACACTTTTTATGGCCTGGCCGCCGATCCGCTCAATTTGCGCGCTGTTGACCGTATTTACGACATCAAGTCACGTTCCCGCCACAAGCCGCTGTCGCTGCTGATCGAAAGCGTGGAACACGCGGAAGACCTCACCAAGAGCCTGCCGGAAGAATTTTATGCCCTGGCGCGAAAGTTCTGGCCGGGGCCGCTGACGATGATCGTCAAGGCCGGCGAACGCCTTCCGCTGAAGGTGACCGCGAATACCGGAAACGTTGCGATCCGCGTGCCGGCGGCCGCCATTCCCGTGGCGGTCATTCGAATTTCCGGATTTCCGATTACCGCGACCTCTGCGAACCTGAGCGGCCACGCGGAATGCACGACCGCCGACGCCGTGCGGATGCAACTCAGTGACCGCCTGCCGATCATCATCGACGGCGGTCCTTCGCCGCGAAGCGAGGCGTCAACGATTGTCGATCTCAGCGGCGACTTTGGCCGGAGCTGGCAGATCCAGCGGGAAGGGGCGATTCCGGCTTCCGAGATCGCCAAAGCGCTCGGTGAGGAAGCGCTGAGCGCCGGATAAGTCTTGGCCCGGTCGCGTCGCATTTCGATCTTTCTCTCGCTGCTGCTGGTGCTGGCGATCGCATTCCTTCTCGTCTCGACCGTCGTCGCCCTGGGAATTCAGCGTGCCTCGGCGGGTGATCCCCTGCGAAAAGCCGATGCCATCGTGGTTTTTGGGGCGGCAGAGTACGCGGGCCGTCCATCGCCGGTATTGAAGGCGCGTCTCGATCATGCTCTCGACTTGTTCCAGCGCGGCCTCGCGCCCGTGGTAATTACCACCGGGGGCGCGGGACTCGACCCTGTTTACAGCGAAGGCGGAGTCGGGCGCGACTATCTCACCAAGCACGGCATCCCCGATGTGAACCTGATCGGCGAAACACAAAGCAACGATACCGACGAGTCCGCAACCCGCGTAGCAACCATCATGTTTAAGAACCATCTGCATTCGGCGCTGGTGGTGAGCGATGCGTATCACATCTTTCGCATCAAGCAGATGATGGCCAAGAAAGGTGTCGAGGCCTATGGCGCGCCGAGGCCCGACTCGCTGCCGAAGACCGCGTGGGGGCGGTTCCTCGGCGTCGGCCGCGAAGTGCTCAGCTATCTGGCGTGGAAGTTGCACATCACATAAACGGTAATCGCGAACTGTAACGGTAAAGTTGAAGACCCTTTTCTACACCGATCATTACGTGATGTCCCTGCCTGAGGGACACCGCTTCCCGATCGCGAAATACCGGCTGACCCGCGATCTTCTGGCGCAACTCGGGTACTTCCGCTTTGAGGTAGCACCTCTTGCGGACAGGGAAGTGATAGAACTCGCGCACGATCGGGAGTACGTGGAGGCATTTCTTGCCGGAACGTTGCCGGCGCAAGCGATGCGCCGAATCGGGTTTCCGTGGTCGGAAGGACTGGTGAAGCGCACGCTCGCATCTGTCGGCGCAACATTGGCGGCAACGCGCGAAGCGATGGTCAGCGGATGGGGAGGCACTTTGGCCGGAGGCACGCATCATGCATTTCGCGCCGAGGGATCGGGATATTGCGTGTTCAACGACATCGCGGTGGCGATTCAGTGGCTGCGGCAGACTGGACAGGTGAAACGCGCGGCGGTAGTCGACCTGGATGTTCACCAGGGAGATGGAACGGCGCAGATATTCCAGGATGATCCGGACGTGCTAACGCTATCGGTACACTGCCAGGTCAATTTCCCATTTCGCAAGCAGCAGAGCAAGATCGATGTATCGCTGGCGGAGGGAATTGGCGACGAGGAGTACCTGCGGGCGTTGCAGAAGGTTTTGCCACGAGTCTTCGAGTTTGCTCCGGAGATCGTGTTCTACCAGGCGGGCGCCGATCCGTTGAATTCCGATGCGCTGGGAAAGCTGAAGCTTACACATGAGGGTTTGATAATGCGCGATCGGATGGTAATGACACAGGTACGCGCGGCGGGGTTGCCGTTCGTTGTCACGATGGGCGGAGGTTACTCGAAGCCGATTGAACTGACAGCGCAAGCGCATGCAAATACGTTTCGAACGGCAGCCGAGGTGTTCGGCAATGCCTTTCGTCAAGAGACAGCATAGATGAACTTTCTCAACTACCTATAGGAAGACGAATCGCACGAATGCGATTGCAATGGTTCCCGCAACGATTGTGCTGAGGAAGTTCACGGCGTTGTTGTTGAGCGATCCACGACGTTCCAGTGTGGCTCCGAGAATGCTGTCGATGATTGTTGCCAGGAATCCACTCGAACCCGCGATGCCGGCCCAGCGAGGTTCGATGGCGTGCGTGAGCCCCGCAACGCCGGCAACGATAGCAGCCGCGATAGCGCCAGCGAGCAGCCCCGCGAGAGTGACACCGCCGTTGGTCCCGGGAGGAACCGGCCGGAAATTGGTGATGAGCCATGCGCGCGACGAAGCGATTTCGCCGATCTCGCTTTGGGTAGTATCGGCGGCGGCTTCGGCCATGGCCGCGACCGCTGCGACAGCAAACCATGCGTGGCGCACCGCCAGCGCGGCGAATACGGCAGCGGCAGCAAGATTAGCCAGCACTTGTGCTGCGCTGCGGCCATGTGGACCTTCGGCTAAACCGAGTTGCCGTTTCTTGCTGAGGCCGATCCGGGTGCTGATCAAGGTGACGACGAAGACGGCAATCAGCGTTACAAAACCACTCCAGCCGAAGCCGAGATAGATCACAAACGCCGTTAATGTGCCGGCTAGCGCACCGCTTATGGTGACTCCCCGAAGTATCCACGCGAGCAGCCCGAAAGCAACTGTGACGACGAGCGCCGGCAACACTCGATCACTGACCGCGTCGTGATGCAGCTCGGGTAAGGTTTGCGAGATGAGTAGCAATGGCGACACGGAACTCCGCTCGGCGCATCGTAACAGTGATCGATCGCTGGTCGCTAGCGTGAGCTCTGCCCAACGCTGGCTAAGGATGAACCATGGCTGCTTCCGTCTGGACGGGTTACCTGACCTTTGGCTTAATTTCCATGCCTGTGCGCCTGTTTTCAGGCGCCCGCGGCTCTCGCGTGTCGTTTCACATGTTGCACAGACCGGATCATGTGCGAGTAAAGCAGCAACTGATCTGCCCGGAAGAAGAGGTGGTGGTCGATCGCAGCGAAATCGTGAAGGGGTACGAATTCCGCAAGGGCGAGTACGTGGTCATCGAGCCGGACGAAATCAAGAAGATCGAACCCAAGACGGCGAAAGCGATGGAGATCCTGGAGTTTGTCAAAGCCGACGAAGTTGACCCGATCTACTTTGAGAGTTCGTACTACCTGATGCCGGAAGAAGCAGGGAGGCGTCCTTACGCGCTGCTGGCGCGGGCGCTCGAAGAGACCGGACACCTCGGCATCGCCAAACTCACTATGCACAACCGGGAATACACGGTGATCCTGCGCCCCGATCAAGGCGGGATTGTGTTGCACACGATGTACTACAAGAACGAAGTGCAACGGCTGGAAAACTTTGGCGCTCCCGACGTCGAGGTGAAGGAAGGCGAGGTCAAGGTGGCTCACCAGTTGATCGAGGCCCTGGAGGCAAAGTTCGAGCCGGAGAAGTATCACGACACCTTCGAGGACAATCTGCGGGAATTGATCAAGGCGCGTCTGGAAGGCAAGGAAGTGACCGCCGTCGAAAAGCCGAAGAAAATGGCTCCCGTGACGGACCTGATGGCGGCATTGAAACAGAGCCTTGCGACCATGGAAGGTAAGAAGAAGGGCCCGCAGCGAGTGGAGGCCGAGGAGGCGGCGAGTCAGATTCAGGCGAAGGAGCCGGCTAAAAAGAAACGTGGCAAGAAGGCGGCGTAAGCTATTTTGTGGCACTTCTTTGCGCCCTTTGTCCTCAGCCCGGTACAATGGATAGTCACAACTTTCATTGATTCATGGGGTTTACGGCGCAGTGCCGAATTCATTGAACCACTCATCCCGCCGGTGCGCGACTTCGGTCCTGGCCTCCGCGGTTTTATTTGTTCTTGTTCTCCTTTGGGCGGGTTGCGGAGAAACCTACCGTCCTATCGCCAATCCGATTCCGGCGCCGGGTGGCGATCCGGAAGCCACTCACTACGCGCTGGTGCTGAATACGAATGGCGGGCAGCCTCCCACCACCAATGGCCCGTCGCCGAGCGTGACGCAGATTGACGTTTCCGGCGACACCAACATGGGCAATCACACCATGGGCCAGAATCCGGTGTATGCCGTGATGGCACCAGGCCTCGGAACGGCATATGTAGTGAACCAGGGCGATAGCACGCTGAGCACCTTCGCACCAATCGCGGGAATTTCCGCAACTGTAAGCACTGTTCCCCTGATTGGCGACAATGAACCGAATGCGGGCGCGAGCTATGTCGCCAGTTCCACCAGCATTGCCTTCGTGGTGGAAACGGCATTGAACCGCGTTGCTATTGTCGATGGCAGCCAGTTGCAGGTGGAAGCATTTGTGCCGGTGGGCGTGAATCCCGTAGCCGTCGTCTGTACCAGCGACGGACGAAAAGCGTACGTGACGAATCGCGGCAGCAATACGGTTTCGGTCATTTCTACCAAGGACAATACGAATCAAAAGAACATTCCGGTCGGCTCCTCGCCCGGACCGATTGCGATTTCGACGGACAACAACTACGTGTTTGTCGCGAACCAGGGCGACGGCACCGTATCGGTGATCGACACGAACTCCGATACCGAGGTTTTGCCCAACGGATCTCGCCTGCAGGTCGGAACGAATCCGTCCGAATTGATCTGGGATAGCGGCCTCAAGCGCGTGTACACGGTGAACACCGGATCGGCGTCGGTCACTGTCATCGACGCGAACTCGTTTCCGCAGAATGTGCTGCGCACGGTATCAACCAGCCCTTCGCCGGTCGGTGTGGCTGCACTCGCCGATGGCACCAAGTTCTACGTGCTATTCCAGGGAACGCCTGGTTTCGTCGAAGTGTATGACGCGCAGGGCTATTACAAGCGGAGCACGGTTACCGTGGGCAACAACATCCTGCCGAATGGATTGCCCGACGTGAACCAGGTGTTGTTGGCGGCTTCTCCCGGCTCAACCAAGGTGTACGCGGTCAATTACAACGGAACCACCGCGAATCCGAATGGATCAACAAGTATCATCCGGACACTCGACGACAAGATCATTCTCGACATGCCCTCGGCATCCCCGAATCCGGGCTTTATTACCGTTCAATAGAAGGAATTCAAACAAGAAAAAAAGAGGGCGAAGCTTAGCTGGAGCTTCGCCCGGGTAACGTACTCAGGAGTGTACGGAAAACTTTTTAATCCGCGTTTGCGGAGCCGTCCGCGCGACGGCGCTTGTTATATCGCATGGCGATATTCATGAAGACGTATCCGCTGACCGTCTCGAAACACATCACCAGCGCTTCGGTATCTTCAGTGCTCTTGGCTCCCTGGTCCGCCGTGTGAATTTCGGGCGGCAGCACCTTGAAATGAAACCCCTGATCGTTGAGGACCGTGACGGCATTGCCGATCACCTGGTTTGCGAGCTCGCAAATCGCTTCGGGAACCATCTCGCGGGCCGAATCGGCATCGCCAACCAGCTTGGTCGCGACCTGTTCCGCGGTCGCCGGTTCGAGATCGAAGATCACGCGGCCTTCGATGTCGCCGGCCACTTTCACGACCGCGGCAACGCCTTTGCGGCGATACGCTTCCTCTTCCATGCTGACTTCGCCAATCGTCGTGGGCGCTTTCAGCGTCTGCGCGAGAACAGCATCAGCCGCATTGATGAACGGCTGTATCAATTCCATCTTCATTGCACGGCTCCAGCCGGGGCGCCGCTCTCTGCGCCTGACGTGACCGCTTCGCCCAGAACGTATTTCACGACTTCATAGAGAACTTCTGGCTTCACGGGCTTCTGTACGAAATGCCGCGCGCCCTTCTGCAGCGCAGCGACGATGTTTTCCTGGTAGCCCACCGACGACACCATGACGATGCGCGCCTCCGGCGACTGCCGCACGATGCGCTCGGCGGCTTCAATGCCTTCCATTTGCGGCATCGTGATGTCCATCAGCACGATATCGGGCTGCGTGCGGCTGTACTCAGTGATTGCTGTGCAGCCATCGCCGGCTTCCCCAGCCACCTGGCCTCCGAAAGACTCGATCATGCGGGCCAGGTTCTTGCGCGCGAAGATGGAATCATCGACGACCAGATAGCGGACAGGCCGCATATCTTTGCTTCTTACGAGTGGGGCAAATTGCTCCATAAGTCCCTCCAGCCCGGACGCACGGCGTCCGCGCTAAAGCTAATCTCCTGCCTCGATTGCGACCGGTATAGCAGTCGTCCGGTTCGCCTTTGTTTTTTCCGTACACTGCGCTTGCAGCGTATTTGCCATGGCATCAAGGGTGACAACTCGCATTGCATAACCGCGCTCCACGGCCGCGCGCGGCATCCCATACACAACACAACTCTCTTCGGCTTGGGCGATGGTGAGCCCGCCGCATTGCTTGATCACGCCGAGTCCTTCCGCGCCGTCTTCGCCCATTCCGGTCATCAGGACACCAATTCCGCGCTCGCCGAACTCCTGTCCGACCGACTGAAGCAGCACGTCTGCCGATGGACGATGGCCATTGACTCTGTCGCCGTCATTGAGCACGACGATGTCGCCCAGCGGCATGCGTTTAACTTTCATGTGCTTGTTGCCGGGACAGACCAGGGCGCGACCCGGGATCAGCAAATCGCCCGAGCGAGCTTCCTTCACATCGATGGCGCAGGTTTCGCCCAAACGCCGTGCGAACATTTCCGTGAAACCTTCCGGCATGTGTTGCACGATCAAAATGGTGCCAGGGAAATCCGGAGGCAATTGCGAGAGCACGTATTGCAGTGCTTGCGGGCCGCCGGTCGAGACACCGATGGCGACTACCTTGGTTGGCTTCTCGTCCTTGTTGATGGCCGGCCGCGCTTTGCGCGGTTTCGACTGCGGCTCGGGCAACTGTACGATCTGGCTCTTTGCGGCAGCCTTGATCTTGCTGGTCAACTCGCCCGCGATCTGCTCCATGTGCGAGGTTGGATCGAGCGGCTTGGTGACGAAGTCCAGCGCACCGAAGCTCAGGGCTTTGAATGTCGCCGTCGCGCCTTCCTTCGAATGCGCGCTCACCACGATGACCGGCAGGGGTGAACGGCGCATGATCTTGCGCAGTGTCTCCATGCCATCCATGCGGGGCATGTCGAGATCGAGAGTGACCACATCGGGCTTCAATTCCGGGATCTTCTCCAGAGCGAATTCTCCATCCATGGCTGTACCGACCACATGGATCGAGCCTTCCCTTTCGATCATCTGGGGAATCAACTTCCGCATCAGCGCGGAGTCGTCCACCACCAGAACTTTGATCGGCTTCTTCATACTGCGGCACTAACCCCCTCGGACCCGGACATCATCGCTACGCTGCTCATCGGCATGCGCACGACCCCAACGCGGTCCACCAGAGCTGGAATGTTCAGAATCAAAACGACCGTGCCATCGCCAAGAATCGACGCGCCGCTCACCAGGTCGGTGGCGACCAACTGATCGTCCATCGCCTTGATGACCAGTTCGTCTTCGCCGACGAGTTTGTCCACGACGAGGCCGAACTTTCTGTCGCCTAACCCGACGACAACAACAAAGAACTTGGAAATCGAACTCTCGCGCGCTTCCGGCATCAGCCGGCTCAGGCGGGTGAGGGTGATCACTTCTTCCCGCATGCGCAGGACTTCGTAATGGTCGATCTTGTGAATCTGGTTGTAATTGGCACGGGTAATTTCGACGACGGTGTTCAAAGGCACGGCATAGTGCTGATCGCCCACGGTGAACAACAGAGCTTTAATAATTGCCAACGTTAACGGCAGCGTGAGGCGGAATGTCGTTCCCTTGCCGGGTGTGCTGATGATATGTACGGAACCCTTCAGGCGGCTGATCACGCTGCGGACGACGTCCATGCCGATGCCCCGGCCGGAAATCGCCGTCACCTCGGCTGCGGTGCTGAGTCCTGATTCAAAGATCAATTCCAGCTTCTGCTGCTCGGTCAGGTGCGATGCTTCTTCGGCGGATATGAGTCCGCGCTCAAGTGCTTGGTTGACGACTTTCTCCTGATCGATGCCCCGGCCGTCGTCGCTGATTTCGATGACTACGTGATTGGCCTGGTGGTACGCCGTGAGCTTTACGAAGCCCTGAGGAGATTTCCCGGCGGCCACTCGCTCCTGCGGAGTTTCGATGCCGTGATCGACAGCGTTCCGCAGCAGGTGCGTCAGTGGCTCGGCGAGCGAATCGAGGATGCCTTTATCGAGATCGGTATCGTGGCCGACCGTGATCAGCTCAACCTCTTTGCCGCAGGCCTTGGAGGCGTCGCGCAGGACACGAGGGAAGCGGCGGAAAAGCTGATCCACCGGCACCATGCGAATTTTCATCACCGATCGCTGCAGCGCGTTGAGAACTTGCGCCTGTTTCGAGAGGGCATCTGTGAAGCGATTCTTCAACGGATCTTTCGGATACCGGCGGCCGAATTCGTTGATGGTCTGGTAGAGCATCGACTTGCCGATGATCAGCTCGCCGACCAGATTCATGACGGTATCGATGCGGTCGGCATCGACGCGCAACGTGTTTTCGGTTTGCGTGAATTCCGAAACGCGCGATTTCGGTTTGGCCGGAGTTTCGGCTAATTGTGAAGCAGCGCTGGCTGCAATGGCTTCTTCCAGTTCGGCAGCGGGTTCCGCTACCGTTGTGCTTTCGTCGATGCCAAGAACATCCTGATCATTCGTATGCTTGACTGGCTTGGTGGCCGGATGCCACGGGTGGACGACAATCTTCTCCACTACGGTCGGAACGCGGCACTTGTGCTGGAGCTGTGCCTCGGTCAGCTTCGTAGAAACGGCGACTTCCACAATATCGACGCTGCCGTCCGCCGGAATCTCTTCCGGCTTGCGAGCGAGAATGGTTCCCGTTTCCGCGATGACGTTCAGAACGAGTTGCACCGCGGCAGCCCGCATCGGACAACTGCGGTCGATGGCCACTGCAATGCCAAAAACATTGCTGCCGGAGGCATGAGCATTCTGCATCGCGAGCAGGTCGTACTCGGTCCACTGAAATTTTGGAACCAGCTCATTGCGAGAAGCACTGGACGCCGGATTCTTCATCAGCCGCGAAATCATGATGCGCAGCGGATCTGCCTTGGGCGGCTGCATGTTGCCGCGATAGGCGGCGAGCATCGCGTCGAACATGTCGGCTGCGCTGAGCACGAGTTCGGCCAGGGCATTGCCTGTGGAAGCCGCAAACTCCGGTTTGAGAACATCTTCCAATTCGTGTGCCAGGTCGCTCAATTCCCGGAAGCCGCATGCCGCCGAATCGCCCTTGATGGTGTGAACCGTCCGGCGAATGCCGCGCACAACTTCGGGCTCTCCCGGAGACTTCTCAAGGTCCAGACCCTGCTCATTGAGCGTTTGCAGCAGTTCCTGCGCGCTCTCAAAAAACAGGTCGCGCAGTTCGGCCGCACGTTCCTCGGAGAAGAAACTCACAGCTCCACCTCGATCTTGTGGTATGCCGTGCCGTTGTTCACGTGGACCATGCGGAAGCGGTCGGTTAGCCCGAACAAGCTCTCCGCGTGTCCGACGAACAGGTATCCTCCCGGATTCAGGCAGCGATAGAACTTATCGATCAGCCGCCGCTGCTCAGGTTCGTCGAAGTAGATCATCACGTTGCGGCAGAAAATGAAGTCGTTTCGTTGGGGAAGGAATTCGGTCTTGAGATTGTGAAAGTCGAAATGGACCAGCTCGCGAACCGATCGCTTTACCTGGTATTGGTCGCCGAGCTTGTCGAAGTAGCGCAGGCGGAACATGTAGTCCACCGGCTCCATCTGCGCTTCGGTGTAGATGCCTTCCTGCGCCGTGCGCAACGCGGAATAGCTGATGTCCGATGCCAGGATTTCCACCCGCCACGGCGGTGGGATCAACGGTTTCGGCGTCGGCATATCGAACGGCAGGGGATTGCGCAGGTAGTAATATGCGAGAGCATCGGCCACCTGCATCGCCATCGTGTAAGGTTCCTGGCCGGTCGAACAGCCTGCGCTCCACAGGCGCAGCGTCCAATCGCGGCGTTCCTGCTTGCGGTGCAGCATCTCTTCCAGGATTTCCTTCTGGAAGAGATCGAGCTGCGGCTTGTTGCGGAAGAAGCTGGTCTCGTTGACTGTCAGGATCTCCAGCAGCGCGGAAAGCTCGGCTTTGCCTTCGCGGCTGGTGAGCAGGCGGTAGTAGCTGTAAAACGTGTCGAGGCGGCAAGCCTTCAGGCGCCGCTGCAACCGGTCCTGCAGAAAGTGGGCCCGGCGTTCGTCAAAATACATGCCGCATTCCTGGTACACCAGGGTCTGCAGCAGTTTCAGTTCGGGCTCGGTGATCGGAATTGTCGCGCTCGCCATGCTCTTTGTAGTTTCTGCGGACACTCAGTCCGCGGACTTTAATTAACCGAAACTGCTTCTCCTACCTCGGACAGCTTGCGAAGTTCGCCGCGCTGTAAAACGCGCTGCAAATCCACCAGGATGATCAGCCGGTTTTGCAGCTTGCCGACTCCGGTGACGTAACTCGATTCGCTGTTCTGCAACACCGAGGGAGGCGGTTCGATATCGGAGTTCGGAATGCGCAGGACCTCGGAGGCAGAATCCACAATCAATCCCACCAGCTTGCCTTCCGACTCGACGACAATGACCCGGTTCTTCTTGTGTGTATCGATGGTGGTTTCACCGAAACGCTTGCGCAGATCGACCACCGACACGATTTTGCCGCGCAGGTTGATCACGCCTTCCACAAACTCCGGTGAATCCGGAACACTGGTGATCTCTGGCACGCGCACGATTTCGTGCACGCACGTGATCGGAACGCCGAAGGTTTCGGTCCCGACGCGAAATCCGACAATGTGCAGGTCGTTGCTCATTCGCCAACTCCTCTACACGCGGGCCATGGCGTAAGCCGCGGAAGCGCGGTCGTATCCATCGCCATTCCCATTGCCGCTCTTGCCCGGGGTCTTGGACGCGCCAAAACCGGGAGCGCCGACGCGCTGGCCGGTGCCATCGAGTGTGAATCGATCCATGCTGTCGAGCAGTACTCGCGACATCTTCGACATCTGTTCCGCCGAAGCTGCCAGTTCGGTCGAACCGGACGTGAAGCGCTGCACGAGTTCGCGCATGCGTTCCATGGCCATCACAACTGCCTGGGCTCCGGAAGCCTGCTCTTCCACAGCAGAGTTGATCTCGTGGGTCAATTCGTTCAGCCGCGTGGTGGCCTTCGCGATCTGCGATGATCCATGCGACTGTTCGTTGGTGGCCGCGCCGATTTCCTGGGCGAACTTGAAGACTTCGGTGACCACGTTGGAAATCTTTTTCAGTGCGCCGCTGAGATCGCCGCCAAGCGACAGGCCCTCGTTGACGATGCTCGTGCTCTTGTCCATGTTCTCGACCGCACGGCGCGCTTCCTTCTGAATGCTCTGGATCAGCTCGGAAATTTCCTTGGTGCTCGAAGCCGATTTTTCCGCCAGCTTGCGAACTTCTTCCGCAACGACGGCGAATCCGAGTCCGTGCTCACCGGCGCGCGCCGCTTCGATGGCGGCGTTCAACGCGAGCAGGTTTGTCTGTTCGGCAAGATCATCGATGACCTCAATGATCTTGCCGATATCGTCGGCACGTGTGCCGAGAACGTCGATGATCTCCGCGGAGGATTCGATCGAACTGTTAATACGGTTAAGGCCTTCGGTGGTTTTCTGCATCGTCGCGATGCCGGCTTGAACTTCTTCACGCGAACGCTGCGAGATATCGAGCAGCACCTTCGCGGTGTCGGCGACGCGCTGGATCGAAGCGACCATCTCGTCGATGGACGAAGATGTTTCACTCACGCTTGAAGCCTGCATCTGCGTGCTCTTCACCATGTTCTGCACGTTGACGCTCATTTCGTGCATGGTGCTGGTGACCTCATCGATCGAAGACGACGCCTGCACGCTCAGCTTGGCCGATTCTTCGGACGCGCTGGCAACCTGGTTCGATCCGCTGGAAACCTGCGACGCACTGTCACGCACGCTGCTGACCAGTTGACGGAGGCCCTCGACCATCCGCATGAAAGCGTTGGCGAGCGTATCGCGCGTTGATCGTGGATGGACCTGCACGCTCAAGTCGCCGCGGGCAATGGCTTCCGATACAGAAGACATTTCCTTCAGGTAAGCGACCATCCTGGCAAAGGTGCGGCCCAGTTCGCCGATTTCATCGTTGCGCTGCAGATCAATCTGATGGTCGAGGTCGCCGGTTTCGCCGATCTCGCGTGCCACCAGCATCAATTGATAAAGAGGTTCCGTGATCGAGGAAGATGTCTTGAATGCGATGAACACACCGGCGCCAATACCAAGAACCGCGCCAAGGATCGCGATCACCATGGTCCAGGTGCTCGCGGACACATCGGCCTTGCGCTGCTCATCCAGTTGCTGGTTGATCAGCTTTTCCAGATCGTCGATGTGCGCTGCCGACTTGTTGGTCCATGATGCCGGATCGAGTTGCAGATACTGGATCTGCAGTTCGCTTACAGTCGCATTGCCGGAATCCACCTGCTTACGTTTCTCAACCAGCGGACGGGCGAAGTTGTTTTCCCATTCGCGCTCGGAGTCGCTCAGACGCGAGAGCGTGCTGGTCTGCAAGTCGGAACCGGACTTTTCCGTTGTTTTGCGGATGGAGTCCTGAAGCTTGCTGATTCCTTCGGTGAGAGCCACGGCCTCGCGGTTCGACCCGCTGAGCAGGTAGTTGCTGAGCGATTGCCGGTTTTGCATCATCTGGTTGCGGATGTTTTCGCCGGCCTGTGACATCTCGAATGCCTGGGCGGTAGCGGTTCGCGCGGAGTGTTCGCGCTCCACGGCGATGATGTTAATGAGACAAAGAATTGCAACGACCGCCAGAACTAGTCCAAAATTTAAGTACAACCTCTTACGAATATTCATTGCCTATTGCCTCCGTGTCCTGTTTCGGACGCACGGGGTGGGGTTATTCAACGTTAGGGTCAAACTTAAACTCAACAACACTGGTCGTTTCGTCAGAAGCCGGTTCGTATCTCCACTTCTTGACGGCGTCCACGGCTGGGTCGACCAAAAGAGGGTGTCCGCCGATCACCTTGGCGCTCTTTACTGTTCCATTGGGGGCGACGACTACCTGCAACTTCACCGTTCCAGACACATTCATGCGCTTGGCGAGTTCCGGGTAGGTTGGTGCTACCTTTGATCTCACCCGGCGGCTTTCGTCCTGCGCTCGTGCAGGCGTGGCGATGACCGATCCAACTGCCAGCGCCATCAACGCGATTGCGGCCAGGTTCTTGAGCATCCGAACAAACACAATTCCCTCCTAAGGGAGAAACTCTCGCCTGTACCGTGTGCACGGCCCTTGCCATGGTGGTTACTTTGTGTGGGAATTTATAACCTTCGTTAATTCAGTGACTTACGATAGAGACTGCGACTTCCAGCAGGCGTCTCAATGACAGTTTCTGTCTCAAACTCCCGCGTTGCGGCAGCTAAGGTTCTCATCGTGAGATCAAAACCTGAGTCTCAGTGGGTACCCGGACAGGCAACTTAAGGGGCCTTTTGTATTGACTCAAAATGAGATGACGGGGTACTTTGCTCTTTCTCCGCAGTTGAGACCCTCGATCGCTGCGCGTATTGCGTTTTGGCCCGAAGTCTGGGTGCCGGCCAATCTGACTGTGACCGAAGGTATATATAAGGATGACCGCTAATTACCAAGGCGAAGCCATACAGTCTCATCAAGAACCTCTCCAACGCATCTTTCTTGGACATGAACGCGCAGAAGAATTGCGGAAACTTCTGGCGATCACATCGGAACTGGGCAATAGCGGTGATCTCGAGGAATTTCTGCAAAAGTTCGTGGTCCGTTCCGCGCAGTTTCTGAATTTTCAGCGCTCCGCGATTGCCCTCACGGAAGGCGGAAATTACGTCGTGCGTTGGGTGGCTGAGAATGGGGTTTCTAAACCCGTTCGCCTGCTGCTCCCGGAATCGCTGGCACAGCTTCTGAACGAAACGGCCGATCCGGTATCGAGCGACGACGTCAGCCGCATTCCCGAGCTTGAAACCGACTTAATGCAGAAGTTGGCGATGAAGCAATTCCTCGCCGTGCCGCTGGCGGCATCGGACGGCCGCCGCCTGGGAGCGCTGATCGTCCTCGATCGCTGCGACCACGACGCCATCGAGCAGGAAGACCTTCGCCGCGCCAAGTCGTTGGCGAATGAAATTGCCGTGGTGATGGAGAGCACCCACAATCTCCACCTGGCGCGCCAGCATCGCGAACGTGCCGAGAACCTGATGAGTTTGGCGCTGGAACTGAACTCGTCGCTGCGGCTCCCACAGTTCGTGCGCAGCTTCACCCAGCGTGCGGCGGACATGCTTGGCGCACGGGCCGCGGTGCTCGCGCTCGCACAACGGTCGGTTCTGGAAACTGTGATCGTGCACGATCCGGAGAGCGTGCCGGATAAGACCATTCTTCGCCGGTTGAACACGGCACTCACCGAGCTCGCGACAACCCACACGGAAGCTATCGCTCGTGGCCCGGCCGAGCGCATGCTTGGCGCATCGCTCGCTTCCGCGCTGGGCTGGAATACGGTTTGCCTCGCTCGCTTGCGCAGCGGCGATGGCGAGCTGATCGGCGTCCTCTGCCTGGTGGACCTGAAAGACGATCTCAGCGAGGCAGACCGTACCCTGCTTCACGCGCTGGCGGCGCACGCTTCCGTTGCTCTGGAGAATGCGCGCCTGTTCACGCGGATGGACCAGGCCAACCGCCACTGGGTCGAGATCTTCGACTCCATCACCGATTTCATCGTCGTCCACGACGAGAATAACCGGGTGCTGCGCGTCAACCGCACGCTGGCTGACTTTATCGGCGTACGGCCATCGGAATTGATCGGCGTCAGCATGCGCGCCATGGTCGCGATGGCGAGCGACACGAGCGCGCAACCGTGCCCATTCTGCCGCGTCGGACTCGACGGCGCTGACGAATACATTCATCCCGTCCTGGAGCGCACTTACCTGGTTTCCACCTCGCGCATTCACGGTGCGATGAACGAAGCCTTCCAGACCATTCACGTTCTGAAGGACATCACCGACCGCCGCGAGGCCGAGCGCCGTTATCGCGAGCTATTCGACACCATCGCCGAAGGCCTGTTCTTCTCGACGCCGGACGGCCGCTTCATTGAAGTGAATGACGCCCTGGTGCGCATGCTCGGCTACGAGAATCGCGAACAACTGTTGCAGGTGGACATCTCCAAGCAGCTTTACGTCCATGCCGATCAGCGCGAGTGGTTCCGCAAAGCAATTGAGCAGTCGGGAACGCTCCGTAACTACGAGGAATCGCTACGCAGGCGCGACGGGTCGCTGATCCATACCCTGCAGAACGCGTTTGCCGTTCGTGATGCGCAGGGCCGAATCATCCAGTACCGCGGTTTGATCCTCGATATCACCGAGCAGAAGAACTTCCAGGCGGAACTGCAGCGCCAGCGCGACTTCAATAACAAGATCCTGAACGCCACCCAGAGCATGATCATCGTCGCCGACACGGCGGGCCTGATCAGTTACGCCAATCGCCGCTGTTACGAAGCGGGCGGATACACCCAGGAAGAGTTGCTGGGCCGCAAGCTGACCGAACTGGTCGCCCCTGGACGCCGCGAGATTCTCGAAGACGCTCTGCAGAGCACCATTCGCGGCCAGCAGGTCGATAATCTCGAGCTTCCGATTCTGCTCGGCAGCGGACGCGTTGGGCAATTTGCGATCAATCTCAGTCCCATGCGCGACGAGTCGGGCCAGGTAGCCTCCATCGTCGTCGTCATGACCGACATCACCGACGCCGCCATGTTGCAGGCCAAGCTGATGCACACGGAAAAAATGGCCGCCGTCGGACAATTGGTCTCCGGCGTGGCGCACGAGGTGAACAACCCGCTCACGGCCATCCTCGGATTTGCCGATCTGCTGATCGATCATCCCGAAGTGCCGGATTTCGCAAAATCCGACTTGCGCGTCATCCTGGAAGAGGCGCAACGCACCAAGCAGATCGTGCAGAACCTGCTCAGTTTCGCCCGTCAGATGCCGCCACAGCGCAAGCCGGTGCAGGTGAATGCCATTCTGCGTCAAACGCTGGCGTTACGCGCATACGATTTCGCCAATCACGGCGTGCAGGTAATCGAGAAATTCACGGTGAACCTCGGCGAGGTCGTCGGCGATTCGCACCAGTTGCAGCAGGTGTTCCTGAATATCCTGAACAACGCCTACGATGCCGTACGCGAAGGCCAGCAGCCTGGACAAATCGTCATCGAGACCAGGCATGCCGATGGCGTCGCGGAGATTTCCTTCTGCGACAACGGCCCCGGAATTCTTTATCCCGACCGCATTTTCGATCCTTTCTTTACGACCAAGGAAGTCGGCAAGGGTACAGGCCTAGGGCTCAGCATCTGTTACGGCATCATTCGCGAACACGCGGGCGAAATTCTGTGCCGCAACAACAGCGCGGCCCCGGGCGCAACGTTCATCGTGCGCTTGCCGCTCGCGTCGGAAGCCGCGATTACCGCGCAAGCGGCGGAGCGAATGGATGACCGATAGTGGAGTGGTTACGGCAAATTTGCCGGTGCTCGTCATCGAGGACGAGCCCTCGGTGATGTCGTTTGTGAAAACGGCTCTGGAACGCGCGGGTTACAGCGTGATGACCGCGGCCTCTGGCGTCGAAGCTCTGCCCATGCTGGAGCAGGGCGATTTTCTCGGTGTTGTATCGGACATGCGCACCCCCGGCGGTGTTGATGGGGCCGATGTGCATGCCTGGCTGGTGGCAAACCGGCCACAACTGGTTTCAAAGCTGGTGTTTATTACGGGCGATATTGTGAATGAAGAAACGGCCGCGACGCTGATCAAAACCGGCGCGCCTTGTGTGGAGAAGCCGTTCCGCATTTCACAGTTGATGGAAGTAGTCAGGAAGATAATGGGGACTCCGCAATGACGGATGATTTTCGCATCAAGTTTCTTATTGTGGACGACGAGCAGAGTATCCGCCGTCTCTGCATGACGATCGGCCAATCCATCGGATTCGATGTTGCCGAAGCCGAGAGTGCCGAAGCCGCGCTGGCCTATCTGGAAACCGATTCGCCCGATGTCGTGCTGGTCGATCGCATGTTGCCGCAGATGAGCGGCGACGAATTCCTCAAGCAGGCCAAGCAGATGTTGCCGCGAACCGAATTCGCGATGATCACCGGCCATGGATCGATCGAATCGGCGGTCGAGGCCATGCGCCTCGGCGCCTATGACTACATCACCAAACCGTTTGGCGCCGGCCAGCTAAAGCTGTTGTTACAACGGATGAAGGAGAAGGTGCGCCTCGTTGCCGAGAACGAATACCTCAAACAGGTCGTCTCGAACGAAATGGAATTGAATGTCATCGACGGATCGTCGGCGAAAATTCAGGACATCCTGCGGATGATCTCCCGCTTGAAAGATACGCGTACACCCGTGCTCATCATGGGCGAAAGCGGCACCGGCAAAGAGTTGGTCGCTCGGGCGATCCACTTCCGCGGATCGCTGGCCAAGCGCCCGTTCGTCGCTGTGGACTGTGGATCGCTGGTTCCGACGCTGATTGAGAGCGAACTGTTCGGCTATGAAAAAGGTGCATTCACCGGGGCGTTGAAGTCGAAGCAAGGGCTATTCGCCGCCGCGAATGGCGGCACCATTTTCCTCGACGAGATTGGCGAACTGCCACTCGAAATGCAGGCCAAGCTGCTTCGCGTATTACAGGAAAAAGAAATCCGGCCTGTTGGGTCGAACGACCGAATCAAAATCGACGTCCGCATTATCGCGGCCACGAATCGCGACTTGGAAGCCGCTTACAAGTCGGGCACGTTCCGTAAGGACCTCTACTTCCGCCTGAATGTTGTCACCCTACAGATCCCGGCACTGCGCGAGCGCAAGTCCGATATCCCTGCGCTGGTGCAGTCATTCCTGGCGCGGTACTCACCCGAGGAGAAGATCCAGATCACTCCGGCGGTAATGACCTGCCTCTTGCAGTATGAGTGGCCGGGCAATGTTCGCGAATTGGAAAACTGCATCGAGCGGGCGATCGCCCTGGGCAATCATCGCCAGATTGACGTTGCCGATCTGCCGCCCGCCATCGCCTCGAATGCGCCATCAGTTCCGGCGGGAGGTCATGGCCCCGCTTCGAACATGTCGAATCTCGAGGACATTGAGCGTGAGACGATCAAGCGCGTGTTCGAGCAGTCCAAGGGCGACAAGGTGCTGGCGGGAAAGATCCTTGGCATCAGCCGTGCAACTCTCTACCGCAAACTCAAGCGTTACAACATCGAGCACGGCTCGGCTCAAGCCGCGGGCATGGGTCTCAGCAACTAACAGGTGCCCCATATCTGCCTGTAGTTGGCAGATATGGGAAAGGTAATTACGTCCCGAACCTTGCTGCGCCGCGTGCCTTGGCCTTTGCCGCTTCTTCCTCGCGGCTCTTGGGAGGAGCGCTGGTTTCCAGCGATTCGAGCAGTCGCTTCGAAACTGCACTTACTTCGTCGATCGCTTTTTCGAATGCGGCTTCGTTCGCTTTCGAAGGATGCGTGAAACCGCTGATCTTGCGCACAAATTGCAACGATGCCGCCCGTATCTCCTCGTCGGTTACGGGCGGCTCGAAGTTAAACAGGTTTTTGATATTTCTGCACACTGCGGTTTCCCTACGACTGTCCTTCGCAGTTCACCATCCACGGAATGCTGAAGCGGTCGATGAACATCCCGAACGCGGCCGCCCAGAACGTCTTCTGTAACGGCATCTTTACCTCGCCGCCTTGGGACAGCGCATTGAAGACCCGCTCCGCCTCTTTCGGATCGCTCACGCTGATCGACACCGAGAACCCGGCGGGTTTCGAATAGTATTGCGGGGGTGCATCGGCTCCCATGATGACCTTGTCACCGACTTGCAGCGTCGCATGCATGATCCGATTGCGCTGCTCTGGCGGGGTCTGGTCCGCCATCGGCGACTCGCTATTTCGCATCATGAAAACGATCTTGCCGTTCAGCACCTTCTCATAGAGCTTGAACGCTTCTTCGCATTGGCCGTTGTATGCCAGATATGGATTGACTTGCATCTTCACTCCTCTCCTGAAATTGTAGACGTCTTGAAGTTATGGACGCCGCTCGCCCTCGAGCGGCACTCCGGTCGGTGCCCCACTCAACCTTCTTTCGGTTGAGTGGGGTAGTTACTCATCCGCCCGCGATCGCACCAATCACCAGGAACGGTTCCTTCCCGCTAGCCACCTCTTCAGGCAGTGGCTTGTCCGGCGACTCCAGCGACCAATCTTCTTCGCACGCGAAATACCGCAGGAAATCCCGCCGTTTCAGCGTGTCATGATCGCGGATCGTCCCCATCAACACCGGATGCTTCGCCTCCAGTGCGTCGAGCACCGTCCGGATCGTCACCGGACCCTCGA
>CAYWSM010000417.1:0-2594 GCA_964460935.1 uncultured Terriglobales bacterium | reverse complement strand
CAACGTCCGCGGGCACGCGGATTTCCTGCCAGAGCCGTCACAGGCTCCGCGCCGAAAGTCACCCGCGGCGGTGATGTGGTTCGCCAATCGGTCACCCCGGCAGGTGACTCGCATCATGGCGGAACCGGGACCCCAGGCCTTAAATGCATGCTGGCGCGGGACTAAGTCCTCCCTTGCCAACAAAGAGCGAGGACGGGAACCGACTGCCCCCGCCGAAGCCTTTATTGGGCCTCTTTTACAGCATACAAACGCCGAAGGAGATCGGCGCAAACACCAACTTCAACCCCAGCATCGGAGGTCAGAAATGAGTACGACATTGACACCGCCAGGAGTAAAAGCTCCGACGGAGTACGTAGATCAGGTGATGGCCATCGTAAAGGCCAAGAATCCGGCGGAGCCGGAATTCCACCAGGCAGTGCAGGAAGTATTCGATTCACTGCGGCTGGTATTGCAGAGGCATCCGGAATACCGGGAAGCCAAGATCCTGGAACGGATCACCGAGCCCGAGCGCGTCATGATGTTCCGCGTGCCGTGGTTCGACGACAAGGGCCAGATCCAGGTGAATCGGGGCTTCCGTATCGAGATGAATAGCGCGATCGGCCCCTATAAGGGCGGCCTGCGGTTCCATCCTTCGGTGAACCTCGGCATCCTGAAGTTCCTGGCGTTTGAGCAGGTCTTCAAGAATTCGCTGACCACGCTGCCGATGGGCGGCGGCAAGGGCGGATCGGACTTCGATCCGAAAGGCAAGAGCGACAACGAAGTAATGCGCTTCTGCCAGAGCTTCATGACCGAACTGCAACGCCACATCGGTCCGGACACCGACGTTCCAGCCGGCGACATCGGCGTGGGCGGCCGCGAAATCGGCTACCTGTTTGGGCAATACAAGCGCATCCGCAACGAATTCACGGGCGTGCTGACCGGCAAGGGCCTGACCTGGGGCGGATCGTTGATTCGTCCGGAAGCAACCGGCTACGGCTGCGTGTACTTCGCGCAGGAAATGCTGAAGACCCGGAAAGAATCGCTGGAAGGCAAGATCTGCCTGGTGAGCGGCAGCGGCAATGTGTCGCAGTACACGGTTGAAAAACTGTTGCAACTCGGCGCGAAGCCGGTGAGCTTCTCCGATTCGAACGGCGTCGTGTACGACCCGGACGGCATCGACCAGGAAAAGCTGGCGTGGGTGATGGAGCTGAAGAATGCCCGCCGTGGACGCATCCGCGAATACACGGACAAGTTCAAGAAGGCGATCTTCATTCCGACCGACGTGAAGCTCGATCACAATCCACTGTGGGCGATTAAGGCCGACTGCGCGTTCCCGAGCGCAACGCAGAACGAAATCAACGCCAAGGATGCGAAGACCCTGATCGAGAACGGCGTGAAGGTCGTCTCCGAAGGCGCGAACATGCCGAGCACGCTGGAAGCAACAAAGCTCTTCCTCGAAGCCAAGATCCTGTATGGCCCGGCGAAGGCAGCGAATGCCGGCGGCGTGGCCACCAGCGGACTCGAGATGTCGCAGAACAGCATGCGTTTGTCGTGGACCCGCGAGGAAGTGGACGATCGTCTGCACAAGATCATGATCGCGATCCACAAGAACTGCTACGACACAGCCAAGGAATACGGCACACCGGGCAATCTGGTGAACGGCGCCAATATCGGCGGCTTCATCAAGGTAGCCAACTCGATGCTGGACCAGGGGCTGGTGTAAGCGGGAAGCACGAAGGCCGAGGTTTAGCTTCGGCTTTCGAGCTTCGATTTGTAAAGCAGATCCGGGAGTTACATGGCGGGGTGGACTGGTTCCACCCCGTATTTTTGTGCTTTTGTCCTGAAGATGAGCTGGGCCGAACTGTAGCACTGGGTGCTATACTTGATGAGAATCTTGAAGAATAAGCGGGTTGCCAGATTTGTCAAAAAGAACGGGATTTCCGATACGGAATTGTGCGAAGCGGTCGAACGTGCTAACCGAGGATTGGTCGATGCGGATCTTGGTGGTGGTGTCATTAAGCAGCGCATTGCGCGTCGCGGACAGGGCAAGTCTGGTGGCTTCCGAACGGTGATTCTATTTCAAGCTCAACAACGAGCCATTTTCCTAATCGGTTTTGCAAAGAACGTTCGGCAAAATATAACGGGCGAAGAGCTAAGGTTGGCCAGGGAAGCGGCAAGGTTTTTCCTCGAGCTTTCGGAATCGGCGATTGACGCCATTGTCGCTACAGGCGAGTTGACCGAGGTGAGGTGGCATGAAAAGACGTTATCGTAGTCCGCTGATGGCGGCCATTCACGAAATGGCCGAAGCTGCCTACAAAGCTGGTGTCATGCCCAAGCGCACCATGCGCGACTTCGATGAGCGTTGCCTCACGCCGGTAAAGCCGCTCTCGCCGCGCAAAATCCGTCAGTTGCGGCTGCGCGAAAAGGCCAGCCAGTCAGTTTTCGCGTATCACCTCGGAGTTTCGACCAACCTAATCAGCCAGTGGGAGCGCGGCGAAAAGAAACCGCAGGGAGCATCGCTCAAGCTGCTGACTCTCGTGGAAAAGAATGGGCTTGATTACGTTGCCTAGCTAGAAATTAAAGGCGAGAGAGGCGCCACGCTGTGCCCAACGCCG
>CAYWSM010000416.1:0-5303 GCA_964460935.1 uncultured Terriglobales bacterium | reverse complement strand
TCACTTCTTCAGCGGCGTTCCCAAGATCGTCGATCGCCTCAAGGTTCTCGACGAAGTCGGACTCGGCTATCTGCGTCTGGGCCAATCCGCCACGACCCTCTCTGGAGGCGAGGCGCAGCGTATGAAGCTTGCCGCTCACCTTCAGCCCAAACGGGAGATGATTGTCGAACGGGATCCTGAGGAAGACGAGGAGAAACAGAAGCAGAAGAAGCGCCGTTCCCGCGTGCTCTATATCTTCGACGAGCCGACAACGGGTCTGCACTTCGACGATGTCAGCAAGCTGCTATCAGCGTTCCGCAAGCTGATCGAGACCGGCGGCTCCATTCTGGTGATCGAACACAACCTTGACGTTATTAAGGCCGCCGACTGGGTCATCGATCTCGGTCCAGAAGGCGGCAATCGCGGCGGCGAAGTCGTCGTAACCGGTACTCCCGAAACGGTCGCGCAGTGCAAGGAGTCGTACACCGGCCAGTGGCTCTCCCGCATCTTACAAAGTAACGGGAACTCTCCGGACGACGATCACTGCCGCAACGATGTACTAGCGTCCTAGCCGCCGTTTGCGAGACACTCATCTCAGATGACGCTTCGTCCAACATTGCTCCTGGTGGCGTTCACGGCCATCGTTGCGGTTGTATGTACTGCGCAGACCGATCGAACCAAAAGCACGGTTCGACATCACCGCGTCGCGGAAGATCCAAGCTACTCCCAGGAGGTCGCCTCGGCAGAAGAAGCGATGGCAAAGAAGGACTTCGCTTCAGCTGAAAAAAGCCTTTCGGCAGTAACCGAGAAGGAGCCGAACAATTACCGCGCCTGGTTCGATCTCGGATACGTCTACAACGCTACCGAACGACCACAGCAAGCCATTGACGCCTACCGAAAATCAGTTGCGGCGAATCCGACTGTGTTCGAATCCACACTTAATCTTGGCATCATGCTCGCACGTGCCGGCGATCCCGATGCCGAAAAAGTGCTGCGACAGGCCACAACGCTGAAGCCCAGCGCACATCAGGAGGAAGGCTGGTATCGTGCATGGCTGACCTTGGGCCATGTTATCGAGAAATCGAAGCCACCGGAGGCCGTAGAGGCCTTCCAGAATGCCGCCAAACTTCAGCCCAAGCAAGCCGAACCGCACCTCTCCGCAGGATTGCTCCTGGAACAGCAGAAGCAGTATGCACGGGCGGCCGTTGAGTATCAGAAAGCAGCGGAGCTTGATCCGAAATCGGCTGAGGCGCTTGCGGGATTAGTTAATACATACTCACAAGCGGGACAACTCACCGAGGCGGAAACGGCTCTTCGCAAGTTCGTTCAACTCGATCCGAACAATGCCACCGCTCACATTCAGTTGGGGCGACTGCTCGCAGCCCAACACAAGTGGGACGACGGTTCCGCCGAACTCGACAAGGGACTGCAGCTACAACCCGGCGATCTGGTAGCGGAACGACAACTCGCCAGCATCTACCTTGACCAGAAGAAGTACGATTCCGCCATTCGCCACATCACGGCGGCCCTAAACGCCGCGCCGAAGGACGCTCAATTGCACCACTGGATGGGGCAGGCGCTACTGGCACAGAAGCGTTTCCCGGAAGCTCAGACTGAGCTCATCACGGCCCTCAAACTAAAGCCCGATCTTGGAGAAGCATACGGTGACGTCGCCTTTGCCGCGTCGGAAACTCAGAACTATCCGCTCGTCGTAGAGGCTCTCGATGCGAGGGCAAAATATCTGCCCGAAGGTCCGATGTCGTATTTCCTTCGTGCAACCGCGTACGACCACCTGCATGATGCCAAGCAGGCTGCGGCGAATTACCATAAGTTCCTGGAACTTGCGCAGGGCCGCTACCCTGACGAAGAATGGAAGGCAAAGCACAGGTTAATTGCGATCGAACCCAAACGATAGCCATGCGAAAGTTACTCATCGCTCTGATTGTCGGAACAGCGCTGGTCTCGGTGGCGAAGGACAAACCTCCGGAAACTATCGAGCAACTGAAGGCGCAGGCCGAGTCCGCCGACAAGAAGAAGCAGATCGAGTTGTACGTGAAACTCGCCCAGCGGCAGCTCGAAACGTCAAACGACCTGTATAACGCGAATCCTGAACAGGCACGTCAGCTCTTTCTGGATTCCGCGTCATCGGCGGATCTGGCCGCAGGTGCAGCCGTGGAAACAAATCACCGGCTGAAGAAAACCGAAATCGAGCTGCGCGAATTGGCGCATCGCATGTCGGATATTCGGCGTACGTGGGCGTTTGAAGACCGTGCCGCACTCGACCCTGCTCTCCAGCGCGTGGAAACTTCCCGCAGCAAGTTACTCGACAGGATGTTCAAGAAATGAACCGACTCACCAGGACTGTCCTCATCTTCAGTTGCACCCTCGTATTAACCGCTCCTTTGGCGGCTCAGCAACGCGATCCTTTGAACGACACAGAGAGCGACCAATTGCGCGAGGTTGCGCAGGAACCAGAAAAGCGGCTCAAGCTGATGATCAAGTTTGCCGGCCAACGTCTCGATACGGTCGAAGCGGCGCAGAAAGACAGTCAGGTCAAGGGTCGTGGCCAGCGAGTCCATAAAGCGCTTGAAGATTTCCGTGAGCTGGTTGACGAACTCGACGACAACATCGACGACTTCGTACAGAAACAGTCCGATCTTCGTAAGGTACTCAACGAAGTGATCCCAGCGGAAACAATATTTCAGGATCGCCTGAACGCGATCAAAACCGCTGCGGAAGATCCGAAGAATGCGGACGAGTACAAGACCTACAATTTCGCCCTGCAGGACTCAATGGAAGCCGTGAGCCTGAGCCTGGAAGACTCCAGGAAAACGCTCGAGGAACAAAATACCGCAATGAGTGGCAAAAAGAAGTAGTCAGACCACCTGCGCGATAAACCCTATAAAATCCGCAGGAATTTCTTCGCCTCATCCAAGTGCGGAAAAAGCTTCTCTTCTTCCTGAAACTGCTTGGAGTGGACGCACCGCCGGCTTCCCTTCAACTTCACCGGATGCTTCAGGTGCAGCATCTCGTGATACACGATGTACTCCACCACATAACGTGGAACACGAACATCATCAAACACGCGGCTGACCACGATCGCATTGTGTGCCGGGTCGTAGTGTCCGAGTAGATTGCGTGCGTTGTTCTGGCTCCAGGTCATATTCGGGCGCGCCAGCAGCCCATAAAAGAACTTCGTATTGAGTTCCTCGAAGATGTCGTCCAGGTGATACACGTTCCCCACCGGACTCTCAATGCGCTTTCTGCCACGCATCTGCCGCACCATGTGGGCCTTCTCCGACATGGCGCGACTCCCCACATAGCGGCGATAGCGGGCCGCGTGAACGGGATCGATGTCCTTGCGATAGATTTTGGCGATCAGGATATGAGCAATGGCGTGCAGCACGCTCTCGGGCGCGCCTTCCAGCAGGTCCGAGATGCGAAACAAAAGCCTGCCGTCACGCAGCCGGACGGTGTTGTTCACATTGGCAAATGCGAAGAACCGAATTTCGATGTCCGGCATGGCCGCACGAGGCCGTAGTTCGCGGTACGCGCGTCTGAAGATTTCGAGGGGAACAGACTCCACGGGTTCAGGTTATCAGAGCTTTTCAGATTGAGTAGCTGAAGGATCGCTCCGCCCATCTCATCGTGCTCAGTATTATTTCGACCGGATTTAACTTAACGGGCGACCGAAGCCGCCCGTTCTGCAACCTGAAATCTAAACCGTGGTTCCGCAGTGCTGGTTGAACACACGCGCCAGTTCGCCGGCGATGTCGTGGGCATCGCGGTGTTCGATATCACTACGCTGCATCATGTGAACAATTTTCCCGTCGCGCATGATTGCAATCGACGGCGAAGATGGCGGATATCCCTGAAAATACGAACGCGCCTGATCGGTAGCTTCGCGATCTTGTCCCGCGAACACTGTACCGATATTGTCGGGCCGGGCTGAATTTTCCAAAGCCATTCGGACGGCGGGACGCATCCGGCCGGCCGCGCATCCGCACACCGAATTCACTACCACCATATTCACACCCGGACGCTTCACGAATTGATCGACGTCGGCAGACGTGCGCAATTCCTCCACTCCCAGGCGGGTCAGTTCCTCACGCATGGGAATGATCATAATCTCTGGATACATCTCAGCAAATCCTCCGCCCATGCCCTAATTTCGAGCATGGAACCCCTTCTCAAAAAATACGTTCTATCGTTCGTTGTGGTTATTAATACACCAATCGAATGCCCACCCGCAAAAACGTTTTTGCACGAAGGAATTCGCGACTGGTTACTTCGGTTCGGTATAGTAACTCTTTCCATGCGAATACAGGAAAACGTTCCGCTGGCGCCCTTCACAACTCTCGGTGTGGGAGGTCCCGCACGCTATTTCACGGAGGCCGAAACCGAGGCTGACGTTCGCGATGCCCTGGATTTTGCGCATACGCATAAGCTGCCGCTCTTTATCCTTGGCGGCGGCAGTAACCTCGTTGTCGCCGATGCGGGATTCCCGGGCGTTGTATTGCGGATCGCGATCAAAGGCATGGACGAAAGCGACGACGGAAGGCGGCGGCTCTTCCAGGCTGGGGCCGGCGAAGACTGGGACGCCTTTGCCGCCCGTGCCGTGGCGCAAAACTGTGCTGGAGTGGAGTGCCTTAGCGGCATTCCGGGAACTGTCGGCGCAACGCCGGTTCAAAACGTCGGTGCCTATGGGCAGGAAGTGGCGGAAACAATCACGAACCTCTATGCCCTCGATCTTGAAACTGGTGAAGTGAATGAATTCACCAACGAGGCCTGTGGTTTCGCTTATCGCACCAGTATCTTCAACACCGTTGCGCGCAGCCGCTTCATCATCCTCGGAGTACGCTTCTCCCTGGAGAAGAATGGTGCTCCGAAAATCGAATATCGCGACATAAAGAACCATTTCGCCGACAGGACTGGTACACCCTCGCTCGCCGAAGTTCGCGAAGCGGTCCGGCACATCCGCCACTCGAAAGCAATGCTGATCGTCGAAGGCGATGAGGATTGCCGCTCCGCCGGCTCGTTCTTTAAGAATCCCGTCGTCGTGCAGGACAAGTTTGCGGAAGTTTCTGCTGCTGCCGAGAAACGCGGGCTCCGAGTGCCCAGTTTCCCCGCCCTGAACGGGGATGTAAAAATTCCCGCCGCTTGGCTGGTCGAGCAATCTGGCCTCCCGAAGGGCACCAGCCGTGGAGCAGTCGGCATCTCGCGCCGTCATGCACTCGCGATCGTTAACCGTGGAGGAGCAACCGCCACTGATGTTGTCGCCCTGAAAAATGAGATCCAGAGCGCCGTCAGGAGCCATTTCGGCA
>CAYWSM010000415.1:0-2413 GCA_964460935.1 uncultured Terriglobales bacterium | reverse complement strand
GTTCGAAATCAAAGCACGGCAACATGTGATTGCATGTGATCAGCCGCCGGAGAATGGCGGCTTCGACGACGGCATGACGCCTCCGGAGCTGCTGCTGGCGTCGCTCGGGTCGTGTGCCGGATTCTATGCGGCCGCTTATCTTAAGAAGCACAAACTTGCCGAGCAGGGTACTCGCGTGCGCGTGACCGCCGACAAAGTAAAACCGCCGGCACGCATCGATAACTTCGTGATCGAGGTGGAGGTTCCCGTCGAGCTGACTCCCGAGCAGCGCAAAGGCGTGGAAGATGCCGTGCATCACTGCCTCATTCACAATACGCTCCTCAATCCGCCGAAGATCGGCTTGGATATAAAAACATTCGTGTCGGCCTGACGGCACTGTCGTATCCGAACCGTTATAAGATAGTTTTGGTTAATGAAGGGTCAGCAGTCTGCAGTTCCGAAGAATCGTTTCTGGAGTATTTTCCAGATTCTGTTGTTGCTGGGAACCATGGAAGGCGCTCTGTGGTCGCAGGGCCCCACTCAGTTGTACTGGTATCTCGCGAGCCTGACAGTCCTTCTGCTCTGCGTTCTCCTGAGTTATCCGAGATCAGAGACGCTGGGGCTGGGCTTACGTGGACTGCGGGGCGCAGCCTGGGTCATCCCGTTTGCGGCAGTCATGTGCGGGCTTGCCATCTTCCTCGCCGCCGAGTTTGGCACGCTCACCGTACTCTATGGGCCCCGGCCGGTTTACTGGCACTCCATTTTTTATGCCACTTGGGCCTTGGAACAGCAGTTCATTCTGAATTCCTTTTTCTATATCCGGTTCGAACACCTGCTCGGCAATACGACGGCAACCGTGTTCACGACCGCTTGCCTGTTTTCCCTGGTCCACATTCCGAATCCCGTGCTGGTGCCTGCGACCTTCCTTGGTGGACTGCTGTTCGTCGGGACCTTCCGCCGGTGGCGCAATATCTATCCGCTGGCGATTGCCCATGCAATGTTCGGCCTAACGCTTGCGATCACTATCCCGGAACAATGGATCCGCCATATGCGCGTAGGCCTGGGATTCTTGCGCTTTCACGTGCATGGGTAAGGCTGAAGAGCGTTTCACGCGGATGACGCGGATCTAACGGATTTTCGCGGATCTCTTTTTAGAGATAAAGCCCAAATGAAAACATTCAGGGTGTGACTTCTGGAAACCTACGTTTTCTGAATATTTGATCGTCAGCAAATGAAAAGACAAACTGTCGCTCTCGCGAACAGTGTGTCACAGGCAAAGATGCTGCAGGGACACCACTTGCCGTTCCGATTTTTCTCTCAAAAAATCCGCGAGAATCCGTCAATCCGCGTCATCCGCGTGAAATGATCTTGGCCTTTCACTTCGCACGTTCATACTGTTTCGGCCATGCCACGTCATGTCCCAATTCTTTGGCGGCGTGCAACGGCCAGTACGGATTGCGTAATAATTCGCGAGCCAACAACACGGCGTCTGCCTGTCCGGTACGAACGATCGTCTCCGCCTGCTCGGCCGAGGTAATCATCCCTACGGCTGCGGTCGTAATACCTGCCTCGCGACGAACCTGCGCTGCGAATGGCACCTGGTAGCCTGGTCCGAGCGGGATGTGGGCCCTTGGTACGTTTCCACCCGACGAGCAGTCGATCAGGTCAACTCCCAGTGGCTTCAGTTCCCGTGCCAGCCGGACCGAATCTTCGATCATCCAACCACCTTCACTCCAATCAGTGCTCGAAATACGCACGAACAACGGCAGTGAATCCGGCCAGGCTCGGCGCACTTCGCCAGTCACTTCCTTGAGCAACCGGATCCGGTTCTCGAAACTGCCACCGTATTCATCCGTTCGCCGGTTCGACAACGGCGACAGAAACTCCTGCAGCAGATAGCCATGGGCCGCATGGATCTCGATGACCTCGAACCCGGCCTTGAGCGCCCGGCGGGTGGCACTAGCGAACGCGTTACGTACGCCGGCCATATCTTCGTGTGTCATCTCTTTTGGTTGGGGATAGCCATCGGAAAACGGAATTGCGCTTGGAGCGTAAACATCTTTCCACCCGCCTTCCTCCGGTGATACCTGCTTTCCGCCCTTCCATGGGGAGGCCGTTGACGCTTTCCGGCCGGCATGAGCGAGTTGGATCCCGGCAATGGAGCCCTGGTGCTTGATGAAATCAGTGATCCGGTGGAGAAAATCAATGTGCTCGTCTTTCCAGATACCAAGATCGTCGGGGCTGATTCTGCCGTCGGCCGTGACAGCACTTGCCTCGGTGATAGCCAGTCCGGCGCCTCCGACGGCCCGGCTGCCAAGGTGGACAAGATGCCAGTCGTTGGCAAAGCCATCGACGCTGGAGTACTCGCACATCGGGGAGACGAAGATGCGGTTGCGGAAAGTCACACTGCGAATCGTGAGCGGTTCGAAGAGAT
>CAYWSM010000414.1:0-1622 GCA_964460935.1 uncultured Terriglobales bacterium | reverse complement strand
TGGTGGTGCAGGTCACGGAGAAAGTGCCTGATCCGGCGTTTGCGCCGAGCGAGACGGACCGTAAGGCAGCCGAGCGCGCGTTGGAGTATATGGCTCTGAATGCTGGGCAGCCGATGGAAGACATCAATGTTGACAGAGTGTTTATCGGGTCGTGCACGAATTCGCGGCTCGAAGACTTGCGTGCGGCAGCCCGCGTGGTAAAGGGCTACCGGGTGAATCCGAAGGTGAGCGCGATGGTGGTGCCGGGTTCGTTCTATATCAAGCAGCAGGCGGAAAAGGAAGGCCTGGACAAGGTTTTCACCGCTGCCGGTTTCGACTGGCGCGAGGCCGGGTGCTCGATGTGCCTGGGAATGAATCCGGACATTCTGCAGCCGGGGGAGCGTTGCGCTTCCACCAGCAATCGTAATTTCGAAGGACGGCAAGGACGCGGCGGACGCACGCACCTGGTCAGTCCCGCGATGGCCGCCGCAGCCGCGGTTACCGGCCACTTCACCGATGTCCGCAAATGGGAGTACCGATAATGCAGGCGTTTCGCACACACACAGGATTGGTCGCGCCGCTCGACCGCGCGAATGTGGATACCGACCAAATCATCCCGAAGCAATTCCTGAAGCGCATCGAGCGTACGGGCTTCGGCCAGTTCGCGTTTTATGATTGGCGATTTAATGCCGATGGATCGCCGAATACCGACTTTGTGCTGAACCATCCGCGTTACAAGCAGGCGAGCATTCTGGTGGCGGCCAAGAACTTCGGCTGCGGATCGTCGCGCGAGCATGCGCCGTGGGCGCTGGCGGACTATGGGTTTAAGGCGATCATCGCGCCAACCTTTGCCGACATCTTCTACAACAACTCGCTGAAAAACGGGCTGCTGCTGGTGCGGTTGACGGAGCCGGAAGTGAATCGGCTGATCGCGCGAGCAAAAGAAAAAGACGGCTACAAGTTGACCGTCGATCTGGAGCACCGCCAGGTGCATGACGGCCAGGGCTTTGTGGCGTCATTCGAGATCGACGATTTTCGCCGGCGTTGTCTTCTCGAAGGTCTGGACGATATCGGGCTCACGCTGCGCTTCGCGGAAAAAATATCGGAGTATGAGAAGCGGAGATTCGGGCAGGTGGCGGGAGTGTGATTGATGGTGCCGGGAGGGGGGCGAACCCTACGAGGGGTGAATCTCGGCCCGGATTTTGAGTTATGTTACGAGGAATAATCAACAGTTTAGCGCGATTTGCTAAATTGCTCGTGGGAGCGACAGCTAAAGCTGTTGCGACCACGTAGTAAATTATCCCATGCAGTTCTATTCTCATGTCTTATTCCAACTCGACGAAGCAAGGCGGTATATCGAAGATGGACGCTTCCAGCATCTACGAGTAGCGTTGCTCCTTCTGGATAATTCAGTCGAAATTCAGATGGATCGTCGGATCAAGGATGACCTGAGTTCCGATGAAATACGGGAGCGCATGAGGAATCAAGTAACCGCACTCTCAACGCAATCACAGCTACCCAGTGAACTTCAAGAGCTAATCGAATGGGCGCCACTGACAGCAAAAGAAAAGCGGGACTTGGATCGAGACTTCAATCAGAAAATCGCATACATAACGGGGCGCGGAGGCCATCTTTCCTCAGAT
>CAYWSM010000413.1:0-4959 GCA_964460935.1 uncultured Terriglobales bacterium | reverse complement strand
CGCGATGGCAGCGCCGCTCGCGGGCAGCATGAGAATGCGCTACTGGCAGTTTCTGCGCTATGACGTCGCGGGCGCGTTGCTTTACGTACTCGCGTACGTGATCAGCGGCTTTACTTTCAGCCGTGTGATTCGCGATGTCATACGCATTTTCGTAAGTGTGGGTCGCACAGTCGAGATCATATTCGCCATGGCTGTGCTCGGCTATATCGGATATCGCATGTCGCTCTACTGGAAGCATCGGGTATACCGCGTAGTCCCGCGCGTCCAGGTGGAAGAACTTGTCCGCAGAATTGAAGCGGCGGAAGATCTGCTGATCCTGGATGTCCGCAGTCATGGCTACTATGACGCTGGGGCGCAGAGAATCCGCGGTTCAGTGCGTTTTGAACCCAACAACTTCGAAGAGGCAATCAAGTCCCTCCGCAAGGACAAGCTGATCTTTCTGTACTGTACTTGAGCGCGCGAAGCGACGAGCGCCCGGGTGGCGCACCTGCTTCGCGAACAGGGCTTTGACGCCTATGTAATCGTCGGCGGGCTGTCGGCCTGGAAGAAAGCCGGCCTGCCGGTTGAGCAAGTTCCCTCCGACGATCTCGTACTCCTGCCGACGTTCAGCTAACGTCACTCCCGACGGTGACAAACTTCCTTTTGTGACAGACGGCGCTGTGGCAGCCTTCGCCTTTGGGTCATCCCAATGGAGGGTGTATGTGGATGAAAGGTCTAGCCGCGCTGGCAATCCTATTATTCATGGTTTGACTGATGGCCGTGCTCCAAGGCTGGAGCCATAACAATTTCGGCCAGCGCGTGACTGGCCTTGCCTTCGTCATCACCTTTGGAGTCGCAGCGGCCTGGGGCCTCAAGACGTTGTTTGCGGCGGTGCATCGATGAGAAAAATTCCCGAAGTTGAAGAAGCAAAGGCAATCATGACCCAAGCGCAGGACTGGGGCGTTTGGCGCTGGCTGACCGAAAAGCGGAAAGTGCGGCTGGCCGCTGACACCTGCAACGAAGCGTTGGCGCGCGCCGAGAAACGAGTGATCGAATCATGGCCTGAGGAGATGAAAGCGGCTTACGACGAACTGGCGGCCGACAAAAGCGCGAAGAAGAAGCACTCGAAGAAAATTGATCCCGAAACTCTGGAGACTGTCCGAAAGATTAAAGGTGAGCTTGACGAAGCGGAACGCATCCGTCTGGATGCCGAAGATATCTTCGACCGCGCTGACCGAGCATTGAGCACGAGCATGGCTAAAGAAGGGACATTCCGCGCCATCGAGGCGTGGGAACTGCGCGAGAAAGCCATCTGCAAGGCCAGTCGGCTGTGAAGTCGAAGATGACAGCGTAATTACTTGCCGGCCATCATCTCTTGTTGCGGCTTAGCGACCTCGTGCATGTATTCCTGCAAAGTCACGAAGCGATACCCACGAGCCTTCAGGTCTGATATCAATTGTGGCATCACTGCGGTCGTTGTCGTCAGCTCGTGGAAAGCAAGCACGTGCGTGGTGACGCCTTTCTTCTCGCGCTGCTCAATCTGCTTGAGCACCGAGGTTTCCAACGAAGGCTTGGGGCATTGCTTCGGATTCTTTCCCGCGCAAAGATAGTCAAGCGAGTTCACGTCGCGAAGGGCAACCGGATTCTCGCTGGAGATGGTCAGGATCTGAAATCCGCGGCGTTCCAGGTCGCGGCGCGCATCGTCAGGAAGAATCCAATCGGGCGGACGAACATACTTCGGCTGTGATCCGGTGACGGCTTTAATTACGCTCGCGCCATGCTCGACATCGCCGATCACCCACTGCTCGCCTTTCTTGCGTTCCGCAGTCTTCAGTTCTACGTGGCTGAAGGTGTGGTCTTCGATTTCGTGGCCGCGTTTCAATGCGTCCTTCGCCGCGTCGATGCAGGTGATTCCGATGTTTGTCTCGTAACGGCGGTCACCCCAGGTCTTTGGGGTAAGACGCCATCCCATGACGAAAAACGTCGCCTTTACGTGTTGCTGATCGAGAACATCGAGCAGTCCCGGAGCGGGCTTCAGCCCATACAGAACGTACGGACGCGGACCATCGTCGAAGGTCAAGGCGATAAGTTTGTCGGCAGCGAATGTGGGCAGAGCCAGGAAGAGCAGAGAAAGGACGACCAGACTGCGTTTCATAGACTGTTGAGGTAAGTACCTGCTCGCATGTTAGGACGGATCCGGAGAGCGGTCTATGGAACGGAGGTGTTGAATTCGGCTATGTACCAAAGTGAGCAAGCTATCTTTGGTTGCCGGTTCCCGGTTCTCGGTCAACTCGACCGAGAACCGATGAGAAACCCTCGAAGACACTAAACGGCTGTCACAGCCGGTTGGAAGCACGCAGGGTACTCACGCTGGTAGCGTTTCTTCTCTTTGTACGAGCGCGCCAGTTCCATGTAAATACCGAGGTCGCGGTCGAGATCCGATTGCGTGCCGTCGAAGTAGAAGTTGCGAATCGGGATGCCACCGAAATCGGCGCTGAGCTTAGGATAAATGGCTTCGCTGACGATGCCATTCATACAGGTGAACGGGCTAATGTCGATAATGCCGTCGGCGCCATTCTTCGCGAGCCAGGCGGCCTTTCCGACGCTGAGCACCATTTCGCCGAGCGCGCCGTTTGCCGGCAGGTAAGGCCACGCAAGTTCGAGGACTTCTTCAATCGGCGGCTCCTCGTAGCCTTCGAAATCGTCGTGAAACGGTTCGGCGAGTGCGTGCTCGTCGGAGTGCTGCACATGGGCGCGAATCTTTTCCTTCAGCATGCCAAGCGAGACGCTACGGCCCTCGAGTTTCATGCGCCGGACGACTTCGGTATTGGTATAGCCGATCCATTCGGCGATGTCGGAGAGTCGTCCTTCGGCGCCGTAGCTCTCGATCTTCCGGACGAGATCGTCGTTGCTGAAGTTGTTCAGACGGCAGAAGATTTCGCCGACAACGCCAATGAGGACGAGGTCGGTGGAATAGTGCGCGCTTACTTTGCGGAAGCGGTCGCGGGCGCGAGTCATCGCGGCGACGAGGGTTTCAAGCTGGCACCCGGCATCGGCACACATCGTCTCGATGGTCTTGGCAATATCTTCGATGGAGTCCTTGAAGGCCTTGTCGGTCGCGCCGGGAGTGGTTTCGTAGGGGCGCGTCTTCAGCATGGCTTTGCGCAGAATGTCAGCCATGACAAGCGCCCGCCAAGCGGCGCGGACGAAGGGTCGATTGACCTCACCCAGCCCGGTATAACCATTCTTGCTGGTGGGAGAGAGAACCTCGACTTCGGGCTTCCCAGCATCGGCAAGAATCTTCTTCAAGTACGGCGCGTATTGCCCAAAGCGGCACGGGCCTTCGGCGGTGGCCATGAAGAAGACTGTCTTGGCGGGATCGACTGAGGGCTGTTCGAGAATGCGGAAAAAGTCGCCAACGGTGATCTTCGCGGGATAGCACTCGTCGCCATTGGTATGCTTACCGCCGAGTTCGAGCGTACGCCCCTCCGATTTCGGGGTGGAGTGCGCTTCGATGCCGAGCCAGCGGAAGACGACCGCGAATAGTTCCACGCTGCCTTCCGCCATGGCGGGGATATAGACAACTTTGCCGTTCAACGGGTTGTCGGCGTTTATCCGGCAACTGGTGTGGCGATGGCGGATTGGCATCTCAGAAATCCTTTGCTATCGAGATAGGCTTCGCAGCGGGTGATGAACCCGGCGTCGTTGGAATGTCCATCGAACTGCAGGATGAGTCCGGGTTTTCCGGCAGCATGGTCGACGAACGATTTGATGTAGGAATCAGGTCCGCACTTGAAGTTCGAAATGAACACGATGTGCAGGTTGGGATTCCGCGCCGCGATACGAGCGGCGGCCAGAATGCGGCGCCCGGAGTTCCAGTACATGTTGGCGTTAATGTCTCGTACGTCTTCCTGATCGAGCGGAAGGAAATCGAGCGGCACGACATTGACGCCGTATTGTGCGCGGAGCTTACGGGGAATATCGCAGTTCACGCTGCGGTCGTAGAGGTTGTAAGGGCGTCCGACGAGGACGAGCGCAGGCTCGCCGGACTTGTCGAGTTCATCGAGAGCGTGAGCGCCAGCGTGCAATAGAGAAGAGTTGAAGTTGGATTGCGCTTCGTAGGCAGCTTTTACGGCACGATCGTTGGTGCGGCGATTGATCTTGAACTTTGCACGGGCGAACTCGGCGAGTTCCTTTTTCACGTGGTCAGCGCCGAGCTGGAAGTGGACCGTTGGTGCCAGGACTTTGTCGTCGTACTTTGAAACTTCAGGCGTCGCGCGGATCACGAACGGCAGCGTCTGATTCCACGGGCACAGGAATGACTCATTCGTGTACTCGGGAGCTTCCTGATTGATGGCATTGGGAAGCAGGACGTAATCGACGTTCTTGTTAACGAGGTACTGCACGTGTCCGTGCGCGACCTTGATCGGAAAGCAGGGCTGCGCAATGGACATCTCGTCGCCGGCAGCGGCGATCTTGTGGTCCGTCTGTGGAGAAACGACGATGTCGAAACCGAGCTCCTGGAAATAGGCGCACCAGAAAGGGAAGCGGTCGTAGAAGAACATGGTGCGCGGAACGCCGATGGTCTTGCGTTGTCCGCCAACCGGCGGGCGGTAGACCTCTTCCAGCAGCTTGTCGCGGAATTCGACGAGATCGGGAATCACCGGCACACGATCGGTGCGAGCGCGCTTCCGGAATTTGTCGGAGCATTTATCGCCCCAGTAGGTCTTGTTGCCTTCGATCTTGAATTCCTTGATGTCGCAAAGATTCGAGCAGGCCTGGCAAACGAACTCGCGCGTGGTGTAGTCGATAGCGTTGAGGTCGTAGCCGCGGAAGTTGCTGGCTTCGTGCGAATGCTTCATGCGCTCTTGCGCGATGAGGGCCATGCCGATCGCGCCAATGACTCCGTTGTGCGGTGGCACGATGATCTTCTGTCCGAGGATCTGCGAAAAAGCGGCGGCAACTGCGTCGTTGTAGGCG
>CAYWSM010000412.1:0-19208 GCA_964460935.1 uncultured Terriglobales bacterium | reverse complement strand
TCGATCGCTTCCATCGGACCGATTCGCAACTTGCCTGGCGCTATTTCTTTCAATGTGACGTTGTGGAGTCCTAGCGGATTGGGGCGGTCGGGTGACCGCGTTGCGAACACGCCGGTGAGGCGACGCTGGGGGGCGGAGCGTGGGTGGACTTTGAGAGTGTCGCGGTTGGCGCGGTGAAGCCAAGTGATGATGATCAGCTCGTCACCGACTGCAAGTCCGTCGAGGGCCGGTGCAACCGAGTCGTCTACTTCCAACCAGACGTCGGGGGCGCCCTCGGATGCTTGCTTCGGAGCCTGATTGCGTTCCTTGATCGTGGATTGAATCAAGCCGATGGGACGAAGGATGAAGTCGAGCGGGTTCACCACAATATTCTAAAGCGGGCGATCCTGTATCCTTAATTCCATGCAGGTGCGGGTTCTCTTTTTCGGCACACTTCGCGATCTTTTGGGGCGATCGGGTGAGACCGTGACGCTGCCCGATGGTGCGCCGCTGAGCCAATTATTGGATCGGTATCTGCTTGAGAATCCCGCGCTGAACCAGCTACTTCCTTCGATTGCTTTGTCGGTGAACCAGGAATACGCCACCCACGACCTCCTTTTGCACGAGCATGACGAGGTGGCGCTGCTGCCTCCAGTGAGTGGAGGGGCGGATCGCCCGCTTTCCGGCCAATACTGCACGATTGTTCGCAACAAGATTGATGTTGCGGGGTTTGTGGAAGTGTTGAAGAAGCCGGAAGACGGCGCCATAGTGGTGTTCGAAGGGATTGTGCGCAACCACAGCCGTGGCCGTCGCACGCAGTATCTGGAGTACGACGCATACGAAGGCATGGCGATCAAGCAGATGGACGAACTGGTTTCGGAGGCTAAGAGCAAGTTCGCCATCGACGACGCGCGCATCGTGCACCGGCTGGGGAGGATGGAGATCGGCGAGACGAGTGTGCTGATCATCGTCAGTTCGGCGCATCGCGCGCCCGCCTTCGATGCTTGCCGGTACCTGATCGACACATTAAAGAAAACGGTCCCGGTCTGGAAGAAAGAGTTCTTCGTGGATGGAGCAGTTTGGGCCGATGGTGAGCCGTTTCCACCGGAAGTACGCAATCCCGCATTGACGAACACGCAGGCCACATCGAAGTGATCAAATTTCTCCGAACATTAGCAATCGTGGTTGGGTGCTTAGCGCTAGCTGGCGCCGCCGCGGCGCAGGAGTCCGCGAACAAGCAGGACCAAGTCCCTACCTATAAAGTTAACGTTAAGCTGGTGAACGTGTTTGTCACAGTGTTGGACCAGCAGGGCTCACCGGTTGGCGGACTGCAAAAGGACAACTTCAAGCTCTCCGAAGATGGCATTCCGCAGACGATCTCAGTCTTCAGCCGCGAGTCGGAACTTCCGCTCTCGATCGTGCTCGCCGTTGATGTCAGCCTGAGCACGAAAAAGGATCTGGCTCTGGAAGTGCAATCGGCAAAGAAATTTGTGCATTCGATTGTGCGTCCACAGGATGCGCTGGCGCTGTTCGAGTTCAGCGAGACCGTTGACCAGATGACCAAGTTCACGTCGAACCTGAATACGATCGACAATGGATTGGCCCGCGTCCATAACGGAGCGGCAACGGCACTCTATGACGCTGTTTACCTGGGGTCCCAAGCCTTGGCAAAACGCGAGGGACGCAAGGTGCTGGTGGTGATCACAGATGGTGGCGACACCGTGAGCCAGACCAATTACCAGCAAGCATTGCGTGCGGCACAGGAGTCGGAGGCGCTGGTGTACAGCCTGATCGTGACGCCGATCGAGGCGGACGCGGGACGCGACCTGGGCGGCGAGCATGCGCTGATCCAAATGTCGCGCGATACCGGTGGAAAGCACTATTACGCCAGCGGATTGTCGCAACTGGACAAGGCTTTCGAACAGATTTCTGAGGAACTGCGGACGCAATATCTGCTTGCGTATTACCCGAGCCGAAGGATTGCCGATGGAGACTTTCGGCAGATCAAAGTGGATGTGACGGCGACCGTGCCGAACGGGCCTCCAGTGGCGCGCCATCGTACGGGGTACTACACGGCAAAAGATTCGTTCTGAAACTGTCAGGTACAGCTCAACCTATTTTGAGTGGATAGTTAAGCAGCATCCCACCTTTTCAGTTCGCTTATGCTCCTTCATACTGAATCGGTGAAAACGAATGCTGCGCGACAGCTCGATCGATTGGGAATCAAGTACGAGCTGCGTGACTACGAAGTGGATCCCGAACATCTCGAGGCGGAGTTGGTGGCGGACAAGATCGGTCTGCCGTATGAGAAAGTCTTCAAGACACTGCTAATCCGCGGCGACGTGAATGGTCTATGCTTTGCCGTGATCCCGGCAAACACTGAGGTCAACTTCAAAGCTCTGGCGCAGGCGACTGGAGACCGCAAGATGCACATGGTGCCGCTGAAGGAAGTGCAGCCGCTGACGGGATATATCCGAGGTGGTGTGACGGCGCTGGCATGCAAAAAGACGTACCCGGTGGTAATCGATTCGAGCGTCGAAAAACAGGACGTGATCTCCGTATCGGCGGGAGTGCGCGGAACACAGATTCTGCTGAATCCGCAGGACTACATCCGGGCGGTAGAGGCGACGACAGCGGAGATCGCACAGCGAGTTTCTTAGGCGTTGCGTTCCGTCTTGGCGGAACCTGTCGGGAATGCCAGGAACAGTGCTTCCTGCTCAAGCCGAAGATGAAGAATCCGAGTGACTACGTGAAATTCCCAATCTGAAAGGGTCAGCACCTTTGGCAATATTGCGTTCACGCGCAGAAACGTTGAAACTAGCGCGTTCGTTGCTTGGGGAATTGCAATGCGTCACGTCGTCGTTGTCCTCGCGATCTTATTAGTCCTCGCGAGTTCGGTAGCGTCATCATCTCAAAACACGCTGTTGCCGGCCACGATTGCGGAAATCGACCGGTTGGTCGAGAAGGCTCGGGCGGAGCACAATCTACCGGCGGTTTCGGTATCGATTGAGCTGAAGGGCCACGTCATTTTTCGGAAGGCCTATGGGTTTGCCGACCTCGAAAACAATCTGATCGCTACGCCTGATACGCTCATTCGTACTGGCTCAATCGCAAAGCCGATGACGGCCGTCGGCGCGCTGGAGTTGGCGGAAGCAGGGAAACTCGACCTCGACGCGCCGGTGCAAAGGTACTGTTCACAGTTTCCTGTGAAGAAATATCCGATCACCACGCGAGAACTGCTGGGGCACTTGGCGGGAATCCGTCACTACGAAGGCAAGGAGATGGACAGCACCCTCCATTACCACTCGACGGCGGAGGGAATGATCATCTTCGAGCATGATCCGCTAATCTCCCCGCCGGGTGAAAAATTCAACTACAGCACCTACGGATACACCGTGATTGGCTGTGTGATCGAGGGGGCATCGGGGCAGAAGTTTGGCGACTACATGCAGCAGCACGTTTTCAAACCGGCAGGGATGACGCACACCTTCGTCGACGATTTCTCCATCATCCCGCATCGCGCCAGTGGGTACGAAAAAGAAGACGACGGTACGGTACGCAATGCAGGACTGATGGATTCGAGCTACAAGGTTCCCGGCGGGGGATTCGTTTCCAGTTCCGAAGACCTGGTTCGTTTTGCCGATGCTGTCATGGAAAATCGGCTATTGAAGCCGAAAACCGTTCAAATGATGTGGACCTCACAGAAGACAACCGACGGCAAGGAAACCTACTACGGCCTCGGTTGGGGAATCGCCGATCTCGACGGTATTCGCATTTTCGCTCATACGGGCGGCCAGCAGGGAACCAGCACTTCGCTGCTTGCCATGCCATCGCGTGACTATGCCTCGGCTGTGATGATCAACATGGAAAAGCAGGACGCGGCGCAGATTAACCGGCAAATCACAAAGTTGGTCCTGGATGCGCTGAGGCTGAAATAGAGCTGAGGCTGACGCCTCGCTCTGCTTCATGTAAAATCGGTAGAGGCGAGTAGAGTACTCATTCCGTTCGTTTACTCCCGAAATTTTGAGAATCTCCGCTGCATAGGTGCGTGGAGACGACTGTCAGGAGATTGACATGGCAAAGATCGCAAAAACAGCCGACCGCAAGAAGGTGATGGACACCTCGAAGTCCACCGACTGCCCGAAGTGCGGCAAGCCCACTCGCATTGTGAAGCGGGTGAAGGATGCCGAACGCAACGTGCCGGGTGGCATGTATATTTCGTGCTCGGCCTGCGAATTCTACGAGAAACTGTAAGGTAAGAATCCTATCTGGTAAGCTCTGGGGCACGCCCGTTTGACGTGCCCTTTTGTTTTGCCTAGCGCCAGTTTTAGGCTTGCAAACCCCCTTCTCTCGGCTATTCTGGAACAACTTTCGTTCATGAAAAAGCTGCTCAATTCTGGGATTCTGCGGCAGAACCCCGTGCAGGGGACTATCCGGTTCGCGGTGCTGTACTTCGGAGTTAGCTTCTTTTTGGACTGGCTTTTCCGGTGGGTTATTGGCCAAAACCCCATGCCCCCACTCTGGACGGTATTGATTTCAATCATCGGTGCAACAACCATCGCCTCAACCGCTGTGTACCTCCTGCTCTGTTTTACCAAGCGCCAGCATGACGCTCTTGAGGAACTAAATCACAAGATGCGTAACGCCATGCAGATCTTGGCATATGCGGCGCAGCAATGCGATGCGGACACCGCCCCAATAGCCCAGGCGGCTATCGACGAGATGTCGGATTCGCTTCGGCGCATCACACAGCGACTGGGAGGGATATCGGAGCACGAATTTCGCCCGGATCAGAAGGCTCCCTGACGTTTCTGGACGCATCCGAAGTATCGAAAGATAGTCCGATACAGGTCAGTTGGCCCATTGACTCGTCCCTGAAAACCGACCTACCATACCTGTCCCTCCCTCCCGGCCCTTAGGGATCTCAGTTGCAAACCGGGTCTTCAGTAATCGGGCGCATCCGTGCGCTCAGGAAACCCACACATTTCTGCGAGGAGAAACCAATGAGGCGAACCCTTCTGTTAACTGTGCTTGTAGCCAGCCTCTTTTTGAGCGGTCTGGCAAGTGCTGCGACGACCCTCTTCTATTCGGGGGATCTCGATCCAAATAACCCCAACGTTAATGGCTTAGCGAACGAACAAGATTCGGTCGTCAACGGCAATCCTTACGGTGCCGCCACGTACCAGAACTTCTTCGTTCCGACCGGCCAGAATTGGACTGTTACGGGTCTGTTCAGCAATGACCTGATGGATCTCAATCCAAGTACAGCCTACTGGGAGATCCGGTCGGGCATGTCAGGCGGCAACGGCGGAACGCTTATCGCGTCAGGAACCGGCGCCGATACCGTGACTGCCACCGGTCGCGGTGCATTCGGCTTCACGGAATTCAACAACCTGGTCAGCGGGTTGAACGTGAATCTTAGCTCGGGACAGTACTGGTTCATCGTAGTCCCGATCGATCTGAACGGTGATCGTTCCTTCCAAAGCAACACCTTTGGGTTGAACGGCGTCGGTACCTACACTCCGGATCAAGAGTTCTTTAACTCGGCGTTTTTCGGAGCGAACTACGAGAATGCGGATGATTTTGGCGTATTCCCGGCTTTCTCCGGCGGCGTGATTGGAAACAACAATGTGGGCACGCCGGAACCCTCCAGCATGATGTTGCTTGGCACGGGACTTCTGGGCCTTGCCGGCCTGGTGCGTCGTCGTGCATCGCGGTAGTTACTTCATCGGGGCAAGGCAGCGTATGCTTTGCCCCGAATTTCTTCTTTTCAGCGTTGTCTAGAACGAAAACCTAGTACCGAGGAAAGTTCGCGCGCCTTAAACCGTTACTCCCGCAAGCTCATCCAGAATTCGTTTAGCCGCTTCTGCCGGTTTTGGATCTCCGGTGACCGGTCTCCCAACAACAATATGGGTTGCACCTGCTGCGATAGCTTCCGCTGGTGTCATCACTCTCGCCTGATCGCCCACGTCAGCCCCGGACGGTCGTATCCCAGGCGTTACGATAGCGAATCCTTCGCCGAGAGCGCGCCGAACGGAAACTACTTCCTGCGGAGACGAGACCACACCTCCGGCTCCGCAGTTGCGCGCCATCCCGGCGAGCCGCAGCACTTGGTCGGCGACACCAACAGGCAGTCCGAGTTCCTGGAGATCTTCATCTGTGAGCGAGGTCAGGACCGTTACCGCCAGAATTAAAGGTTTACTTGAACTTTGCGCGGCAGCTTTGGCGGCTGCCTTCAACATTTTCGATCCTCCGGAGGCATGAACGGTAAGCATGGACACGTTCAGTTTGGCGGCGGATTTCACCGCTCCGGCTACAGTGTTAGGGATGTCGTGGAATTTCAGGTCAAGAAAAACTTTGCGGCCGGAGGCCACCAGATCGCGAACGACTTGGGGCCCCTCGGCCGTAAAGAGTTGTTTACCGACTTTATAAGTACTGGCTGAATCTCCGATCTCCGAGACGATCTTTTGTGCTTCGGAGGCCCGGGATACATCCAGCGCGATGATTAACCGATCCTTAAGAGCATCCACAACTGACAGGATAGCTCAGGTCCCACTCGGTGCGGGAGTGTCGAAATTTATATCCGGATCGGATCATCCAGCCGACTTTGCCTTACGGCATGCCAGCAAGATTTTGACTCTGGGCTACCGCAGCCAGAGTTGCCGGTTGGACTATTTCCAGGCTTACGGGTTTAATGCCGTAGCCGGGAAGCCCTATCATCCGGGCCGCTCCGTAGGACAAGTCGATAATCCTGGAGCGGGGTACCGGACCCCGGTCGTTCACTCTGACTACCACTGACTTCCCGTTATCCAGGTTCGTCACCTTCACCAGAGTGCCCAGCGGAAGCCGCCTGTGGGCGGCCGTGAACTGAAACATATCGTACGGTTCACCGCTGGCGGTTGTTTTACCGTTGAACGCCTTGCCGTACCAGCTCGCTGTTCCGACCTGATACACGCTGGCATTCCGTGTATGGCGACGGCGTGAGGCCTTCGCCTTAACCGAATTTTCTGTACCGTTTCCTTTCTCGGGTCGAGCGATTCCTGCTTTCGGGATCGCTGTGCCGGGGGTATTTGGCGGCTGTGCCGCCAGCAGGCCGGTTGTCATAAAGAGCCCAACCAGTATGTTGGCTACTTGTCGCATCAAACACCTCGCGTCATCTAAGTTGACCCTCCCTGTTGCACCGATTGTGTAAGTCTATGGATTGGCGAGAGTTGCTGTCAATCCACAGCCGTAACCCGACCTAATTACTGCTTGACTTCAGAGCGACCTTGTGGCTGGCCGGAGAAGCCAGTCGCAAAAATACTAAAGGCGCCAGAAGGGTCTCGGGGGAGGGTGTAAAGCCCCCTTCTGGCGCGTCAAAACATTCGATGGCATGTATCTTCCTGGGGGTTGGCGGCCAGGAAGCATTCCGTAATCACGGTACTAAGGTTTCCAAGGAAGTGTTACTTTGGTCCCTGGATTGAGATTCCAGCTAGTGATCGTCACTGGAGAAAAGAAATGGCGGTTCAGTCGATCGTATTTGCAAAAGGGAAATCTGAAATTGAATTGTTACCCGGGATGGCAAACCGCCACGGCTTGATTGCTGGAGCGACAGGCACTGGCAAGACCATCACCTTGCAGACACTGGCGGAACACTTCAGCGACCGTGGCGTCCCAGTGTTCCTGGCGGACGTGAAAGGCGATCTGGCGGGGATCAGCCAAGCTGGTGGCCAGAATCCAAAGGTTCAGGAAAGAGTGCAAAAACTCGGTGTAAGCGATTGGAAAGCAAGTGCTTATCCGGTTGTCTTCTGGGATGTGCTGGGCGAACAGGGACATCCGGTTCGGGCGACCATCAGCGAAATGGGACCGGTACTGCTTAGCCGGATATTGAACCTGAACGACACCCAGGAAGGTGTACTGAACATTGTCTTCAAGGCCGCCGATGATAACGGTTTGTTACTGTTGGATTTGAAGGACCTGCGCGCGATGCTGCAGTTCGTCTCGGATCATGCGGACGAGGTCAAATCGCATTATGGGAATGTGTCCACGGCAAGCACTGGGGCGATCCAGAGGGGACTGTTAACACTCGAACAGCAAGGTGCAGCAAAGTTCTTCGGCGAACCGGCGTTGGATCTCGGTGACCTCATGCAAACCGACGGAGGTCGCGGCGTCATTAATGTTCTCGAAGCCAGCAAGCTGATCCAAAGCCCCAAGCTGTACGCGACGTTTCTGCTGTGGCTTCTGTCGGAATTGTTCGAGGCCCTGCCTGAAGTCGGCGACCCGGAGAAGCCCAAGCTGGTTTTCTTCTTCGACGAGGCTCACCTGCTGTTTGAGGACGCGCCAAAGGAATTATTAGACAAGATTGAGCAGGTCGTACGGTTAATTCGAAGCAAGGGCGTCGGCGTTTACTTCATTACACAAAACCCACTGGATGTTCCGGACACGGTGCTCGGTCAGCTTGGAAATCGAGTACAACATGCGCTGCGGGCGTTTACGCCGCGTGACCAGAAGGCAGTAAAGGCAGCCGCGGAAACCTTCCGTGCCAACCAGGGCGTGGATGTTGTTTCTGCCATAACAGAGCTCGGAGTGGGCGAAGCGCTCATCTCAGTGCTCGACGAGAGCGGCACTCCGACGCCAGTCGAACGAGCCTTCGTGTATCCGCCGCAGAGCCGTATAGGGCCGATCACACCGGAAGAAAGGCAGAAGATCGTTCAGTCTTCTGTGCTGTTTGGCCATTACGAGAGGATGGTGGATCGCGAATCGGCATACGAGCGACTACAGCAGAAGGCTACGTCGCAACCGACACAAAGTGCGCCGCCGGAAAACTACCAGCCCACCGGATCGTCGATTCCGCCTGAAAGTTCCGGTTCCGGCTGGATGGGAACCTTGGGCACGATTCTCGGCGGTACGACCGGTCCTCGCGGAGGACATCACGAAGGACTCGCCGAGGCAATGGCAAAGAGCGCGGCACGGTCAATCGGAAGTACAGCAGGAAGGCAGATCATTCGTGGAGTGCTGGGATCACTGCTTGGCGGAGCCACCAGTTCGCGGCGACGCTATTAGGATTAGGCGTGGTTCTAATCTGTACCCGGGATATACTTGTTGCATGCGCAAGAGCACCGTACGAATTTCGGAAGCAGAGGCTGCCGACAACTTCCGTTCGCTGCTGGCAATCGTTCGAGAGGGAGCTGAGGTCGTTATTGAGGAAAATCATCGGCCCATTGCAGTAGTGCGTTCCGCAGAAGAGCCGTTTGGGAGGTCTCTCTCAGAGGCCATCGAGATCTTAAAAGCCCGTGGTTCCAATGCAACCCTGGATGACGACTTTGCGCGAGATCTAGAGGCGGTGATTGCCAGTTACTCCGAACCGTTTGATCCGCCCGCATGGGAATAATTCTCGATTCCAGCGCCGTCATTGCAGCAGAACGACGACGAGAAATCGCTCTCCAATTCCTCGAAAATATCCGCCTGCAAATAGGGGAGCAAATTGTAGCTCTTTCCTCTATTGGTGTCGCAGAACTGGTTCACGGTATTTACCGAGCTCAAACACCCGAGATTCGGGCTCGCAGAGAAGCATTCATTAACGACTTGGTGAGCGCCGTACCTACCCATCCTTTCTCAACCCGGGCAGCATTCCTGGCGGGCAAGACAAATGGAGAACAGCAGGCAAAAGGTGTCGTGATTCCGTTCGGTGACAGTAAATCCGCGACATTTCCAATTGATACCCGGACTCACAGTTCTAACGCTTTGAAAAACTCATCTGTCTAAATGCCCGCCACGCCTCCAATTCCCCCCGTTGTTCTTTCGATTGCCGGATTCGATCCATCTTCAGGCGCGGGTGTCACAGCCGACATCCAGACGATCCGTGCGCACGGGTGCTATCCAATTGCCTGCATTACCGCTCTCACTGTTCAGACCACGCAAGGCGTAAAGAAGGTGGAACCGGTCACAGGAAAGTTGGTTCGTGATACACTCCGCGAACTTGCGAAAGACTTTGAGATTGCTGCTGTACGTGTGGGAATGCTCGGGTCAGCCGAGGTGGCTAAAGCCGTAGCCAGTTTTCTTCTCGGAGCGGGACTTTCAAACGTCGTGCTCGATCCCATCGTGAAATCAAGCTCGGGCGCCGGCTTGATCGATAAAGCTGGTCAGAAGGTGATCAGAGAAAAGCTCCTGCCGCTTGCGGCGGTAATTACTCCCAATCTCGATGAAGCATCGGTGTTAATCGGATCGTCCGTGAACACCAGAAGCGAAGTCTGCGCTGCAGCTCGCAAGCTCCATGCTCTAGGAGCCCGTGGAGTGGTAATCACCGGCGGGCATCGCGAAGAAGCTGTCGATCTGCTGAGTCTCCAGGGACGCATCGAAGAGTTCTGGGCCGAAAAGATCGCGTCGCGTTCGACGCATGGAACCGGCTGTGCGTTCGCTACTTCCATCGCATGTAGTCTCGCGCAAGGAAAATCCATACGTGAGGCCGTTGTGGCTGCCAAAAAATTCGTGCGGCAAGGAATCGAGCGGGCTGAAGGCTTGGGAAAGGGAAGCGGCCCGCTGAAGCTTATCTAATTCACTCCGTCCATTCTCCCCGCTTAGGCGGACAGCACCCAACCTCATTGCTCCTGATCCGAGATGTGGTTCGGAGTCGAAGTACTTGAAGGATGCGTTTGTTTCTTCTTCCCCGAGCTGTCCGTATCCGAAATGTGCTTCGGTGGAGCAGGATTGGGCTGCGCCGATTGCGCCTTGTCCGGCGGCGGTAGCAACAGTGGCGTCTGTTGCGGAGCCTGCTGTTGAGAAGGTGCCGGGGTGGCCGGCTGTGGAGCATTTGCCGGTGCGCTGTTGCTCGGAGCCGGTTCTGCCGGCGTGGTAATGATGGTGTGAGTCGCCGTCGGCGGCGCTGCGATGGCAGGCGCCGATTGTGTCTGTGGCGCTGGCTGACTCTGTTGCGACTGCGGCTTCGCCCCAGGCTGCTGATCATCCGGCAACGGCATGATCATCCCACCGTTATGTTCGCCTTCCTTCACCGTTGTTGGCTGCTCATTATCGGGCAACGGTTGCAGAGGACCGCCATTCGGCTGACCTGCAGGTTGTCTGTACACCGGCGTGTTGGACATCGTTGTGGGCGGCGGCGGAGGCAGTATCAACTCCCCATTCTCATTGCTCACGCGTTGTGGCGTCGGTTCATGTACCGGCTTCGGAGGCTCAAGCACGGCAGTTTTGTCGCGACGCATCAGCATTACCGGACCACCCTGGCGCTGTCGTGCTAGACGTGCGTCCTCCATCTGCTGTTCGACCAGTTGATCTGTCACATCCGCCACATCGCCGATTTTCTTGCCCTCGAACTCCTTCCGGGTTGCGATTGCGACGCGTGTGCCATTTTGATTCGCTTCCCGCGCACGTTCGTAATAGAAGTCAGCCGTCTCCCGGTCGCCATCCATTTCGGCGAGATATCCCATGTTGTTAAGCGTGAACGCATCCTCTGGAGCGAGTTTGAAAGCCTTCTGGATGAACTCACGTCCGGTGCTGCGATCATTGCGGTTCAGCGCCGACACGCCACGCAGGTTCAGCAGGGCCACCTGAGACTCCCTGTCATCCACGTTCTGCATCAGCTTGTTGAGTTTGCGTGCATTATCGCGAGCCACATCGCTGATCGCGTGCCCGCGCCAGTTCTTGTCGATCGCAACTTCAACTTTTGCGTCCGAATTCCGGCCAGCCGCCGCAGTGTAAAACTGGTAGGCCGCCTGGATCTCGCCTTCCTTCTCTTTCGTGTAGCCAAGATTATTCAGCGTGAACGGATTCTGCGGATCCACCGTGAGCGCCTTCTGAAGAACCAGATCGGCCTCCGGAGCGCGATCCTTTTCGAGTAACGCAATCGCTTCGTTGTTCAGACGATTGATTTTGATTCCTTTATCTTCGGCTTGACCCGCAACTGATGCTACTGGCTTGCCAATCAATTCATCATTACTCGACTTGTCGATAATGGCGTCGGACCCAAGTTCTGCCGAAAGCGCATAGAAGCGCCGTGCGCGATCGGAGTCGCCTTCGATTTCCGCCATGTAACCAAGATTGTTCAGCGTGAATGGATCGTTCGGATCGATGAGATACGCCTTGTAAAACAACTTCTTGGCCTTGTCGTACTGATGATGCTCGACAGCCTTAACGCCATCGCGATTGAGCGCTTGCACAGGCGTATATTTGCTGCGCTTGGGGATTGGAATCCGCAAATCGCCAGCATGCAGCGCTGCGGCGCTCATCAGCAACACAAAAATAATGACGGCGAACTTCCCAGAGACGCGTGTCGCGAATCTGGAGCCCAGAACCAGGGTGCGGGGCCGAACCATGTAGGAACAATCCTCCGGAAATAGGAGAAGCAACGGACCTGTCACTCCGGACAGCCGCTTTCCTGCTGATTGGATGGGTGAAAGTGAAACGTGTTTGTCTGACCTCCGGTGAAAATTGCTGAAAGTGGGAACTGCGGTGCCAAGGCTAGCAAACCCGAGAGCCACGTCCGCGTCAGAAGTCGAGCTTCTCTCAAACAACTTTCGCCGTCAGAACTGCTTCTCATTCCCGCATGAGACGTTTCTACCCGTCTGTGCTGTTGTTGCTCATGCTCACGGTCTTCGCGATTGCACAAGACGCAAAGCCTTCGTCCCCCGCGGCTGCGACGAATATATCGGCCAAACCAGATGACTCAGCCGCGAATAACGCCGTGATCGATGAAGATCCGGTCACGGTGAAGACAACCAGCGATAACAACACGAAAAAGTCAGCCGACAACGATCCGCTGTTTGGCGTGCCCCCACTGCCGAAAGGGGCGACGAGCCTGGTGGGTGGAACAGTCGCCGACGTGGATGGTGTCCACAATCGGCTCTCCGTGAAGGTCTTCAAAGGCGGAAAATGGAACGTCGCGTTTGACGAACGTACGCACTTCTTCGTCGATGGCGCCGAGACCACTTTCGAAAACATCAAGAAGGGCGAGCGTGTTTATGTCGATACGATGCTCGACAATCACCACATCTTCGCTCGCAATGTTCACATCGTGACCAAGGTCGGACCGGCGAGTGCGCGTGGACAAGTCGCAGAGATCGACAATGGTGTCATCACGCTGAACGACGAATTGTCCTCTCGGCCGGTGCAGTTCCGTGTCGATGATCAAACGCAAATGAAGCGTAACGGCGCTTCAGCTTCGATTAACGATTTACAACCCGGATCGATTATCACGGTACAGTTCAATCCCGGAACCGGAGGCCATGGGTTCGCGCGAGAAATCACGGTTCTTGTTGCCCCTGGACAGCCGGTCACATTCGCCGGCACCGTGCGCAATCTCGATCTGCGCAACAATCAGCTCGCCCTCGAGAATCGCACGGACAGTAAGACGTACGAGATCACCTTCGATGGCGAGAAACAAATTCCTATGAACTTGATGGTGGGATCGGAAGTAAGGGTCGCCGCAGTCTTCGACGGACGCAGCTACAAAGCCAACTCCATCAGCGTCAGCAAACAATAATCAAATTTTGGATCGGCAAGCAAAAAGCCTCTCGACTGCGAGAGGCTTTTCCAATTCCAAAACTTTCAGACTACTCAGGCTTCTTCAGCAGAACTCCCGCTGTGAACGCCACGATGGCCGCCAGCATCCACTCGATGCGCCATGTCTGGACTGCCTGCCAGTCCACGAGTGTGTTCGCGCTATAGATAAAGCCAACCGATACGGCAGCGACGACGGCCACCAGTCCGAAGATGAAAGCGACCATGGACCCCGTTGAGAGTCCGAGAGCATGCCGGATCTGGTGAAAATCGAGGATCTCCATCCACCGCGGCGTCTCCGAGGCCACTGCCTGACGCCCGCCGCCACAGACGTGGCAGAAACGGGCTCCCATCACAAACTCGGTGCCGCAACTTTCGCAAACTTCAACTTGCGAGCGAACGGCCGCCGGACCGGCCTCGCGTTTCCCGGCTGCGACCACCGGACGCCAATACTCCTGCTGAACTTTGTCGGCCACCTGCTCCATGACTGCGCACTCCTTGTACCCTTGCCATCGCAACTGGCAGTCCAAAGCCCTAAGGCCCACAAAGCCGCTTAAATCAAGGGCTTCGCGTAGAAACTGGCATCTCAGATGGAGACCGGTAGCGGAAAGATTTACTCAATTTCCGCAATTTTGGCGAGTAACCGGGGGAGAGATTTGCGCCGCCGTCCTGCCTGGTTCAACTCCGCCGTGGCATGCGCAGGACCTTGGGGTTTTCAGTCGAGCGGTTCCAGAAGGCTAATAGAACAATGTCGGACGAACGCAACTGCAGGTCCGGAGGTCGAGTAGATCCATCATTAAAGATATATTCGTCGAGTAGCTTGTGGAGACGAATAATCGAAATACCGAGCATGTGTGCCGCTTCGGTTTCGGTGTAGCAATCGATTTCACGATCCTTGGCGATGCGCATTGTTCCGCCTCCCGCGGACAATAAGGTTTGTACCCGTTTCACCAGCGGGGGAGTATCGGGTAAACTTCTGGGGTACTCACATTTATGAAACCCTATAGTAGTAGCGGCCTGTCCTCGCGGGTCGCGCTTTCCGTTCTGTTTTGTCTGCTCCTTATATTTGGCATTCCACCAGCATTCGCATCCAAGAAGCCGGCCAAGAAAGTCCAAGTCATACCGCAACAAATCACGCACTATCACCTCAGCGATCCTCATACCAAGGCCGGATTCGAATACTTCTACAACGCCGAGTACGACCCGGCGATCAAGGAGTTCGAAAGTGCGCTTGAGGCTCACCCCGATGATCCATTCGCGGTGAATCACCTCCTCACTGGCATCATGTTCAAGGAGATGTATCGCATCGGAGCTCTCGATAGCGAGCTATACGCCAAAGAGGGATTCCTGCACAGCAAGCAGTTTCCGACCGATCCGAAGATCCGCGACCAGGTCAAGGAACTCACGGATCGGGCGCTGCAACTCGAAGACGATAGGTTGAAGAAAAATCCTGACGATGTCGATGCCCTGTACTCACGTGGCTCCACTCGCGGTCTGAAATCCACGTGGATGGCGCTCGTTGACAAGGCGTGGTTTTCCGCGCTGCGAAGCGCTGTCGGCGCACGGCACGACCACGAACACGTACTCCAACTCGATCCTAACTACACCGACGCAAAGATGGTTGTCGGCATGCACAATTACGTCATTGGCAGCGTGCCTTGGGCGGTGAAAGTGGCGGCGTCGATTGTCGGATTAAGTGGCAGCCGCGAAAAGGGAATTCAATACCTCTACGAAGCTGCGAACGGTGGCGGTGAAGCCAGCGTTGACGCGAAAATCGCTCTGGCGCTTTTCCTCCGGCGCGAGCAGCGCTACAAAGAGGCGGTTGAGATCGTCAACGGATTGTCGGAGAGCTATCCGAAGAATTTCCTGCTCGATCTTGAGCTTGCGAATCTCTATAACGCCTCCGGCAGCGGAGCCGAAGCGATTACCACGTATCGCAAATTGCTGAAGCAAGCCGATGCTGGATTCTTTCCCGCCGGCGCTCACATCGAGATGGCTTGGTACGGACTCGGAGAGGCCCTGCGTGGCCAGCACAATTTCGTCGATGCCGCCGCTTCGTATGAAAAAGTTCAGGGATACCCTAAAGCCGATCCCGATCTAAAGCTGCGCGCAACCCTCGGCCAGGGCGAGATGTACGACGCCCTCCAGAAGCGCGAAGACGCCGTGAAGTGCTACAAAGCCGTGTTAGCCGCCGACGAGAATGATTCTCCCCGTGCGGATCTAGCTCGCAAGCACCTGAAGGAACCGTTCCGGATGTAGGTCAAAGTTATTGGGTTGAAAGGGCCTGTCCGAGGTGTCTTCAACTAAACGAAAAGAGCCGCCCCCCAAGGGCGGCTCTTGAATAAAATGTTTCTTCCTTTATGGACGGACTCTACGACGAATCAGTCCGCTGAGACCCAACAGCCCAGCGCCCAACAGCGTGAGGCTGCCCGGTTCGGGCGTCGCCGTTCCGGTCAGGACATCGAACGCACCCAGGTTACTTCCGTAGAACTGGTTCCAGCCGCTTCCCGAGTCCTGTATCAGAAGCCCGACGTCCCCCTGAGTGTTCTCATTCCACGCTTCCCAGGCATCATCGGCCGCTTCGATCACCAGGAAATACTGCGTGCCGGCGGTGATCGATACGCCCGTAATACCGGTAACAGTGGTCAGGATGTTGGTGGTAGAGCCAAATGTTGGCATGTTGCTGACAGCCCAGCTCCCCAATTCGGTTCCGGGCAAGTCATTCACGCTTGTCCAGAGACTTATCGTTGCAGCATCGGTTCCCAGTACCCAGCCCAGGCCCACATCAATCTGGTTCACATTACCGCTAACTAATGAGGTAAATTGTTCGCCATTGCGAACCAGACCCACAGGTGAATTGATTCCTCCAACCGTCCAACCCGAACAACAGTTATAAGACGGAGGATTCCCGAGGTTGCTGTAGGCAGTGTCCGCCGCCGCAGGTAGGGCAGTGACGCACACTGCAACAAGACTCACAAGCAAAATGCTAAGGGTTTTCTTCATGAGTTCGCCTCCTTACGACGAACACCGAGATGGGATTAAGAGCCTCAGTGCACGTTAGTGCCCATCGTGTGGAAAGAGAAAATCTATGTTTATGTGATCTAGGAGAGAAGACTGCTGCAAAAGTTTGCAGCTTTGTCTCCAATCTATTTCCTATCGGGCGCGTTAACAGATTCCCATATATATGTGCTTGCCGGCCGGTTTCTGCCAGATACTTTCCGGCCGAACCAGGAAATCAATTCGGCCCATGAAACCTTTTCGCCTGCTTCGTCGTATCATCATCAGGGGTAAGGCTGGAGGCCCGGTTATGTTCTGCAATTACTGTGGAAAGTGCATCCAGGACGACGCAAGATTGTGCGCCTACTGTGGGCGAGTAGTAGTGGGGGCAAGTGCTTTCAAACGGCTGGAACGTCCACGTATCGACCGGAAAGTTGGTGGGGTCTGTGCCGCATTCGCTCGTTATTTCGATATCGATGTGGCAGTCATACGCGTCCTCTGGATTCTTGCTGTCATCATGACGGTGCCGCTGGCACTGGTGGCATACCTGGTCGCCTGGATCGTCATTCCCGAAGAACCGGAATACATCATGGTTCCACACCCGGCAACCATTCAGCAGCAACAGGGAACCTAGGCGACTTCAGATTTGCGCCGACGATCGCAGGCTGAACCGTTACTCCGCTCCAGCCGCGGAGCGGCGTTACGCAGTGCAGCCCAGCGCGTGAGCGCTGGGGTCCCGAGTTCAACTCAGCTTCCGCCAGCCGCAGAGCGGCGCTACGCAGTGCAGCCCAGCGCGCGAGCGCTGGGGTAACGTGTCCGCGCACATTTCGAGCCCCGGAGGGGCGGCACTATCACAACGCAAACTTCGGATCGTAATCGACCCCATATCGTTAGCATCATAAGAAGCATACGTTTGAAGAGGAGTTCCTGTCGTTGTTGAACATGGTCCTCCACACCACCCGCCGCGAGAACCTCCACGTGATTTTCCCTGTGCCACCGTCGCGAGATATTTCCATAACCGCAACTGGTATTCCGGTGTGATCAATTTCCGTCTTCCTTTTGTGCTGAACGTCAGATGAATGAAATTGCGGGTGTACGAATGGCCCATGTCGCGCCCTCTGGGGCTTGATCAATTTATTCGCGATCGACCCAGCGCTGGCGCGCTGGGCTACACAGCGTCAGCGCGCCTTCGGCGCTCAAAATCCTACACACCGCGGGCATGTAACGGTATCGATATTGCGCGTTATGCACGCCAATAACATCGAATATTTTTCCCAAACCCGGAACCGCTGCACGTCATCTTCTATTAGCAGCCGGAGCGGCGCTGCGCAGTGCAGTCAACGCGTGAGCGTTCGGTATCCAGCCCCGGATTCGAACTAGCCGCGAAGCGGCGCTACGTCGTGCAGCCCAGCGCGCGAGCGCTGGGGTCCCAAGTTCAATTCGAACTTCCGCCAGGCGCGGAGCGGCATTACGTTGTGCAGCCCAGCGCGCGAGCGCTGGGGGACGTGTCCGCGCACCTCTCGAGCCCCGGAGGGGGCGACACTACTTGCGCTAAACTTTTCGCATGCAATTGCGCAGCGGCGACGCCGAAATCTACTACGAACTCCACGGTTCAGGACCCGACATCCTGCTGATCCACCCTTTCCCGGCCCACCACGGGGTTTGGTCGTCCGTCGCCGAAATGCTTGCTACCCGCTATCGCGTCATCCTCATGGACGTCCGTGGACTTGGCGACTCTTCTCCCGGCGAAGGTCCTGCCACGATGGGCAAGCATGCCGAAGACGTCCGTCGACTACTCGACGAGCTAAAGATCACTAAGACGATTTATGCCGGCAACTCCATCGGTGGCTACATTTTCTTCGAGTTCTGGCGCCGGTACCGGCAGCGTATTTCGGGCGTCATCCTCGTCGATACCAAGGGCAGTGCCGATTCAGACGAAGCGCGCAAGGCTCGCCTCGCTGCCGCCGATGACGTGCTCAATCGCGGTACCGAGCCGTTCATCGACGCCCAGCTACCCAAGCTTCTTGGTGAAAGTACCCACCGCAACCGGCCCGACAAAGTCGCCGAAGCTAAGCGCATGATGATGAAAGCCTCTCCGGCAGGAATTGCCGCAGTCCAACGGGGAATGGCTGATCGTCCGGATTCCAATGCCACTCTGGCCACAATCGACGTTCCAACCCTCGTCTTGTGCGGCGAAGAGGACGGACCCACTCCTCCTCTCGAGATGGAAATGATGCACCGTGCCATCCGCGGCAGCGTTTTTCGCCGGATTCCCAAAGCGGGACACTACTCGCCCTTTGAGCAACCGGAAGAGGTACATCGGTTGCTGCGAGAATTCCTCGGCCGCTAACCCAGCCTGAACTTGTCAAGGCCGAGTTACGTCCCAAATCGCACCTAACCTGCTTGTTAGAAAGAAAATATAAAGTTGGCGTTTTTGGCATGGTTTCCTCCCGCGGAGTGCATACTTAACAATAGGAGGGTAGAAGTAGTTTTTTGCGGGACGGCCAATCATCTGCACAAGACTAAGTTCTTTGCTTTCAATTACGACAAATAACTCGTCTGTTTTGTCGAACTTAGGACACTGGGGGGAGGGGGCCAATCGCGAGGTACAGACCGGAGACATGCCTGACAGATTAGACCGAAGACATTCCTGACACTGCGAGAGAAGGCAGGTGGGTGTACAAGCACGCACATGCCATGGTGCGAGAGCAGTGTAATGGAAGAGAAACTACGGTTTGTGTATG
>CAYWSM010000411.1:0-10698 GCA_964460935.1 uncultured Terriglobales bacterium | reverse complement strand
AATTCTAAATTCGTGAACATCTCCTCCATGGGTGCGAGTCCGAAATCGCGGAGTGCAGACCCAAAGACGTCGCGATTGCAACGGAGAACTGCGGTATGAATCCGTATCGGAAGCGCCGCCCAGGGTTCGCCATAATCGCATCAGCTTTGCTCGCGATGTTGATGACGGCTTGTAGTGGAAATCCTGGTAACGTAGTCAGAGTTGATACCGGTAATTCCCAAGGTGGTGGCACCTCTTCTAGAGGTAGCGGGAACTCTCAAGGCCCCGCTCCGCATTCCTTGACAGTCCAAACGGTTCCCTCAGATGGAGGAAATGTATTCAGCAATCCGGCTGGAGTAGCGTGTGGTAGCGTCTGTAAGGTCGACTTTGTTTCGGGTACCGTCGTCGGACTAGCAGTTAACCCTGCAACGGGATTTACCTTCGCTGGTTGGGGTGGTGCGTGTAATGGTATAGGTTCATGTCGTGTTAATTTGAGTTCCGATCAATCAGTTATTGCCAATTTCAAGCCAATTGGGCAGTACGTCGTTTCTCTAACTCGTTTGGGGAATGGTTCAGGGACAATCAGTAGCACTCCTACTGGAATTAATTGCGGAACGGTATGTTCAGCATCGTTTGTCGCAGGTTCTAAGGTGACTTTGTCGGCAGCTGCTGCACAAGGCTCTTCGTTCGCAGGATGGAGTGGTTCGGCATGCGTGGGTACGGCACCTTGCACCTTAACCGTCAACTCAGATACAGCTATCGGAGGTACATTTGTCCCAGGGGTAACGCTTACAGTTACCACGGCGGGCAGCGGGACGGGTTCGGTGACAAGTTGGCCTAGTGGTATAAATTGCCCTTCATCTTGTTCCAATAGTTTTGGATCCGGTTCCGTCGTTAGCTTGGCGGCCACTCCCTCGCCAAACTCGGTCTTCACTGGTTGGGGCGGTGCTTGTTCAGGGACGGGAAGTTGTGCCGTCACTCTTAATTCTGTTCAAAACGTCATAGCCAATTTCGGCCCGGCGCCTCCACCACAATCGTTTACTCTAACTGTCCATAATACAAGCGGAGTGGCAACGGGAACTATCATCAGTTCCCCGGGTGCGATTAATTGTGGATCAGTTTGTTCCGATACTTTTTCATCAGGTACTAGCGTTCTTCTTACAGCCACGCCCGCCCCGGGATATTCCTTTGGCGGTTGGAGCGGGTCCGCTTGCGTCGGCACAAATCAGTGTACGGTAATGCTAAATTCTGACGTGTCGGTCGACGCTGCCTTTCAGCCGCAACACCTGTTATCGGTTAGCCTGGCGGGGACGGGAAGCGGCTCCGTCACTAGTGACCCTACGGGTATCAGTTGTGGGCCGACGTGTTCGAGTGGTTTCCCTTCCGGGACTGTTGTCGCTCTTGCAGCCACTCCGAATACAGATTCGGTGTTTGCGGGTTGGGGAGGGGCTTGTTCAGGAGAAGGGGCTTGTGCTCCGAAGTTGGACTCTGATGAGACGGTTATTGCGACATTCAATTCGCTGACAACTGATCAATACACATTGTCAATTTCACCTTCCGGAAATGGAAACGGCTCCGTTACTAGTTCTCCAGTAGGCATTGATTGCGGATTCACCTGCTCAGCCAGTTTCCAAAGTGGTACGGCCGTCACTCTGACAGCAGCAGCAGCACCGGGATCGGCTTTTGCAGGTTGGGATTCGCCGTACTGCTTAGGAACCGACCCTTGCACCGTCACAGTGACCTCTTCAACGAGCATCGGTGCCATATTTGTACCTGTGTACCCTCTGACTGTAAGCACTGGGGGAGGCGGCCTAGGAAGCGTTACCAGTGATCCTCCCGGCATTAATTGTCCCAGTAGTTGCGCAGCAAATTTCTCGGCTCAGACGCCTGTCACTCTGGTCGCCATTCCAGAATCGGGATTTGGGTTTAACGGATGGTCCGGAGCATGTACTGGCGTTGGAAAATGCACGGTTTTAATGACTGGGCCTCAATCAGTGAGTGCTGATTTCGAACCTACGAAAACCCAGGCCGCCCCGTTCCTGACTATTACGCCTTCGCCCGTTTCTTTTGGATCTGTACAAATAGGGACAACAGCCAAACAAGTGGTTCAATTGTCTGACACGGGAGGCGATGGTTCAGGTACTTTAACAGTCACCGATGCCAACATTGATAACGGAGTATTCACCATAGCTCCGTCTCAGTTTCCGATTAATCTAAATCCAGGCGAGAGTGCCAATCTGACGATAGGTTTCACTCCCAATGCCGTCGGACTGGCAAGTGCTACCGTGTCCTTCAATTCAAACGGGAGTAATACACCAACCGCACTTTCTGTTTCAGGCAACGGATCAACATCTGTTGGAGGATCGGGAACACTCAATGTAAATCCACCTACCCTCTATTTCGGGAATGTGAATATTGGTAACGAAGTCACGCAAACGGTCACGATGTCCAATCTAGGGAGTGGTAATACGATCGTTAGCGCTGCCTCCGTGACGGGTAGCGGATTCACAATTGACTCTCCATCGTTCCCACTGACCTTGACACCAGGCTCGAGCCAACCAGTGACGATAACATTCGCACCTCAAGACTCTGGCACTGTAGTTGGTGTTATCACTTTTACCAGTGACGCGCAGGGATCTCCTGTGATTTCGCTTGTAGCAAGCGGCAACGGAAACGAGCCTGTCACCTCAGCTACAGCGGTGCCTTCCGACGTATCTTTTGGCAACGTGACGCTGGGTACTACCAGCTATCAAGAAATCATTGTCTATAACACCGGGAATACGCCGGTAACCGTAAACAGCGCTGGTATTACTGGTGCAGGGTTCAATTTGAATCCTGTTTCCTTTCCCATTACGATTCCAGTCAATGGCTTTGAGTCGTTCATCGTTTCATTTGCACCGTTATCTCTAGGCGGTGCTTCGGGCAATATTACCTTCAACACAGACGCACAAGGTAATCCCCCCGTTTCGACTTTGAGCGGCACCGGGATTACCATGGGATCGCATAGTGCAAACTTGCTGTGGAATTTCAGCACGTCGGATGTGGCTCTGTATCAAATCTATCGTGGTAACACCTCCGGCGGTCCGTATGCATTAGTTGGAGTGGTTCTCGGTACCATGAACTCCTTCAATGACTACACTATTTCTGGGGCAACTACCTATTATTACGTTGTTACGGCTGTGGGTTCGAATGGTTATACGAGTATTTATTCGAACGAAGCCGTCGCTGTGGTGCCATAAAATACTTCAAATACCATTAACAAACGACCTATTCTGGTGCGACAGATTCGTGTGCAGTGGCGTGCCCGGTCTGGGAAAGATGTTTTACATACATCTTAGGTGATGCTGTTTAAAAGCCGACTCTTGTACAATTATTCAACCCGTATCTGAAGGAAAAGTAACACCAAATTCAACACGATAGACGGATTCAGAACCGGCTGATCCATTGACGGAAGCCGTCCGATCGAAAATGTCTTATTTTCTCGTTTAAGATTCGAGGTTCGATTTGTCAGAGACAAACAACAAGGTCAGTTTAGGTAAGGTGACGGTCTATTTTTTGGCGTTTGTCGTGGGTTCAATTCTGCTGGCGTGTGTTCCCGTTAAGCACTTGGCCTTATTTGCGAATAGTACCGGCGAACAGTCCTATATTCTGCTTGTTCCTTTAGTTTGCGGTGCCTTAATTTACCATAAACGCCAAAAACTGCTTGTCGAGCCAGATTTCAGCGCTACATCGCTATCGACGCTGATCCCTGGTGCAGTATTGCTAGTATGCTCATACTTTTTGGGTTCGGGTTCGGAGTCTCAATTGGCTCTAACCGGTTTGGGATTGGTTCTCAGCTGGGGAGCAGCGTTTCGTGTGTGTTACGGTGTTGCGAGTTTCCGAGCATGTGTCTTTGAGCTTGGAATGCTGATCTGGATAATTCCCTTACCTCAAAGCGTGATTGATTGGGCCACCGTGACGCTTCAGCGTGCTTCGGCAGAGACCGTGGATTGGCTATTTGCGCTTTCTCGTGTTCCATTTTATAGGGATGGATTTATTTTCCAACTTCCAGGACAATCAATAGAAGTAGCCAGACAATGTAGCGGTATTCGTTCCACGTTGTCGCTCTTATTTCTGGGTTTAATTATTGCGCATGAGTCCGTGCGAAGTAACGTAAGGAGATTGACGATTATCTTATCTACCTTACCTATTGTAGTGCTCAAGAATGGCGTCCGAATAGTCACACTTACGTTGCTGGCAATCTATGTCGATCCATCGTTTCTCACGGGGTCACTCCACCACGAGGGCGGAATTGTTTTCTTTTTGATTGGACTGGTTATGTTGATGCCCATCATTGCACTTCTAAGGCGCGGAGAGGACAAAACGCTATCGACAAGAGCGACCGCAGCGCAGGCGGTAGGCAACGACTAATCGAAATGTACCGGTTAGAATGTATGTGCTAGGATTCCCATAAACATGGTGGCACTTCCCCGAGCGGTATTCTGCAGTTAGAAAATATGGAAAATACAATTTTGGTTACAGGGGGTGCCGGTTTCATAGGTTCGAATTTTGTGTTGCGCTGGCTCTCCAATGAGTCGGCGAAGGTGCTCAACCTAGATCTCCTTACTTATGCAGGCAATCCCGCAAATCTAGAGCCAGTAGAACGCGATACTAGATATCAGTTTGTGCGAGGCGATATCGTTGACGCAAACCTTCTGGCCGATCTCTTTCAGCGTTATAGGCCTAGAGCGGTAGTCCACTTCGCTGCTGAATCGCATGTTGATCGTTCAATTCATTCGCCGGAAGATTTTGTCCGCACAAACGTCCTTGGAACATTCCAACTTTTGCATGCCGGTCTGAGGTACTGGAAACAACTTGATGGTAATGATCGCGATCAATTTCGGTTTTTGCATGTGTCCACTGATGAGGTGTATGGGTCGTTAAACCCTGAGGATCCTGCGTTCTGCGAAACTACAGCCTATTCACCGTCTAGTCCGTATTCGGCTTCTAAGGCAGGTTCCGACCATCTGGTTCGTGCGTACCATCACACGTATGGGCTTCCAACTCTGATCACCAACTGCTCAAACAACTACGGCCCGCGACAGTTTCCAGAGAAATTGATACCTCTCATGATCATCAGTGCTGTAAATGGCAAGCCGCTGCCGGTCTACGGCGATGGATTGAATGTGCGAGACTGGTTATACGTTGAAGACCACTGTGACGCCATACGCACTGTTCTGAAAAAGGGGCGTGCTGGAAGCACATACAACATAGGTGGCCGCAGTGAAAAGACTAATCTCGATGTCGTTGAAACGATTTGCAGGACACTTCAGGAACTACGCGCCGAACGTGATTACAGGGAGCTGATTACGTACGTCAAAGATCGTCCTGGACACGATCGGCGATACGCCATCGACTGCACGAAAATAGAGAGAGAACTTGGGTGGCAACCGATCGAAACGTTTGAAACTGGTATTCGAAAAACGGTTCAGTGGTATGTCGATAATGCAAAATGGGTTGAGGCAGTAACTAGTGGTACCTACCAGCAATGGATGAGTCTCAATTATACGGCGCGCGGGTGAGCAGGTGAGAAAGGGAATTATACTGGCAGGCGGTGCCGGAACACGTCTGTATCCAGTCACCAATGTTGTTTCCAAACAGCTTTTGCCGATTTACGACAAACCAATGATTTACTACCCGCTCAGCGCACTTATGCTGGCGGGTATTCGCGAAATTCTGATCATCTCAACGCCGCAAGATACACCACGTTTTTCAGAACTGCTGGGAGATGGGGCCAAGTGGGGATTGTGTTTTCATTACGCCGTCCAACCCGCTCCAGAAGGCCTCGCGCAGGCGTTCATCATCGGGAAGCAGTTTCTGGGGAACGATGGTGCCGCATTAGTGCTGGGGGACAATGTTTTCCATGGGCATGATCTCGCAGTCCTGATGCAGCGTGCTGCAAAAAGGCAGGAAGGCGCAACCGTATTTGCCTATGCTGTTTCTGATCCGGAACGCTACGGTGTCGTAGAATTTGATTCCCAAGGTCGTGCTATTTCGCTGGAGGAGAAACCGAAGCGGCCGAAGTCCCGATATGCTGTAACAGGCCTCTATTTCTACGATAATCAGGTGACCGAAATTGCGGCTGGACTTAAGCCGTCGGTTCGCGGAGAGCTCGAGATTACTGACCTGAACCGTTGTTATCTAGAGCAGGGGCAACTCGCGGTAGAGGTCATGGGGCGCGGTTTCGCTTGGCTCGACACCGGTACACATGAGTCATTACTTGAAGCATCGCAATTCATCGAGACTGTGGAGAAGCGGCAAGGGCTCAAAGTCGCGTGCCCGGAGGAGATCGCATACCGTTTCGGTTATCTGACTAGGGAACAATTGCAGCAGCTTGGTTCGCGAATTAAAAATCAATACGGACAGTATCTGCTCCAAATCGCCGAGGAAAGAGTTTTCTAGTTGATCTTCAGGCGCTCGTTTACGAAGCTGATAGCTTCCTCAGTTTCGCAGAGTACAAGGACTTGAAAATTCGTGTTCGAGAAAATTGAAACGGAGCTTCCTGGGGTTGTTGTCCTAAAGCCACGGGTTTTTCGTGATACACGAGGGTTCTTTGCGGAAACCTATCACGCCGGAAAGTTTGCCGTTTTGGGAATCCACGCAAGTTTCGTGCAGGACAATCATTCCCGTTCAGTTCAAGGAACGCTTCGCGGATTGCACTATCAGCTCCGCCATCCCCAAGCGAAGTTGTGTAGAGTCGTGCGTGGACAGGTATTTGATATTGCAGTAGATGTTCGGCGAGGTTCACCGCATTTTGGGAAGTGGGCAGGCGTGATACTTTCGTCGGAAGAGATGAACCAGATCTTCATTCCTCCGGGATTTGCGCATGGGTTCGTAGTACTGTCGGAAGAAGCTGAGTTTTTGTATAAGTGCAGCGACTTCTATGATCCTGAAAGTGAAAAGGGAATCGCTTGGAACGATACAGACCTGAAAATCGATTGGGGAATAGTTAATCCTCTCCTATCGCCCAAAGATTCTCGATATCCCTTCCTGCGTGACATTCCGTTTGAGTTTCTACCTGAATACAAATGAGGCTATCTTAATTTGGTTGACCCTTAAATTCTCTGCTGGTTGAACCCGTTTGAGTAAGTTACCGCAAACCGCAACCAGGACAGCTATACTTACAACCGACTACCAATCTACCGAGGCCGCTCCTGCAATTTCCGTTTCTCGATCTCCGCGCACAGTACCACCAGATCAAGTCTGAAATCGACGCTGCTGTCGCCAGTGTTTTCGAGTCGCAGTACTTCATCCTCAGCCCCGAGGTACAGCTTTTCGAGCAGCGTATAGCAGCTTATGTTGGGGTGAAGCATGCCATCGGCTGCGCTTCAGGCACCGACGCCATTCTCCTGTCGCTGATGGCTCTCGGAGTCAGAGCCGGGGATGAGGTCATCACCGTTCCGTTTACGTTCGTGGCAACTGCCGGACCGATAACTCTGCTTGGGGCGAAACCGGTATTTGTTGACATCGATCTAGTTACGTTCAATGTCGATGTTAACAAAGTTGAAGCCGTGATAACCCCGCGCACTAAGGCCATCATTGCCGTTGATCTTTTTGGACTTGTTGCAAATTTTGAAGAGATAGGGCGAATTGCAGCTAAGCACAATATTTCCGTTATAGAAGATGCCGCGCAGGCCATTGGTGCAAAGCTAAATGGCAGAATGGCTGGCAGCTTTGGTACCCTCGGGTGCTTCAGTTTTTTCCCTACCAAGAATTTGGGGGCCGCAGGCGATGGTGGCATGGTAACAACGAATGACGATGGCCTCGCAGCCAGACTCCGAAATATCCGTGTTCATGGCAGTCCCCGGCGCTATGAATACGAACTACAAGGGGTAAACAGCCGACTCGATGCCCTCCAAGCTGCGGTTCTATCAGTAAAGCTAAAGCATCTAGATGAATGGGCGGAGCGCCGCCGAAACAACGCCCGCTGTTATAACCAGCTCTTTGCCGAATTCGGGATGACGAGCAAAGTCGTCACTCCGATTGAGCCCGCAGGCTATCACCACGTGTTCAATCAGTACACAATCCGAGTTCGGGAACGGGACCGCCTGTTTGAATACTTGAAGCAAGAGGGAATCCCGACGGAAATTTACTACCCCCACCCTCTACACCTGCAGCGAGCGTTCGCGGAGTTAGGAGTGCCAGAAGGAACGTTTCCTGAGGCTGAGCGGGCTGCGAAGGAGGTTTTGTCTCTTCCTATTTACCCGGAATTGAACCCCAGACATCAGCGTCAGCTTGTACAGACTATGGCAAGGTTCTTTCACAGCTGACCACACTAGGGTTAAGGAATCTTCCTGATACGCGCGAATACAGATGCTGCGCATAATGGATGCTCCTTGGTCACTAATTACCAATAGGATTACTACTGGTACTGCTGCTTCACGGTTCAGGCGGGTTTTTCATGTATTCCGGAATGCTAAAATTGTAAAAGTTATCCAGAGGATACTTCGACCTTATGTCTGCCGCAATCCAGCCTGCTGTCTCTGTTTTTGACCAATTCAAGTCCAAGATCAATTCTCGTACAGCAAAGATTGGCGTAGTTGGCCTCGGCTACGTCGGGCTCCCTTTGGTGCTCCTGTTTTCAGAGCAGAAGTTCGGCATCACGGGCTTCGATATCGACCAGTCAAAAGTCGAATCTCTAAACAGTAGCAAATCGTACATTGTTCGGATCACCCCTGCCGAAATCGAGACAGCCCGTTCCAGCGGTTTCAAGGCAACCAGCGATTATGCGAAGATCGCGGATATGGATGCGGTGATCATCTGTGTGCCGACGCCACTGAACGAATATCGAGAACCGGACATGACGTACATCGAAAACACCGCGAAAGCGATTGCACCGTACGTCCATGCTGGTCAGTTGATCATCTTGGAAAGCACAACATATCCAGGAACCACCGAAGAGGTCTTGATTCCCATTCTTGAGAGAGAGAAGCACGGACTGAAAGTCGCACGGGATAATCCCCGCACAACCGATTTTTATGTCGCATTTTCTCCCGAGCGCGAGGATCCCGGAAATACAGAGGTTGCCCGACACGATATCCCGAAGGTAATTGGTGGAGTTAACTCCGTTGCCACTGAAATGGCTCGTGCAGTATACGGAACTATTTTCCGTCGCACGATTCCAGTTTCTGGTCCTGCGGTGGCGGAGATGACAAAGTTGCTCGAGAACATCTATCGCTGTGTGAATATCGCGTTGGTAAACGAGCTCAAGCTTCTCTGCCTCCGGATGGGAATAGATATCTGGGAAGTTATTGAAGCCGCGAAAACAAAACCTTTCGGTTTTCAGGCGTTCTACCCGGGGCCTGGTCTAGGCGGACATTGCATTCCAGTTGATCCCTATTATCTTTCGTGGAAAGCGCGTGAGTTCGATTTTTACGCTCGGTTCATTGAACTTGCTGGCGACGTGAACTCGGGGATGCCTTATCACGTTGTGCAGTCGGTCGCGAAAGCACTGAATCAGCAGAAGAAAAGCCTTAATGGTTCCAACATATTAGTACTTGGGGTCGCTTACAAGAAAGATATTGACGATTTGCGCGAATCGCCTGCACTCACAATTATTGAAAAGTTAAGCGATGAGGGTGCAAACGTCTCCTACAATGATCCATATTGCCCCGTGCTTGGAAAACTGCGTCATCATAATTTGCAGATGAAAAGCACTACGCTCAATAATCTCGGCCAGTACGACTGCGTTCTAATCGTCACCGACCACACGCACTACGATTATCAGAAGATCGTTGACGAAGCCCATCTAATCGTGGATTCTCGCAATGCCACGAAAGGGATTCAATCCGCGAAAATTGTGCTTTGCTAATTTAGGAACTCGCTAAGAATTGCTCTAGATGCGGTGGGATTGCTTAAAGGGTTCTTCGTTCTTACCCATCGTGTAACTCTCTAGATAGCCTGTGCTTGTTCAGGAACGACTGCAACACTGTATCTAATGTAATCCCCCTCCAGTTTGGCGTAAGCCACTTGTGCCCGCTCACTTCCCGGCCCGGTTGCTGACCATCTACCGTCCTTCCACACCAGTTCCATCTGTGAACGCTGACGCCACCAGTTACTTGCTTCGGCAGGCTTTGTGATCCAAGCTTGATGGTTTAGCCGCAAATTGCCAAGGTGTGTGAGAAGGGATTTGTAGCTCTGCTCCGCACGCTCCTCCATCAGATAATCCGGATGTGTAATCAGGTGGATCAGTCCGTGATGCTTCAGTATCTCGGTTGTCTGCTGGTGCCACAAATCCGTCGAATAGGTGCCCAGTACGTGGAAGAGGGAATAGTCCTGAATGGCGGTAACCGGTAACTCCACCATATTTCCGACAAAATAAGGAAGCAGGGTGCAGCAGCCACCATGCTGTGGGTCGAGGTGAGCGACATTCGGAACGGACATTTCATACGAGAATTGAAAAGCATCGAACCAGGCTTGATTTCGATACAAAGCGCCGGCTCGAAATCCCAGCGCACCGAACTTCTTTCCGTAGTTGTTGATCTTCTCCACACGTCGCAGAAACGTTTTGTGATCGCGAAATAGATGTCCATCGTGATTGAGATCGTGAATGTTCACCTCAAAACCACGATCGCGCACTAACTGCAAGGTCGTGTCCGGCACCGAATACCTCTGCTCCGGAACGAATTGGAATGATGATTTAATCCCTGCCGCATCATCCCAGTCCATCAGCGTTGGGCA
>CAYWSM010000410.1:0-5677 GCA_964460935.1 uncultured Terriglobales bacterium | reverse complement strand
TAAGCAACGCGGGAACACAATTACTTTTTGTTTACAGTTCCCGGACATATCGAATTCTGACTGGACTTAACGTTAGCTTACTTGGACAAGAGTCCCGTCTACGCCTCTGCGGTGGCAACGCAAGTTGCCACCCTTTTTCTTGACAGCGCTATTTTTGTTTGGCTACGCAGTGCAGGGCAAACTCGATCGATCCACGGATGTGCTGGTTCACCGCACTCGACGGAAACCTCCAATTTTCGATTGTTTCGTTTACGGAACCTACAAGCATTGGATGTCCCTTCTCAATCATGACATTTGTTGCTTTTCCTCTTGAATCGATATCGGCCTCGAATGCTACGAGGCCTTCAATGCGCGCCAACCGAGCAATTGGAGGGTAATTTGGTTCTACGTATACCTCCGGCTTAAAGGGTTCTGCAGCTATTAATTTGACAGTCGGCACTGGTGGTGCCTTCTGTGCGTCGCGATAGAGCTGCGATGGCTTATCAGGTGCTCCTACAAACAAAGTGTCGAAGCTTCCCGCAGCCAACTCTCCCAGGATCTCGTTCTCGGTCGTTGGTGGCTGTGAAGTCGAGTCGGAGGGTGGTTGAAATATTGGCTCTTCCATCACTCCAGGACCCACCGCTTGGTCCAATTTAGTAAGAAGCTGCATTGTCCAGGACGTATGCTGGGGCGTGTTTGCATTCGCATCGAACATGTCGCGGTCAAGTATGTCTGACCTGATAATTCTTGCTTGTGAGCCGCAGGCGACTCGCATTGATACCTTTGCGCCGCTGAATACCAGACACTTCTTGCAGCGCTTAAGTTCACGGTGGAGTTCCTTTTCAGGGATATTGCAAGGGCTTATAGAACCGAGCAGCGATGCCGCTGACTTATGGATCAACGCTGACGCCATCTCGAACTTTGGTTGCAGAGTACACATGTCCGAAGGCGGCGTTAGCGTGATGCGATCAATGGATACGCCGCTCTCAGCCATGCGAACCACAAAAATTTCATAGAAGTCGGTTGGTGGACCAAAGTCGAAGAATGTATGACGTCCGATTTCGAATTGCTGGGGCAAAGAAGGTGAGGTTTGCTTTTGACCTGTCGCGAAGCAGGCTGTGATTAGTAAAAATATTAATACGCCCCTAAATGAGCCCATGCCGGGGGATGCTACTACGAATTTGGCGCGGCTGATGCTCTTATCTTGGGATCAAGTCTTAGGAGGGACTTGCAACTGCGTGTTGTTTCTCATTGCGCCGATAGTCCTCGATCCGCAGCTCCAATCCCCCGAAGTCCGGATGATCGTTCATCTCCAGCGTGAACGCCACATCAAGGGCATCGCCGACAACTAGCGGGTCTGCCGCGACGCGTTCTGCAATCCGCCATGCCATCGCCTGCCAGGATCGGGCAGCGCCCGAACCGTTTGGCTGTGCCAACCGCAGCTTCAGGTGCTTGTCTTTGATGATCTTCGGAGGCAAGGACACGTTCACACCACGCGCGGAAAATACCGGTTCGGGATTGCCCATGCCAAACGGACGGAGCTTCTGCACTGATTCGTACAGTTTAGGAGAAACCTCGTTGAGTGAGATATCTGCGTCGTAGTCGAGTGTGGGGATGAAGTCTTCCGGCGTCAGCAGCCCACGAGCATAGGTATCCAGTGCCGCGCGCAAGTCAGCGATTCTGTCGCACGGCAGACCAAGCCCAACCGCCGCCGCATGCCCGCCGAAGCGCGTAAACAATTCGCGGCAGGACTCCAGCGCTTCAAGCAGATGAAATCCACGAATCGACCGTCCTGATCCGTGCGCCTCCTCGCCATCGCGCGACAATACGATCGTTGGACGCCCGTATCGTTCGACGACTCGTGTTGCGGTAATTCCAATCACTCCGCGATGCCACCCATCACCGTCCACGACAATGCAGTACGCATCACGCCATTCCGGTCGGTCCCGCAGTGTCGTCTCGATTGACTCGAGAATGCGTGCCTCTTCCTGCTGGCGGTCGGTGTTGAGATCGCTTAGCTTTTGCGCGATCTTGCGAGCTTCCGCCACATCGCGTTCGCTGAACAGTCGAATGACATCTTCCGCCACGTCCATGCGTCCTGCGGCATTGAGCCGCGGAGCAACGCGGAATGCAATTTCGCCGGTGCTGATGGACTTCGAAAGATCGATCTGCGCGGTTTCGAGAATCGCCTTTAACCCGAGGTTCCGCGGATCGCGCAAGCCGTCCAGTCCAATTTTTGTCAGGACGCGATTCTCGCCCGTGAGTGGCACTGCGTCCGCGACGGTAGCAATTGCCACCATCTTGATAAACGACGCTAGCAGCCGCTCACGCCCGGAAGCCTCCAACAGCGCCTGCGCGACTTTGAACGCGACACCCGCTCCGCACAATGCCTTGCACGGATATCCACAGCCCGGCTGGTTGGGATTCAGAACGGCAAGCGCGTTCGGCACTCCTTCATGAGTCTCCGGCAGGTGGTGATCGGTCACGATCAGGTCCACTCCGACTCGCTGTGCCGTTTCCGCCGCCGCAAACGCGCGAATGCCGGTATCAACGGAAATGATGAGACGCACTCCTTCCGCCGCAGCGCGCTCGATCGCGTCGCCTTTCATGCCATAGCCATCGCGAATCCGATGCGGCACGTGGAACTGTGTCACTCCGCCGCAGAGTTCGATAGCGGTTTTTAAGATCACAACCGCCGTAGTGCCGTCCACGTCGTAATCGCCATAGATCAGAATCGGTTCTTTGTGTGCGATCGCCGCCTGCAATCGCTCGACAGCCGCTTTCATCCCGAGCATCTCGTACGGAGAGTGCAAGTGAGACAGCTCAGGTGAGAGGAATTTGTGCGCTGCTTCAGACGAAGTGATGCCGCGGGTTGCGAGCAAGCGTGCCACGATAGGCGATAGCTTGAGTTCCGCAGTTAGGGTTTGGACAGCGGAATCATCGGCGGTGCGAAGGGCCCAGCGCATCTTTGTAACCTTAATCGGTACGGCCAGTGCTGGCAATCCAGTGTTTCACCCGCTCCGATTTACTGTCTTTGCAACCCTCAGGACACAGATCAGCTCTGGTATGTTTATAAGTCTCAGCCCATGCCCCATTCGGATCAGCATCGTTGGCGAGTGGTCCTCGCGTTTGCCTTGGTTTACCTCTTCTGGGGATCAACCTACCTCGGCATCGGTGTGGCTGTTAAGTATGTTCCTCCGTATGTAATGACTGGTACGCGGTTCCTTATCGCGGGCGTAGCAATGCTTGCTTATTGCGCGTGGAGTGGACGGCGCATAACGATTTCCGGAATACAGTTGCTGAAATTGGCGGTGATTGGCTTCCTTCTTCTCACGCTCGCCAATACCCTGCTTGCCTGGGCGGAAGAAACGCTGCCAACCGGACTTTCGGCACTGATTGTCGCTATAACGCCACTGTGGTTTCTTGTCGTCGATAGTTTCGTTTTCCGCGGTGACCGCGTGAGTCGTCGCGGATACTTCGGGCTGTTGCTTGGAATTCTCGGAATCGCCGTTCTGCTATGGCCCAAGCTGGGTTCCGTGAATGCGCTCGAACATCGGCAGTTCTATGCTGCGCTCGTACTGCTTTTCGGATCATTGTGCTGGTCCTTTGGGTCGGCGTTGTCAAAGCGGTGGCAGGCAGGCATCGATCCGTTCTCCGCAAGCGGATGGGAGATGGCACTCGCCGGCGCAATGAATTTGCTCATCGCCGGGGCGCTCGGGGAATATCCGCATGCGCATTGGACTCCGCACGCAATGGCTGCGGTCGGGTACCTCATCGTCTTTGGATCGTGGGTCGGGTTCAGCGCATTTATCTGGCTGCTGCAACATGTTTCAATGTCGAAGGTTGCAACCTACGCGTATGTGAATCCAATTGTCGCGGTCTTCCTTGGCTGGATCTTCCTTCATGAGCGTGTGGACGCGTTCATCGCCGCCGGCTCGACAATCATCGTCGTATCGGTTGCTCTGGTTACGGGCGCTAAGGTCAGTAAACGTCAAGCCGCGGAACAGCAACTGGCGGCTGTCGACGTTGCCACCGACTGAGAACAAAAGCCGTGCTCGCGAGCACGGCTTCCTTACAGAAAACTTTAACTACTTTTGGTGATCGACGTCCGCTGATGTAGAAGAGCTGGCACCCACGCCAGTCTTGGATACGTTTGCATTAGTGTCAGAGTTCACACCAGCTGACGTACTTGTCGCCGCAGCACTGCCTGCCATAGAGGACGAGGCCGATACATCTGTGTTGTTGACATTGTCTTTGACGCGATTTGTGTCTTTACTAACTTTTTCGTTAGAACGTTCGGCTGTTGTGAGCGATTTGTCTTCAACGTGCTTCGAAGCCTTCTTCGTCTCGTGTGCAGTGCGTTTGGCGGCAGCATCGGTCTTCTGAGCCGTGGCGTTCGTGGTGTTTTCGACTCCGTTTACCGTTTGACCGACACCGTAGCGACCAGCGCCCCCATGCACTCCAGTGGAGAGTGAGCCATTCATATCGCCCGCGGTTCGTCCAAGGGACGCTCCCGCATGCCCAGCCACACCTGTAGCGCCACCGAGACGCACCTGCGCCGTGGCTGAAAAAGATGCGACGGCAAGAACTGTAACTCCCAAAAGCAAAGATCTCATTTGTTGTCCTCCTACCCGGTCAGGTCACATATCGTGTTGCGACCGTCACCCAGAGAAAGAGCAAAGCCCGTGCCATCTGGCACGAGCACCGATGAGAGCGGCTTTTCAGTGACTTACAAGTCGAAGATAAGGGAGGCAACCCCAGCTACTTGGGAGGAAATTCCCAACTTGTGAAAAGTTGGGACGAAATACTTAGTCGAGGAACGCTACGGATTGCACGCCGGAAACCTCGAATCGCTTCCTGCAGCGGACATTCTTGCAGGCCACCAGGTCGTCGCGACGGACCATGTATGAGCGCGCTTTCGCAAATCGCGCTCTATCGCGTTCGTCGGCGCGTGGTGGAAGCGATTTCTTCTTGCGACGAACCAGCCATCCAAGTTCGTAGTCGGCTGCCTGGCGGCAATGAGGACAGGTGAGATTTGCCACCTTAGTCTCTGCCCGCTCGTCGAAGAAGTCCTTTTCTTCCATGCTCAATCTCCAACTTTAATTGTATGCTAACGGAAGCTTGGTGGTGCCTGCACATGGCGAAGAAGGCTAAGAAGAAGAAATTCCAGGCCGCGACTGCGGTCAAGTCTGCGGCTCGTAATGTGATCGGATCCCCTCGCCCAACCCGAAAATTGACGCCAGTCACGCAAAAATCACAGGAAAAATACAAACCAACCCTGGGCAAACTGCTCTCTACCGACGAGTAAATCTTCCGTTATCTTCCGAATTTGTCCTGTTTTTAGTGCAATTTTTTCATTTTTTATGGTCATTTGTGCCCTGGATCACAGGTACAGGTTCGGTTTCAATGGTAATTTGTACCTGCTTAGGTACGAAAGTCATGGGTTGTTCCGAAAATAGAACAAACACCAATAGAAACCTTTCAACTTACGTTACTTTCGATTAGTATTGCGACCCAAGCAGGTTGACAGAACTCGACGGTTAGCTTCGCAAAAGCGAAGCCGTCGCCGGGATGATCAGCTCGCTGATAACAGTTTCTCGGGCAGCTACAACTGCCTACAAAGAAACGATCAACGTATTCAGGAGAGAATTGTGAAAAAGCTAGTTCGCGTTACGGTCCTCACCCTTGTCACCGCAGG
>CAYWSM010000409.1:0-2476 GCA_964460935.1 uncultured Terriglobales bacterium | reverse complement strand
CTGCGACCAGCACGGGCATGGATCTTACCGATGCGCAATGGGAAGTGCTGGAGCCTTTGTTGCAGGAGTACCGACGGGCAGACGGACGAGGCCGACCGTGGCGCGATGCTCGCGAGGTACTCAATGGCGTGCTCTGGATTTTGCGCACGGGAGCGCCGTGGCAGGATTTGCCGAAACGCTATCCGCCGTACCAGACCTGCCACCGCCGCTTTCAACAGTGGCAGCGGAGTGGCCGGTTGACCGCGATTTTGCGGCTGCTGTTGCAGGACTTGCTGGAGCGCGGAAAGATCGAACTGGAGGAGGGTCCCATCGATGGCTCCTTCAGCGGAGCCAAAAAGGGGGCTCTGCAGTTGGTCCAACGAAGCGCGGCAAAGGGAGCAAGATCATGGCAATTGCAGACGGCCATGGTTTTCCTATCGCCGTGCACGTGGCCAGCGCTTCGCCCCATGAAACCCAGCTCGTAGAAGCGACGTTGCAGAGCTGCTTTGCGCCACATCTGCCGAAGAAACTGATCGGCGATCTGGCTTATGACAGCGATCCGTTGGATGAGGAATTGCGCCGGAACTACGGGGTGGAGTTGGTGGCGCCCCACAAGATCAATCGCCGCAAAGGGAAAACGCAAGACGGACGAACCCTGCGACGCTACCGTCGCCGCTGGAAAATCGAACGGCTTTTCGCCTGGCTGCACAATTTCCGCCGTATCGTGACGCGATGGGAATACCACGCGGACAACTTCTTCGGCATGGTGCAACTCGCATGCGTTGTCATTCTGCTGAGAAGATATTTATGAGATGGGTTCTACCTACTCTTGGTGGAATCCAGCTCGACCAACCGACAAGGCTACGGTTGTGTACGAAAAGCAGTGAAAGGTGCTGCGCACCACCTCTGGAAATTCTTGCTTAATGGAACCCCGGGTCGCGCGCTAAACGGAACCGCGCTTCACCCGGGGCTACTCTCTGCCGTCCGCTTCGCGGGCTCCAACCATCGAGATTTGGATGTTTGTATCACATATGATAACCCGTCTAAGTCGAACTTCGCTCGACCTGAACGGACGAGAGCGCCCGTTCCCACACTTTGCAGGGTGAACCTCATAGACAATTCATTGCGCCGCTGTAAACATAGGAATCGACTTTTCCTAATTACATGATTCCTACTACCTACAAACCGAAGAAGAAGTTCATGCAGTTGGCGATCGAAGAGGCCAAGCGCGCGCGTGATCGAGGCGATTATGCGATTGGCGCGGTGATTACGCGGTTTGCGAACGGGCGTGAAGTAGTCATCGCCAGCGCCGGAAACCGGGTGAAAACTTCCGGGTCGAGCATCAAGCACGTAGAGTTGGAAACGCTCAAATACGTTTGCAGCGGTTATGGACGTTACCTGCCCGATTTTGTTCTTTACACCACCCACGAACCCTGTCCGATGTGTGCGGGCGCGGGCGTGTGGTCGCGTATCGGCGCAGTGGTGTATGGCGTCTCGCAGGAAGACATCGCCGAGTATGGCCGGAAGCGCGGCACGGAAGAATACAAGTGGCGGGCCTGCCTGATTTCGTGTGAAGAAGTATTCGAGAAAGGCAATCACCACATACCGGTCATTGGTGGCTATCTGCGGGAAGAGTGCAAGAAGCTGTTCAGGTATGGGCTACGAAAGAAGGGGTCTTCACGAGAGTGAATTGGTAATTTAGTAAGTTGGTAATTTGGTAATTGAAAACCGCGGCCTATGTTCCGGTATCGCGAGGACTACAACTGCCACGCGGCACCTAGCTTGCAATTCCCGCCATTGTGTCGCACGTCCGATAATGTGTTGTGGCCTCTTCTTTCCCCAATGAGCGCGTGCTCGCTGATTTCTGCGATTACCTGAAAGTCGAAAAGGGACTCGCCAAGCTGACGGTCAGCGCCTATCAGAACGATCTGCTGCAATTCGCCGAACATTTGAAGAAGCCGCTGTTGAAAGCACGACGGCAGGATGTGCGCGAATTCCTGGAGCGATTGCTGGCGAACGAAGTCGATGGGCGATCGGTGGCGCGGAAGCTCTCGGCCCTGCGGCACTTCTACAAGTACCTGCTGCTGGATCGGATGATCGACGAAGATCCGACGCTCAACATCGAGACGCCGAAGCAGTGGAAGGTGCTGCCGAAGGCGCTGTCGCGGGACGAGGCAGCGCAGGTGATGAAGGCGGAGCGTCCGCAGCCGGAGTTGAGGCTGGCGAAGGCGCTATGGGCGCGCGACAAGGCAATGATGGAGGTCCTTTATGCGGGTGGGCTGCGGGTTTCGGAGCTTGTAAACCTTAAGTTAGAAGACGTGAAACTCGACGAGCAGTATGCGCTGGTGCGCGGCAAGGGCGATAAGGACCGGATCGTGCCTTTAGGTCGTCCCGCGATTGAGGCCATTTCAGAGTACCTGACGCAGGCGCGAGGAGTGCTCGCAGCGGGAAAGCACTCGCCGAATGTGTTCATTGCGCGGCGGGCCCGTCCTCTGAC
>CAYWSM010000408.1:0-1734 GCA_964460935.1 uncultured Terriglobales bacterium | reverse complement strand
AATCAGCGGCACCGTCAAAGGCGTGTTGCTGGCTTCAGCGGTGATCTACATCTTCGGCTTTGCCGTTTCCTGGGGGCCGGTGGCGTGGCTTGTCTGCTCCGAGATCTTCCCGCTCGAAGGCCGGGAGGTTGGGATGACGATCACGACGATGGTCAATTGGACCTTCGCGGGCCTGGTGATGGGAAACGCCCTGTCCTTTATGAAGGCGCACGGAAACGCGTCGATCTTCTACGTGTTCGCGGGATTCTGCGTGCTGGCGATCATCTTTGTCGCCATGTTCGTGCCCGAAACGAAGGGAATCACCCTCGAAGAGATGGAATTCAATCTCAAGAACGGTGTTTCACTCCGTAAGCTCGGCAACCGTCCAACGCGCACTAACGCAGTGCCAGACGGTTCGAGCGCAGCCCGGAATAAGGTATAACTTTATAGTTATATTACGAAAGCTCCCCTTTTCTGGGGAGCTTTCGTTTTTATTCGTTACTCGCTACTAATTACTTCAAACTCGCCAGATCGATCACGAACCGGTACTTCACGTCGCTCTTCAGCAACCGCTCATAAGCTTCGTTGATCTTCTGGATCGGAATGATTTCCACGTCAGAGGTGATGTTGTGCTTGGCGCAGAAATCGAGCATCTCCTGGGTTTCGGCGATGCCGCCGATCAGCGATCCGGCGAAATTGCGGCGCTTGAAAATCAGGCTGAAAACAGCGGTCGGCAGTGGCTGTTCCGGCGCTCCTACCTGGACCAGCGTGGCATCGCGCTTCAGCAGGTTCAGGTAGAGATTGATGTCGTGTTGCGCGGAAACCGTGTCGAGGATGAAGTCGAATGAGTTCCCCAGCTTTTCCATCGCCGCGGTGTCTTTCGAGATCACGACTTCATCTGCGCCCAGCCGTTTCGCGTCGTCGGTTTTGCCCGGAGACGTCGTGAACAGCGTGACGTTAGCGCCCATCGCATGAGCCAGCTTCAATCCCATGTGACCGAGTCCGCCGAGGCCGACGATACCGACCTTCTGTCCCTTTCCGACCTTCCAATGCCGCAGCGGGGAATAGGTCGTAATTCCGGCGCAAAGCAGCGGCGCCACCCCGGCGAGATTCTTGGTGTCCGGCAGACGAAGAACGAAGTGCTCGTCGACAACGATCTGCTTCGAGTAGCCGCCGTAAGTCATGCCTCCAAGATGCTTGTCGGGGCTGTTGTACGTGCCGACGAAGTTGTTGCAGTACTGTTCGAGTCCTTCTTTGCATTCGGGACAAGTGCGGTCCGAATCGACCATGCAGCCGACGGCAGCATAGTCCCCTTCCTTGAACTTCTTTACGTCCTTGCCGACTTTTGTAACTTTGCCGACAATTTCGTGTCCCGGTACTACGGGATAGGTGGTGTTTTGCCATTCATTGCGCGCGGTGTGCAGGTCGGAGTGACAGACGCCGCAATACAGGATTTCGATCTGGACATCTTTCGGCCCGGGCTCGCGGCGCGTAATGGAAAACGGCGCTAGATCTGTCTTTGGGCCTTGTGCAGCAAAAGCGGGCACATTCGCGCTTGATTCTTTCTTGGCAAGTTCCTGTTCAGGATAAGTGACCGTATTAGCCATGAATTTCTCCTATCAAGATGAAATGGAGCAAAACGGGACGCCGAGACTACAGTGCCTCCGCGTCAAAGGGAAACCGAAAATCTTAGCCGGTGCAGAAGATTCTTACAAAAGAATGGATGAGTGTGCCGGGCAATATGACTCGAAAAAA
>CAYWSM010000407.1:0-4533 GCA_964460935.1 uncultured Terriglobales bacterium | reverse complement strand
CACCGAAACCAAGGGCCAAATTTCCGGCATTCCATGCGATGTGCGCGATCTGGCCGCCATCGAGTCGCTGATCGACACCATTTGGAACGACGGACCGCTCGACATCCTGGTCAACAATGCTGCCGGAAATTTCCTGTCGCGTACCGAGGATCTATCGCCGCGCGCATGGGAAGCCGTGATCGGTATCGTGCTGATGGGCTCCATTAACGTGACCATGGCCTGCGGGCGGCGATGGCTGGCGGCGAAGAAGCCGGCTTCGGTGATCAACATTGTTGCCACGTACGCTTCCACCGGATCAGGTTCGGCATACGTCGTGCCGTCGGCCGTGTCGAAGGCTGGCGTGCAGGCGCTCACTCGCAGCCTGGCCGTGGAATGGGGTCCGCGCGGCATCCGCCTGAACGCGATCGCGCCTGGACCGGTTCCGACCGAGGGCGCATTTTCCCGATTGCTGCCGAAAAAAGAACTGGAGAAACTGGCGATCCAGCGCGTGCCCATGCGCCGCTTCGGCACCCCCGAGGAGATCGCGAACCTGGCGGCCTTCCTGGTTAGCGACGGCGCCGCGTACATCAACGGAGAAGTGGTCACCATCGACGGCGGCGAGTGGCTGCAAGGCGCCGGCGAGTTCAGCTATCTCGGCCAGATGATGAGCGACGCCGATTGGGAAATGTTCAAGCCGAAGAAGAAGTAGATTCAAGCCTCGTGTTTTCAATTACCAATTACAAATTCCCCAATTACCAATTTTGCCGGTGGGGCAGATTGGGCGCCCAGCGCTACCGCGAGAGTTCGCAGATCCAGTTCACTTCCCAGGTCTTTCCGCCGTCGGGCGAGAAGGATTGCTCCATGCGCGACGATTTCGGCGAAAGGTTCAGCCAGACATAACGCACCAGGATGACGCGGCCCTCCCAGGTCTGCTGGTTGTAGAACTCACCGCGGCCGCCATCGAATTCGCCGACAACCGGCGGCAGGTCGAGAGTGCCTCGATCCAGGTCAACGCCATAAATGCTCCACTGGTGCGATTCGGGGTTATACAGGCGGAGAGTTTGCGCCTTGATGCGGAGCTTCTTGTCCGGGGTAGCGACGTCGAACTCCTCGAAATTGGCGTTGGTGTCCAGCAGCTTGTGGTGATTGGAGATGCCGTCATATTCAACCCATTGGTTCGAACCCACTAAACGGTGAGGCAGGCGGCGAACGTGAGCCTTCCAATCGCCGATCAGGAAGTCGAAATCATGAGCCCCGTCACGTCGCGGAGCGGCCGTTGATTTCGCCGAGCTTTGTGAGTCCTGCGGATGCGCCGAGAGAGATGCCGGTACGATCGCGAGCGCCGAGCCAAGAATGGCAGACAAGATAAACAGGAAATTCATCGATTTCATCACGGCAATGCTCTCATTTGGGGACTACGAAGGAAAGGGAGATGGGACGAGTGATGAGGATTTGATAATTGGGTAATTTGTAATTTGGTAATGGAAAAGCGTGACGCGTGCGGAATTCTGTGGCGTCCGGGTTAGCCCAACGGAAGGGCGAAACTGGGGCACTTGCGCCCCCCCTCTCTATCCTTGTAAGTCATTGGAAAAAGCAATGGTTAGATCTCGTAATTGCAAACAAAGGGGTTACCCTCAGATCGGACCCCCCTCCCCCCATGCGACTATCTTTGTGATAACGCGCCAGTTATTGGCTGTAATTGAGAACAAAGGAGTTAGAGCCGGTTCCCAAAATAGAACGTCATCCAGGGGGTACCCCCCTCTCTGTGGAATGTGATAACAAAGGAGTTACAGAAAATTCCTCGCCAAAAATGTGCAAACGCAGGAGTTACAGGCAAAAATGTGAAAACAAAGCGGTTGCGAGTGCCGAGTATCCAGTAACAGCTTCCGCACAGGAGCCTTCGAGTACGATCGCGATGGCCAGAATGTCAAAGAACGAAAAGCTGGCGCCAGTGGATCGATTTCAGCCAGCTTGGATGAATCTATTATCGGAGAAGAGAAGAGCAGAGGCAAGGAAATTCTAACGAAGTTGTTACGGAAGCATTCCCAGATTGGGAGGCTCAGCAGGCGAAGGACCAAAGGAATTGGTAATTGAAAAAGCTAGGCACGGGATATCGGGTGATCTGATGATCGGAGTTATTTATAGGGAACAATGGTGGCGACCGAAATCGAAGCGGACCGGGTGTGGGGAGTCCTTGACCGTGGGGTTAGAATAGGGAATGAAGTTAACCGCCGGTGGTACGGCCCCGGCGGCTGTGCCGCTACTTGTTAAGCAGCAGCACGATGCCTAGTACGGAGACCAGGCCTAACGCTAGGGCAAGCACGAATCGATGATCGACCGTGATTGCCACGTTCAACTTGATCTGACGCATAGGACACCACCTCCTTTCGGTGGGCAGACAACAAACGCCCCGGGTCACGACCGGGGCGTTTCTCTTTGGTAGATTCCCACTACCAAGGATCTCGTTTACCGTGTGCCCGCCATACTCTGAAAGAAGGTTCTTGGATTGTAGGGAACATTGTCGTTAGCCGGCTGTGATGTGCCGCACGGAATCAGGTTTTCGGTCGTCGGTTCTCGGTAAAGACGGTCCAGGCCAGGCGCGCTAACGGGAGAGTTTACAGATTCCGATAATGCTCTCATTTGGGGATCACGAAATAAGGAGAGATAGGACGAGTGATGAGGATTTGGTAATTGGGTAATTTGTAATTTGGTAATTGAAAGAACGTGACGCATGCGGAGCTCAGTGGCGCCCGGGTTAGCCCAACAGAAGGGCGAACCCGGGGCACACAATGATTTTACTGTCGATCAGGAACCCGGGCCACCATCTATAACCGTATCGGCGTTGTCAAGAGACACGTGGACCTCTGAGGGCTTTGCTTTTCCCTTCGTGGAGGTTTTGCTTTTGTCTTTTGCTCATCGACCAAGGCCCGCTTTCAGAATCCTGCGGTGGACCTGTCGGTTCCACCAGCCATCTATTCGGTCACGTTACTTCCGATCATGATTCGTTGTTCAGACTCCCGCACTTTTTCGGGAGGCAAGGCGCTCCTATCAGCCCAACGGTGATCTACTGCTGCACCACGGTGGCCCTCGAGCTGCCTTGCATGCGAACCATCTGCGTGTAGTTAATTTGGCGGCGTAGCATCCAGTACATCCGTACCGCTAGTTTCCTGGCGATCGCGACCTTCGCCACGCTGCCGCCACGACGCAGCCTGAGCCGTTGATAATCTTGCCGTAACTCCGGGTCCAGACGCGCTGCCGTATGTCCGGCCTCCACCAGCAACCCGCGCAACATCGGATTGCCTTGTTTGGAGATCGCACCCAGCTTTTGTTTCCCGCCCGAGGAGTGCTCGCTGGGATTGAGTCCCAGATAACTCGCCAGTTGTTTGCTGCGTTGGAAGCGATCGACCGGACCCACCATCAGCACGAACGCCAAGGATGTAACCAGACCGACTCCCGGATGCGTCATCAACTGCACTGCCTCTGCTCTCTGTGCGGCTTGTTCGTTCACCGCCTCGTCGAACTGTTTCAGGGAAGCATCGACTTGATCGAGCATGCGCAGCAACTCTTGCCGACGCCGGCTGGCCCAGGGATCCAGTGCGAGCCCTCTAACTCGGCGCGGCCTTTCTTAGTGAAGAGTTGTTTCTTGCGACAGATGCCTTCGCCCATCGCCAACGCGTGCAGTTGATTCCCGACAGCGTTGCGCATCCACACCAGCTTCTGCCGATGCCACAACAACTGCCGCAGATCGCGCTCCTCCGTCGTCGGCCGCCACAGCCGCGGAAACTCCCGCTCATCAGCAGTTTCAGGAGCAGCGCGGCGTCGCGCGAGTCTGTTTTCTGCTTGCGTACTTCGGCAGCACGAATGCGCGCCGCGTCACGAGCGATCCAAGTCTACTCAGAGGCTCTGGAGCCGACACGGTTATCTAATCAGCCAGTCTTTTCCCAACCGAGGGGAAAGAGGGTGGGGCACCCTAAGTGGTTAACATCAGCGTTCGTGTGGGCCACCCAGGGCCGACCGCGGCAAACTCATTCCTTGCAGTTATTTGGCGCGTTCTCTAGCAAGCAGCCTAGTAGGCTTGAGTACTGCCGCTTTGCTTCAGCTTGCGACAATTCTCGAACAATTACTTTCTCTGGGAACTCCATTTCATATGCGGTAAAAGCACCAGGGCATTTGCACACACTCACAGGAACTGTTTCCGCAACTATCAGCAGTCGTGCTGAGGCTTCTAGCCAACCAACTGCAGCTATGTTGGGTTTTATGGGTCCTATGCACCCCTTTGGTGTATCATATCGCCCGGCAATCACATGCGAGATCTCGACCTTCTGTACCTTTAACCCCTGCGTGAAGAAGACGTATGTTCGATAGCCTATTCCGCCTCCGCCGACCGTCTCAGTTACGAAGAACGCTTTTGAATCAGGCGACCAAGCAATTTCAGCCCCCCATCCGGAAAGGCTTTCTCTAAAAACCGTCCGCCGGCCTCTCTGTAGCTTCAATAACGTCCTGTACCCCGTGGGGTCTTCCTCGATACTATTAACTTGAGCTATGAGTCGTTGT
>CAYWSM010000406.1:0-10424 GCA_964460935.1 uncultured Terriglobales bacterium | reverse complement strand
TGATCGACAATGCAATCATTTGCACACAGCCAGTGCCAATGCTGGACTCCCGCCGCAGCCAATGCATGTTTTGCTTCCATAGCGCGAGCCTGAGCGTACTCTTCGCGCGAATTGAAGTTTTTCCAGAAGCACTCGGAACGCGGTGCACCATCGGTGGCAAAGATAACCAGCGGCTCTTCCATCGTCTGCAACAAGGCGCCGCAGCCAACCGCCTCGTCGTCGGGATGAGCGACGAGCACCAGGGTACGTCCGAGCAATGGGCGCAAGGACTGCACGATAATTAAGATGCAAGTTGCTGGCCCGGCGTCCATTGCGTTACTCGATTCTTTTCGGCGTTGCATTCCGGGTAATCAGGCCATTTATACTGACCGGACATGCACCCGTTACAAGCTGGCATTGAACGACTCTATGCGCTGGGCCCTGAAGCACGAAATGTTTCAGGCGCGCGAGCCGTATTCAACGATTTCCGTGACGCACTCGCCCGCGGCGACATTCGTGCCGCAGAAAAGATCGACGGTACCTGGCGCGTTAACGTCTGGGTGAAACAGGGCATCCTGCTGGGATTCCGGCTCGGCGAACTGATGGAAATGGGTTGTGAGGATCTATCGTTCGTCGATAAAGATACCTTTCCGCTCCGCCAGTTCTGCCTGGAAGATAAAGTCCGCATTGTGCCCGGTGGCTCTTCCGTTCGCGAAGGCGCTTATCTGGCACCGTCAGTCATCTGCATGCCGCCGATGTACATTAACGTCGGCGCCTACGTGGACGAAGGCACGCTGGTAGATTCGCATGCGCTGGTCGGATCCTGTGCGCAGATCGGAAAGCGCGTTCATCTGAGCGCGGCCGCCCAGGTCGGCGGCGTGCTGGAGCCGATCAATGCCTCGCCGGTAGTGATCGAGGACGACGTGCTGGTCGGCGGAAATTGCGGCATTTACGAGGGCACCCAAGTTCGCAGCCGCGCTGTGCTCGGCGCAGGCGTTATCCTGACGAGATCAACCCCGCTGTACGATCTCGTAAACGGCGAGATCTATCGTTCAACCTCCGAACAGCCACTCGTCGTACCGGAGGGCGCGGTCGTGGTTCCAGGGTCGCGCGCTGTGACAAAAGGCAAGGGGCAGGAGTGGGGACTGTCTCTCTACTCCCCGGTCATCGTGAAATATCGCGATCAGAAGACCGACCGCGGCGTGGAACTGGAAGATCTGTTGCGGTAAGCCTGTCAGTGGCGACTTGGATATCCATGAGACGTTCCCTCTTGCTGGCTGCGTTAGTGTTGATCGCCATAGCTGCGGTGCTAAGCGCCGTGGCTGCGTGGAACGTCGTTTCCCTTCCTTCCTCACTTCCCATAATTGCTCGTTGGATTGCCATAGCGGCATTGTTTGCGTACGGTTGCGTCCGCCGATCACTGACCACATGGATCGTGGTCAGTATGTTCCTAGGGGCCGAGCTTGGTCACGACTGGCCGCACCTGGCGACCACCCTTCGCGTGCTGAGCCTCGTTTTCCTGCAACTGATCAAAGCCATCATTGCGCCGCTTCTGTTTGCGACACTCGTCAGTGGTATCGCCGGGCACGCCGATCTTAAGAAGGTCGGGCGCATGGGTATAAAAGCGATCCTCTACTTCGAGATCGTCACCACCTTCGCGCTATTCATCGGATTGGGAGCTATCAACGTCAGCAAGGCAGGCGTTGGTGTTCAACTGCCTCTCGCGCCCGAGGCGAAGCAGGCACTGACCACTGAGAAGCAAACAGCGTCTGACATCATCCTGCACATCTTCCCGGAGAACATCGCAAAGTCGGTGGCCGAGGGACAGATTCTGCAAGTGGTCGTATTCAGCATCATTTTCGGCATTGCCCTGGCGATGGTGCGCGAAGACAAGCGCCGGCCAATGTTGCAGTTCACCGACAGCCTGGCCGAAGTGATGTTCAAGTTCACCAACATCGTCATGTGGTTCGCACCATTTGGTGTCGGAGCCGCCATCGCCTACACCGTCGGAAATACCGGCATGGGCGTGCTGCTGAATCTGGCCAAGCTGCTTGCGACGCTTTATGTCGCACTGCTGATATTTCTTTTCGGCGTCCTACTGCCGATTGCTCTTTTCTTCCGCGTGCCGGTTCGCAAGTTCGTGAAAGCTGTATCGGAGCCCGCATCCATCGCCTTTGGCACCAGCAGCTCAGAGGCTGCGCTTCCTCGTGCAATGGAAGCCATGGAATCCATCGGAGTCCCGCGCAAGGTCGTGGCGTTCGTTATGCCAACCGGCTACAGCTTCAACCTCGACGGTTCCAGTCTGTATCAGTCGCTGGGCGCAGTTTTTGTCGCGCAGGTTGCAGGCATTCATCTCAGCTTCGGTCAGCAACTTCTTATCGTGCTGACGCTGATGCTGACGAGCAAAGGCACTGCCGGCGTATCGCGCGCTTCGATTGTCATTCTGATGGCGACGGTCGGATCCTTCGGCCTCCCGATCGAGCCCGTGTTTATCCTGCTGGGAATTGATCAACTGATGGACATGGCTCGCACCACGGTAAACGTCATCGGCAACTGTTTAGCAACTGTTATCGTGGCCAAGTGGGAGGGCGAGTATCCAGCAGTTCCAAGCGACTCTACCAAAGTGGCGCTCGCCAACTAAGCTACCCGCTTATTTGAGCGTTGTAGCACCTCGGCAACTTTCCGCAGATCGTCAATGAATCGCGCCATCTCGTCGTGACGTGCATCTTCATCGGGCGCGCGAAGGATCGACGACGGATGCACAGTGGCGACAACGTACGGTGCGAGTTCGTGCGGGATCAGTTCTCCGCGTCGTTCCGTCACTTTGAACGTACGACCCAGCAGGCTCTGCGCGGCCGTCGCACCCAGGCAAACGATGACTTCCGGCTTGATAACGGCGACTTCGGCTTCCAACCACGGCCGGCACGCAAGAATTTCCACTTGGTTCGGCTTTCGGTGAATTCGCCTTTTGCCGCGCGGCTCCCATTTGAAGTGCTTCACCGCGTTGGTGACATAGACCTCGCCACGATCGATTCCCGCGACATCGAGAGCCTTGTCGAGAATACGACCCGCTGGCCCAACGAACGGCCTTCCTTCCAGGTCTTCTTTATCGCCCGGCTGTTCGCCAACAAAGAACACTCGGGATTGGCGGCTACCTTCGCCGAAAACTGTTTGTGTGCCGAGCTTATAGAGATCGCAACCGGTGCATCCAGCGGCAGCCACTCTCAGGTTAGCTAGTGTGGGATGCGGAGGAATAAAAGGAGCGGCGGTGTTGACCGGCTGACGAGGCATGTATAGGTTCGATGCCCAATCGAGAGAGGCGGGAAGTACGGGAGCTTTTAGGTTTGGGAGTTCTCTTTTACCAACTCGATGCTGTGAACATGCGAAACAATCCCCGTCTCGGGATTCATTTCCGCCGTGATTTTGTATGACTCATGGCGAGTCGTCCAGCCTTTCTGCTCGAGTTCGAGCACCTTGGCGTGGAAATCATCGGCATCCCACTCCCGCACCATCGTGACCTGACTCATACCGTCTTCCTGTGAAACAGTTATATCAGAGATGACATCTCTGCGGACGTCGCCTTGCCAAAGCAGAGACGAGAGCAGATGCCCGCTCCCGCCGGTTCCAGTCTACTCTTGTTTATTCTCCGCCTTTGCTCCCCGATACCTGTAGATCATTTTTGACGCTGAAAACCCCGGACACAGTCTTAGCCTGGATCTCCGCGGTATTACGGTCGGCTTCGTTGTCGACCACGCCATCAAGCGTCACATGACCGCCGCTCACGATGATATGAATCGGAGGAACCGCTCCCCACGCGTACTTACTCAACGTTGGATAGCTGTAGATTTTGCGAAATGTCGCACGGCGGATCCGATCGTCGTTGGGCGACACCGGCAGCACCTCGATATTATTCACTACCTTTTCAACGCCATTGATCTTCTTGACCACGTTCTCGGCATCGCTCTTCAGGCTGGGACGCGCCACCTGTCCGAGCAACGTGACCGTGCTGCCATCTACTTTATAAGCCAAGTTGTCGAAAACAGAGTAGTACGGCAGCATAACGAGTTCGTGACGAACTTCGCGCTTAATGCTGTCCTCGGTCGCCGGGCCAGATTCCTTCTTGTCTGCCGCAGAAGCGATGCCGAGGCCAAAACACAACAGTGACATCAAAACCAAAGCCGCTTTCTTCATGCAATCTTCCTCACTTTCCTACTTACCTAAACTGATTCAGGATTCGTGGTCGATGTTGCACGAAAACGTTCGCGGTACGGTAAGCGCCGTAAGTTAAAGAAAATCAGCTATTTAGATGGATACGCGGGGCCAATTGCCCAGTAACCTTGTCGCTAGAAAGTTGAAAACAGCCCGTCTTAGCGCTAACGGCTATTCCCACTCGATGGTTCCCGGCGGCTTGGAGGTGATGTCGTACACCACGCGGTTGATGCCGCGGATCTCGTTGACGATCCGATTCGAAATTGTCTTCAACACCTCATGCGGAAGCGGCACCCAGTCGGCTGTCATGCCGTCTTCGGAGTGTACGGCGCGAATCGCGCAGGTGTACGCGTATGTGCGCTGGTCGCCCATAACGCCGACGGACATCACCGGGAGCAGCACAGCAAACGACTGCCAGATCTGGTTGTAGAGTCCGGCGCGCTTGATCTCCGTCACAACGATGTCGTCCGCTTCCTGCAGTAGGGCTACGCGTTCGGGAGTCACTTCGCCAAGGATACGAACGGCCAATCCCGGCCCGGGAAATGGCTGGCGTCCGAGGATGTCTTCCGGCATTCCGAGATCGCGCCCGATTCGGCGCACTTCGTCTTTGAACAGGTCTTTCAGCGGTTCAATGAGCTTGAGCTTCATCTTCTCCGGCAAGCCTCCGACGTTGTGGTGCGACTTGATCGTCTGGCTGGGCCCGCGGACAGAAACCGATTCGATCACATCAGGATAAAGAGTTCCCTGCACCAACCACTCGACGTGGCCTTCTTTCTTTTCGATGCGGTGTGCTTCGTCGTCAAAGACCTCGATGAACTCGTTGCCGATAATCTTGCGTTTCTTTTCCGGATCAGCAACACCCTTCAGCTTCGACAGGAATCGATCAGTCGCATCAACCGCGACGAGATGTAGCCCCAGTTTGTCGCGAAGGTTTGTCTGGACCTTCTCAAACTCGTTCTTACGCAAGACACCATTGTTGACAAACACGCACGTCAGCTTGTCACCGATGGCTTTGTGGACGAGCGTCGCCGCAACCGAGGAATCGACGCCGCCCGACAACGCGCATATCGCGCGTCCGTTACCGACCTGCTTACGGATATTCTCAACGGTCTCGAGGATGAACTGCGCCGGAGTCCAGTTCGGCAGCGCCCCGCAGATATCGAACACGAAATTGCGCAGCAGTTCCTTGCCCATTGGCGTGTGATGGACTTCCGGGTGGAACTGTACCGCCCACATCTGCTTTCCGGCGTTCTCAATCGCAGCCAGCGCATTCGAGGTGCGTGCCACTTCTTTGAACCCAGCCGGAAGCTGTTCGGCCTCATCACCGTGCGACATCCAAACCTGCAAGTCCGAGGGCAATCCCTTGAACAGCCGCGACTCTTCTTTCACGTGCACTTCGGCGTGTCCATATTCGCGCTTCGATGCCGGACGAACCTTCCCGCCGAGCTTGTACGTCATCAACTGCATGCCGTAGCAGACGCCGAGCACAGGCTTGCCCAGCCCAAGTACGCGATCGTCCATCGGCGGCGCGTCTTTGTCGTAAACGGACGATGGCCCTCCGGAGAGGATGATGCCGACCGGCTTATAGGCAAGAATGTCGTCGAGTTTGGCGTAACACGGGAGAACGACGGAGAAGACGTTGAGCTCGCGGATACGGCGCGCGATGAGTTGCGTGTATTGCGAGCCGAAGTCGAGGACGACGATGGATTGAATGGCTTCCACAATTAAATTTAGCAGAAGCAGTCAAGTTTCAGCTATGAGCTTTCCGTCATGGGCTCGGCGCCATCCATCGGACTCTCACCAGTTTGCTCCGATGAAGTAAACCCGGCATCCGCGAACGGACCCGGCTCGGGTTGAATTGCAGGCTCGGGTGCTGCAACGACCGGGAGCTCGGGCTCTGGCTCGCTCAGCCCCACATAAAACGCCAGTCTCCATAAATTGATGACGTCCGCCAGCGCCATATAAACGAGCGTAACCACCACAACGACAACGATTGCCATGCGCATGTGGGTCGCGCTGAACCGCAGGAACGGAGCTACGGAAAGCACCGTCGCCGCAATCACCAGCAACGCTCGAAGGAAGCCGAACCCAAATCCGGCGCTGACAAACGAATCCGACCGCCGGCGGTAAAAGGCCAGCGAATCGGAAAGCGCTCCGAAGAATCCTCGTCCATCGCGGGAAGTGAAGATCGCCGCCAGCGAGACGAACCAGTTGGTCACGCTCCAGATCAGCGCAATCACCAACAGCACAAGAAAGCCCAGCAGGAACACAGCGGCGAAGTGCCGGGTTGGATCGCCCACCAGCGTGTCGATCAGAATGCCAGCACCGAAGTAGGCGAGAATCGAGGCAAACGTCAGAACCACCCGAAATAACTGCAGCCCGGCGCTGCTGAACCAGTTTGTCCGTGGTTCAATGTGGCTGAACGCCCTTATGGTCGCAGTTCGGCCCAGCGTAGCGAGTGCAACCCAAAGAATCACCAACGCGGGAATAATGATCGGACCGACCATTCGCAGACCGGTCAGGAAAGCGACCATCACCCTCGCCGTAACCGCCAACAGGGTGAATGGTTCGAGGGTGCGCATCATCGTGTACTCGCCCCGGCTGATCTCCACGGAAGCAAAGTACTCACGAAAGCTGTAATACAAGACGGCCCAGAACGTGATGCCAAATGTCCATCGCCAGGCGATCTCGGTGAGCATCGCCACCGGAGCGCGCATCAGGACGCGCCAGCCATCGCGAAGTGGGGATCGGGCCATTGCTGCAAGCATACAGCATGGGTTAATCCGTGATCTCCACCGCTATATGACGTGCCATAATCTCGGCTATGAATTCTCACGTTCGCCTATATGCAATCCTGGCTCGTTCGTCTCCTTTCGCGGTTGTCTTCCGGCGCGGTCCAAGCAATGTGGTTCAACTGATCAGATGGAACACCGAAGAAGACACTTTCGAGTTTGGCCAATGGTTCAGGGGACGAGTCTATGAGCGGCGATGTGACTTGTCCCCTAATGGAGCGCTTCTTCTCTATTTTGCCGCCAAATACAAGGAACCATTGCGATCGTGGAGTGCAATAAGCCGGCCGCCCTATTTCACTGCCTTAGCTCTTTGGCCGAAAGGAGACGGATGGGGAGGAGGTGGTCGATTCATTTCAAACACGTGCATTGAACTAAACCATCGCGAAGGCGAAATGGAACTAGGAGAAGGTTTTTCGAAACCAACACAATTCAAGGTTAAACCTTTCCAGGGCCGCCCAGGATGGGGTGAAGACGATCCCATCTGGTCAATGCGGCTCGAACGGGACGGGTGGCGACAAACCGCCTATCCGACAAAAACCAAAGACGACTTCGGCGCGAAAGTCTGGATCGAGTTCTCGCCTCCGATTACATGGGAAACGAAGAATCCGAAATATCCCAAGCAGTACTCACTCGTAATGGAAATTTTGGGTCTCAAGGAACGAGAAGGGCCGTGGTGGATCACCGAACACTCGGTGTCTGTGAAGAACGATGTCGTTAGTCTCGGGCGCTCGGACTGGGCTGATTGGTCGTATTCCGGCGATCTCCTCTACGCGAAAGATGGAAAATTATTTCGCGTACCCTGCAAAGGTGGTCAACTCTTAGACGTGAAGGATGCGATAGAGATCGCAGATTTCCGGTTTTCGAGATTTGAGAAGATGCAAGCGCCGGCGAACGCTCTGCGCTGGCCTAAGTTGAAGTGAAATTGACCCTCCTTCCACCCTCTGCTAGCCTGAGTGGTTTGCTAGCTCGGCTCTTCCCTGCTGATATCGCCTCTTTTTCGTAATGCGAAGACAGCAAATTGCTGCGCGAAACTTCACGTTGAAAGAGAGTTCTTATGGCCCTGAAATTCCGGGGAGTGGATTTCATCGAGTACGATTCCCTGCTGAGTGAAGACGAGATTCTGGTCCGCGACAACACCCGCAAGTGGGTGGAAGAGAACGTCATCCAGATCATCGAGCAGTGCAATCGCGAAGGGCGATTTCCGCGCGAATTGGTACAGCCGATGGGCGAACTCGGATTCTATGGCGCCAACCTTAAAGGCTATGGCTGCGCCGAAATGTCGAACGTCGAGTACGGGCTGGTCATGCAGGAACTGGAGCGCGGAGACAGCGGCCTGCGTTCGTTCGTCAGCGTGCAGTCGGCGCTGTGCATGTATCCCATCTACACGTTCGGCAGTGACGAGCAGAAGCAGAAGTTCCTACCGGGGATGCAGAAGGGCGAGATTCTCGGCTGCTTCGGACTCACCGAGCCGATGTTTGGATCGAACCCCGGCGGCATGCTCACTCGCGCAAAGAAAGATGGCAACGAGTACGTTCTGAACGGCGAAAAAATGTGGATCACCTCCGGCTCGATCGCCAACATCGCCATTGTTTGGGCGAAGGTACAAGACGAAAGCGATAAGGTCCGCGGCTTCATCGTTGAAACCGATCGCCCTGGATTCAAAGCCGACGACGTCCATGGCAAGTGGTCGTTGCGTGCTTCGGTTACGTCAGGATTCTCAATGAGCGATGTCCGCGTGCCCGCGAGCAACCTGCTTCCGGCCAGTGGTGGATTGAAGAGTCCGCTGATGTGCCTCAACCAGGCGCGGTACGGCATTGCCTGGGGCGGCATCGGTGCAGCTATGTCGTGCTACGACACGGCACTGCAGTATTCGCAAGTGCGCAAACAGTTCCATGACAAGCCCATCGCCTCGCACCAGCTCGTGCAGGAAAAGCTGGTGTGGATGATCTCCGAGATCACCAAGGCCCAACTGCTCGCCCTCCAAGTTGGACGCCTGAAAGACACCGGCAAAGTTCAGCACTATCATATCTCGATGGCAAAGCGGAACAACATTTGGATGGCGCTGGAATGCGCACGCATGGCCCGCGACGTCCTCGGCGCGAACGGCATCGCCGACGATTACCCGATCATGCGCCACATGATGAACCTTGAGTCGGTAAAGACCTACGAGGGCACGCACGACATTCACGCGTTGATCATCGGATCACAGATCACGGGTGTGGACGCGTTCTGACCGGGTCCACATGGGTGTTGACGCATCCATTTGAAGCAGGCAACATTCCAACCAAGAGCTGTGAGGACGGCAATTCACGGCTCGAACTGTTTTCACGATTTACCCCCCGGCCCCACAACTGACAGGAGGATCGAGGCATGCTCACTCAGGCCCATCCGGAAACGAACTCATCTGTCAAACGTGCCAAAGATTTCGGCACCAACATTGAGAGCGATCTCGCGCTGGAACTCCTGCGCGTGGTTGAAATTGCTGCCATCGAATCAGCCCGGACAATGGGCACCGGTGATCGCGAGAGGGCCGATCGCCTCGCCACCGAAGCTATGCGCGCCACCATGGATACCGTCCCCATGCGGGGCACAATCGTAATCGGCGAAGGGGAGCGCGACGAAGCTCCTATGCTGTACATCGGCGAGAAGGTGGGAGCTGAGTTTGAAAATGCTGTTGCGCCGGTTCCGGAAATCGACATCGCCGTCGATCCGCTCGAAGGAACGAACCTCTGCGCCACGGGTGCACCCGGTGCGATCACGGTTTTGGCCGCTTCCGAACGTGGCGGCCTGTTGCATGCGCCCGACTGCTACATGGAGAAGATCATCGTCGGACCTTCGTGCAAGGGGTGCGTGGATATCGATGCGCCGGTTGACCATAATCTGGAACAGATCGCCAATGCATTGAATCGCGATGTTGAGGATCTGGTCGTCGTCGTGCTGGACCGGCCGCGTCATGAGAAGTTGATCAACGACATCCGCCGCGCCGGGGCGCGTATTCGCCTGATCACCGACGGTGACCTCTCGGCGGGCATCACCGCCGCCGTGCTCGGAACCGGCGTCCACGCCGTCATGGGATCGGGCGGAGCCCCCGAAGGCGTGATCACCGCCGCCGCCATCCGCTGCCTCAACGGCTACATGCAGGGCCGCCTGATCGTAAAACCTGAACAGGTTGACCGCGTTCGCGCTATGGGGATCACGGACCTGAAGAAAATCTACACCGCCGATGAACTCGCGCCCGGCAAGCAGATCATCTTTGCAGCAACAGGTGTAACGGAAGGTGTAATCATGAAAGGCGTTCGTTTCTTCGGCGAAGGCGTGCGTACTTCGTCCGTGGTTATGACCCTGAACACGGGTAAAGTGCGCTTCATCGAAAGCATCCACCTTTCCAAGAAGCCGGGTGTGAAAGTTCGATTTGTCTGAAGTCTGCAGGGACTGAGGCAACAT
>CAYWSM010000405.1:0-23975 GCA_964460935.1 uncultured Terriglobales bacterium | reverse complement strand
CGCGCCCACAAGCAGTCACAGGAGAGCTATGACTCTCTTCTTGCGAAGAAGCAAAATGCGGATCTTGCCAGCGATTTGGTTAATCAGCAGCAAGGGGACACCTTGCAACTAGTCGACCCAGCAAGTCTTCCTGATAAGGCGAGTTTTCCAGATCATTTTAAGTTCAGTTTGGCGGGAATCGGTGCGGGATTGGCCTTGGGCCTAGTTGTGGTTCTGGGTCGCGAACTGATCAATCCGATTCTTTATAACGAGGAGCAAGCCACAACCGTTGTCAGTGCTCCTATCCTAACGGCGGTTCCGAGCCTCTCGACTCCCTCCGAGAAGGCGCAGTCTAAACGTCGTTCTATTGTGCAAGCTATAGCTGCGACGCTACTGCTAAGTCTCATCCCCCTAGGTACGGTTTTTGCGTATTACCGTTGATGTTACAAGTAGTCGATCTCACGAATCGAGAACGCCATGAGCAGAATCTTCGAAGCGCTGAAACAATCGGGTACATCTGACCTCGTCCAGGAAGCAGGGAATTCCGGTAATGCAACGGAAGTTATCCAGCAGGTTGCTGTAGGTCCTGTTGCCCTCTCAGATTGCGGAACGTTTTCACTTTCTTCTACACCTCAAGAACGGTTAGTCAGTATTACCGATGAACACGGACTGGCAGCCGAGAAAGTGCGTGTCCTTGCCACCAAATTGCGGCACATTGCTGCCCGTCGCCCGCTCAAGAAGTTGTTGGTGACGAGCAGCATGAAGGGGGAAGGGAAGAGCATCGTTGCTGCGAATCTCGCGATTACGATGGCAAAGCATTCGCATGCGCGAGTTTTGCTTCTGGATGCAGATCTGCGCCAACCGACTCTCGATGAGAAACTCGGCTGCGCTTCTCAAAAAAGTCTGGCGGACTGGTGGGCACAGAAGACCACGGTGCAGGAGATCGTGCGAAAAGAAACTACTCTTCCGCTATGGTTTCTGCCTGCGGGGCAGTTTTCTGGACAGCCGTTGGAGGTTCTCCAATCAGATCGCTTCTCCGATCTTGTTGGTCAACTGAACGAGTTGTTCGATTGGGTAATCATCGACTCTCCACCTCTGAATCCGCTGGCTGATTCGCGCGTTTTAGCGAATCTCGCAGATGGAGTAATAATCGTTGCTCGTGAGCGGTTTACGCAGGTGGAACTATTGAACAAGGCAATTGAAGCAGTAGAGCAGAAGAAGCTCTTGGGATTAGTGATGAACGACACTAGCATCCCTGAATCGCGATACTTCCCAGCATATTATCAATATGCACCGAAACAGCCGGAAAAGCAGGCGGCTGCAACTGCCTAAAGAGGCAAAATGACCTCCGACATGTGCAAGTTGTTGCACATGTCGGTTTCAGGTCAATACTTTCGCACAGATGACGAAAGTTACTTCCAGTGAAAAACCCGCTTAAACCTTTGTTATTAAGTGATTTAGGTTTATCTTCAGCATTGTTACGAAAGGGCAAACCGACACCCTCTGGAATGGGAATTGCTCGATTAGGGACGAGCAATGGGCAAGTAATCCAGCTCCAAGAAAATAAGAACAGGTAATACCAGAGGGAAGTCAGGCATGGCATTAAGTCTCGTGTCTTTCCGACAAAGCCGGGTAATCAGTAGTGAAATTCGTCCCCCGGATGAATCCGGGTGGGATGATGTAAATCCCTTGGCCGAGCAGGTATTCTTGCCGATGTTGGCACAGGAACGCAAACGCTCTGAGCGTTCCGGCAAGTCGTTTATTTTGCTTTTGCTGAAAGGCAACGATGCTTACTTGGGCGATCACGGCAATGAAGTTGTTGCTCGCGTCTCCCGCGTAATACGAACTGCAACGCGTGAGACAGACGTACTTGGTTGGTATGAGTCGGGAGAAGTATTAGGCGTTATTTTCACCGAACTTGGGGATCTAGCGGACCACTCCATCGAAGCAATTCTCACTCGGGTGACCACCTCCTTATCTGAGGACCTCGACCGTGAGGATCTTGATCGGATTTCTATCACCTGTCACGTGTATCCGGATCAGGCTGCGAAACAGGACAATTCCAAAAATTTGAAACTGTTCTATCCCGAAACGAAGTCGAAGAAACCTGGACGTCGTTTAGAGAAATTCTTTAAGCGCAGTGTCGATATTGTTGGCAGTCTGTTCGCAATCATTCTTCTTTCACCGGTTTTCGGCGTTGTTGCATTGCTCGTTAAACTGACATCCGATGGGCCAATGTTATTCCGGCAGACACGAGTAGGGCAGTTTGGGGAGTCGTTTACATTCCTTAAGTTTCGATCAATGTATATCAACAATGATGCGTCAGCCCACAAAGAATACGTAAAGAAGTTGATTTCCGGGGCGGCAGAGAAGCAAGAAGCAGGATCGGGGAGCAAGGTTTTCAAGATCGCCAATGACCCACGAATCACTCCCGTCGGCCGTTTCATCCGAAAGACAAGCCTTGACGAGCTACCACAGTTCTTTAATGTTCTTCGTGGCGATATGTCGCTAGTTGGTCCCCGCCCTCCCGTTCCCTACGAGTACGAGTGTTATGACATCTGGCACCGCAAGCGGGTGTTCGAAGTAAAGCCGGGAATCACAGGACTGTGGCAGGTCACTGGCAGAAGCCGCACCAATTTTGACGATATGGTTCGACTAGATCTGAAATACGTAAGGACCTGGTCGCTCTGGCTGGATTTCAAAATTCTTCTCCGTACTCCTTGGGTGATGGTATCGGGTGATGGCGGCTACTAATGTCATCTGAGCGGACTCACCACGCTCGCCAGAAGAGCGGTTACGCTTGCTCGTCGTGTTAATTACCTTCGTGATTTATCCAAACTTATATCGCTTGTTGATACTAGGCGTGTGTCCTCCAGAGGAAATTCTATGATCAGAGTTGGAGTGATTGGGTATGGTTATTGGGGACCCAACATCGTCCGCAACCTCCGCGCGTTAGAAGGAACTCGCGTAGAGCTAGTTTGTGATAAGCGTCCCGAATCGCTAAAGAGGGTTGCGCAGGCATTTCCAGAGGTCAAGACGACGACGAATGCCGACGATATTTTAAAATCACCGGACATCGATGCCGTAGCTGTCATTACTCCAGTTTGGACACACTATGAACTTGCGAAGGCTGCTCTTTTAAACGGGAAGCACGTCTTTGTAGAGAAACCGTTCACGTCGTGTGCAAAACATGCGGAGGAACTCATCGAGATCGCAGAGCGCAAGAATCTGCGAATCATGGTCGATCACACGTTCTTATTTACTGGGGCCGTACGGAAGATTCGTAAGTTGATCGACGATGGAGTGCTTGGAGATCTCTATTACTACGACTCCATGCGCGTCAACCTTGGATTGTTCCAGCACGATGTGAATGTCGTATGGGATCTTGCCCCACACGATCTTTCGATCATGGATCATCTCATCCAGAACCACGCGGAAGCGGTAGTCGCTACTGGGCAGGCGCATCTCAACCAGCATGAAGATATCGCGTTTATGACGATCTACTTCCCGAATAAGGTGATCGCTCATGTGAACGTGAACTGGATATCTCCGGTGAAGGTCCGAACGACTTTGATCGGTGGCGAAAGAAAGATGTTGGTGTGGAACGACCTTGAAGCCGACGAAAAGATCAAGATCTACGACAAAGGCGTCGATATCAAGAACCAGGAAAATGTTTACCAATTGCTGGTGAGCTACCGGTCCGGTGACATGTGGTCGCCCCAGGTTGAGCAGGTGGAAGCCCTAAAGCTCGAATTGTCGCACTTTATCGATTGTCTAGAAAATAACAAACAACCGATGAATGATGGTCACTCCGGGCTGCGTGTAGTGAAGATGCTCGAAGCGGCGCAGCAATCGATTCAAAAACGAGGCGAGCTAATTTACGTATGAACGAATTTGTGTCTATCGCGCCCGATGTCAAACTAGGCAAAGGTGTCAAATTGTCGAAGTTCATCAATATGTACGGTTGCGAGGTGGGCGACGACACAAAGATTGGAGCCTTTGTTGAGGTACAGAAGAACGCCACGATCGGTAGTCGCTGCAAGATCTCGAGTCATACGTTCATCTGCGAAGGGGTAACTATCGAAGATGAGGTGTTCATTGGTCATAGCGTGACATTCATCAATGATATGTATCCACGGGCTACAACGGAATCAGGTGGTCTTCAGACGGAAGCTGATTGGAAAGTTGATAAGACGCGGGTAAAACGTCGCGCTTCGATCGGATCCGGTTCGACTATTCTGGCCAACGTGACCATTGGTGAGAATGCCATTGTGGGCGCCGGCAGCGTTGTGACCAAAGATGTGCCAGATGACACTATTGTTGCAGGCAACCCAGCACGAGTTCTAAGGAGAGTCCAGGAGGCGGTTGCGAAATAATATGAGTCAGCAAAACATTCCTTTTCTTGATCTTGTCACTCCCCATCAGCAACTGGAGGAAGAATTAGTCGCAGTATTTCGCACTGCACTCAGAACGGCTGGTTTTATCGGTGGGTCGATGGTGCAGGGTTTTGAATCAGAGTTTGCGAAATTTTGTGATGCGACGTATTGCGTTGCAGTGAACAGTGGAACAGACGCGTTGCGATTTGCATTTACCGCCGCTGGCGTGAAGTCGGGCGATGTGGCGATTACGGTGCCTCACACTTTTATTGCCACCACAGAGGCGATCTCACAAGCAGGTGCGACTCCCGAATTCGTCGACATCAACGAGCAGACATACACGATAGATCCGGTGAAGCTAAAGGATTACCTTGAAAACCAATGCTCGAAGGATGCTTCCGGCCGACTGATCAGTAAACGAAGCGGTAAGCCTGTAACCACTATCGTTCCGGTTCACCTTTATGGTCAGGTTTGCGACATGGATCCGATCCTTGAACTGGCGCAAAAGTATAACCTGATCGTGATTGAAGATGCGTGCCAGGCGCATGGCGCAGAGTACTTTTCGAAAAAGGAGAATCGCTGGCGTAAGGCAGGATCGATGGGACACGCAGCAGCTTTTAGCTTCTATCCCGGCAAGAACTTGGGAGCGTGCGGAGAGGGTGGTGCGATTACTACAAATAATGAGGCAGTTGCTCGGACTTCACGTATGCTCCGCGATCACGGCCAAGCCCAGAAGTATTATCACGATATTGAAGGTTACAACGGACGTCTGGACTCGATTCAATGCGGCATCCTCAGCGTCAAACTGAAGCATCTGGCTGAATGGAATGAACAACGCCGTGCTGCTGCGAAGCGATACAGCGAGCTCTTTGCTGGAATGGACGGAGTTGTTGCCCCGTTCGATCCGCCGTACTCGAAATCGGTTTACCACCTATATGTTGTTCGCGTGAGCAACAGGGAAGAATTGATGAAGGATCTGGGGTCGGTTGGGATTGGCACTGGCATTCATTATCCTGTACCGCTACACCAGCAGAAAGCGTATTCGCATCTCGGATACAAAGGAGGAGATTTTCCAGTGACAGAGAAGATTGCTCCTGAGATCGTGTCGCTACCGATGTTCCCGAATCTCAGTGCGGAACAGCAGGAACGCGTGGTAAAAGCGGTGGCGGAGTTTACAGGGGCGAAGAAGGCGCTCCCTGCGGCGCGGTAAAGGATAATTGTCCGGACTCCCCCTAGTTAAGGTTCGCTCGTATGACGAATTTGCCGAGCTATGTACTGATTACGCCCGCTCGAAACGAGGCTGCGTTCATTGAAGAGACCCTCAAGTCCGTAGTGGCACAGAGAATTAAGCCAAAGAAGTGGGTCATCGTGAGTGATGGGTCAACCGACGGCACGGATGAAATTGTTCAAAAGTATGTTGGTTCGTATCCTTGGATCGAACTATTACATATGCAAGAACGGCGGGAGCGTCACTTTGCCGGGAAAGTATATGCATTCAACGCTGGGTACGAAGCGATCAAATCACTAGCGTTTGAAGTGGTAGGCAGCCTGGATGCTGATATTTCGTTTGATGAGAACTATTTTTCTGTATTACTTCAGAAGATGATGGATGATCCGGACATTGGGCTGGTCGGTTCGGCTTTTAGAGATATAGAAAACTTTTCATACGATTACCGATTCTCGAGTATTGAGCACGTAACCGGCTGCTGCATGATTTTCCGTCGCGAGTGCTACGAGCAGATTGGAGGATACATCGCTTCTAAGGGCGGTGCCGTGGATTGGATTGCCAACATATCGGCTCGCATGAAGGGTTGGAAGACTCGAACCTTTACGGAGACTTCGTACCTTCATCATCGCCCATTTGGGACAGCAGAGAGCGGCGTCTTGAAGTCAAGATTCAAGGACGGCAAGAAAGATCACCTTGTTGGAAGTCACCCTCTCTGGATGCTTTTCAGAACAGCATATCAGGCTACAAAGAAACCTTTCGTGGTCGGTGGACTCTCGCTGTTTTGGGGTTACACTTGGTCTTATTTACAAGGTGTGCCTCGCCCGATACCAGCGGATCTTGTAAAATTCCATAGGCACGAGCAGATGAGACGATTGAGAAAATATCTCACTCCTTGGAAATCAGCTGCCCCCACAACAAACCTACCAACGTATCAAGCTGACCCTAAACCTCACTCACCTCTTTCTGGTGGTGTTCAGCGATGAGTCCTGTTCGAGCAGAATCAGCTTCCGGTCAGACGGCGCACATCTGTGTGTGCATATGTACTTATAAGCGTCCCACTCTTCTTAAGCGTCTCTTGACTGATCTTGCGACTCAGGAAACGGCTGGCCTATTTACTTACTCGGCTGTTGTTGTAGACAATGATTGTGAACGTTCGGGTCAGCCAGTTGTGGAGGAGTTTATGACATGCTCAATAATTCCAATTCTCTATCTGACCGAAGAACAGCAAAATATCGCGCTTGCGCGCAATAAAGCTATTGCAAATGCCGAGGGTGATTTTATTGCGTTCATTGACGATGATGAGTTTCCCACTAAAGATTGGCTTCTAACGCTGCTGCGAACATGCGAAGAGCGAAAAGTCGATGGCGTTCTGGGACCAGTGAAGCCCTACTTTGATGAAAACGCACCGCAGTGGGTCATAAAGGGACGTTTTTATGACCGGCCAAGCTATCCGACAGGCCTGGTGATAGACGGCAAAAAAGGCCGGACCGGAAATGTCATTCTCAAAAAGAACCTTTTTGTAGGAACAGAGCCGCCGTTCCGTCCTCAATTCCTCGCTGGCTCAGATCAGGATTTTTTCCGGCGTATGATCGAACGAGGGCACACTTTTATTTGGTGTCATGAGGCACTCGCATATGAAGTTGTGCCGCCGATTCGATGGAAAAGATCGTTCATGCTGCGTCGGGCTTTGTTACGTGGAAAGAGTGCTGTCGAACATCCAGCATGCGGGGCTCGCGACATCCTAAAATCAGTAGTAGCCATTCCTCTGTACAGCGTCGCATTGCCGTTCTTGTTTGTCATGGGGCATCACAGGTTCATGCAGGTGTTGGTCAAACTTTTTGACCATTTAGGCAAAATCCTGGCCCTTTTTGGCTTGAATCCAATTAAGGAACCTTACGTAACCGCGTAGTATTTTCATATGAACAGTCGCAACGGTGGCGATTCCCTGATTTCCCAGGATGACCTCATCCTGATTACTGGAGCGGCGGGTTTCATTGGCCGAAGGGTTGTCGAAAACCTATTGCGGCGTGGTTTCCGCAATCTTCGTTGTTTCGTGCGGTCCCGTGGGAGTGTGGCGAATCTGCGAAGCTTGATTGAGCAGTTCGAAAGCGTGCGGGTAGATATCTTCGTTGGAAACCTTCTATCGCGTGATGATTGTGCGGCTGTTGTCCAGAATGTTGCTGTTGTTTATCACCTCGCTGCTGGTCGAGGTGAAAAATCTATACCGGATGCTTTTCTCAACTCCGTTGTCACCACACGCAATCTTCTTGATGCGTTAACCCAGCAATCATCTCTTAAGCGCTTCGTTAATGTGAGTTCGTTCACAGTCTACACAAACAAAAAAAAGCCGCAGTCTGGAATTCTAGATGAGGAATGCCCCGTCGAAAGCCACCCAGAACTGCGAGGCGTGGCCTATGATTACGCGAAGGTCAAGCAAGAAGAACTTATTTCTGAATGCAGTCGACAGCGAGACTTGCCATATGTCACCGTCAGACCGGGATATGTCTACGGACCAGGAAACCCCGCCATAACAGGGCGAGTGGGGATCGGCACTTTTGGGATTTTCCTGCATCTCGGGGGATCAAATCCGATTCCTTGTACCTACGTGGACAATTGCGCAGATGCGATTGTCTTGGCGGGACTTCGACGCGGTGTAGATGGGGAAGCGTTTAATATAGTTGATGATGATTTGCCGAGCAGTCGGCGATTTTTACGCCTCTATAAGAAAAATGTTAAACGTTTTCGGTCCGTCTACTTGCCACATATTTTGAGTTATACATTCTGTTGGACTTGGGAGTGGTATTCCGAGTGGTCATACCGCCAATTACCACCAGCATTCAATCGGAGGCGGTGGTACAACCAATGGAAGAAAACCAGATATAGCAATGAACGTTTGAAATCGAGACTGGGATGGGTTCAGCCGGTCAGCACGATTGAGGGACTCCGTCGCTACTTCGAAAGCTGTACTACAGGAAGATCTCATGCTTAAAGTGGCTATTGTTGGGTGTGGGAAAATAGCCGACGATCACGCGTGGCAAATTGGGCGGATCAAAGACTGTGAAATTGTAGGTGTATGCGACCGGGAACCATTGATGGCCCAACAGTTGTGGGACAGATTTCCGATAAAGAACTATTACAGTAGCGTTTCGGAAATGCTAGGGGACGCTCGTCCTGATGTGGTACACATAACAACACCGCCGCAAACCCACTTTGAGATCGCAATGCAATGCCTTGAGGCGGGTTGTCACGTCTACGTCGAAAAGCCGTTCACATTGTTTGCGAAGCAGGCACAGAAGCTGATTGATTTCGCAGATAGTAAGAATCTAAAGGTCACGGTTGGACATGACGATCAATTCAGCCATGTTGCCCGAAAAATGCGGGAGGTTATTCGAAGAGGCTATCTCGGCGGTCCGCCAGTTCACATGGAGAGCTACTACTGCTATGAACTCGGAACGAACGCCTATTCCGGGGCTCTACTTGGCGACAAACATCATTGGGTTCGCTCGTTACCCGGCAAGTTACTTCAAAATATAATCAGTCATGGGATAGCGAGAATTGCTGAGTTCCTACCTTCGGATTCCCCGCGAGTGATTGCGTCGGGGTTTATCAGTCCCGCCCTACGAAGCTGCGGAGAAACTGAGATTATTGATGAGCTCCGGGTCACGATCTTAGATGGCGCAACGACGGCATACTTTACATTCTCATCGCAGATGCGTCCTGCCCTTCATCAGTTTCGTATTTATGGTCCGCAGAACGGTCTGATTCTGGATCAGGACCAGGAGACACTCATTGAACTTCGCGGCCGTAGATATGTTAGCTACATAGAGAAATTCGTTCCACCTGTGAAACTAGCGAGACAATATTTGCGCAATGTTGCCAGGAATGTAAGGACGTTCATTCGCAATGATTTCCAGATGAAATCAGGCATGAAGTATCTGATCGAATCCTTCTACCAGGCAATCAGGAGCGATACGCCGGTCCCTATCCCCTATTGCGAGATCTTATTGACCGCCATTATCATGGACAAAATCTTCGCGCAACTCACACCTGGCGATTTTCAAGCATCAGCTCCATCCAAGGTAACCGCGATCCCAGTTGCCGGAGATTAAAACTGCATTTATTTGCCGAACCAAAAAACCGCCTCCTCTACATATGATGATCTCTGGTATTGACATTAAAATCAATGGCCGAATTTTACGAGTTGCTCGTCGGCATGGCGATAAATACCTTTTTGTGGACAACCCCGCGAATCTAATCTCTGGTCTAAAGGCAGCGCGAACTCGCATCGACCTTTTTACATTTGTCCAAAGGATCGCAGATTCTGACGGCTCTCCGAAATATAGGTATGCGATGGAAATGGACAACTTCGCAGCCATCCCAATCTCTACCTTTGATAATTGGTGGACGAAGCAAATCGACAACAAGACCAGGAATATGGTTCGCAAATCGGAGAAAGGTGGCTTGGAATTCCGTGAAGTCCCGTTTAGCTCAGACTTAGTGCGAGGAATTCACGCTATTTACAACGAAACCCCAGTACGTCAAGGTAAGCCATTTCCTCACTATGGCAAAGACTTGGATAGCGTTCAGCGGGAAGAAGCTACGCACCTGCAGAATAGTGTGTTTATAGGTGCTTTTCTTCAAGACACTTTGGTTGGCTTCACAAAGATTGTATGCGATGAGAAGGGAGTTCAAGCAGGGTTGCTCAATATTGTGTCTATGATGCAGCACCGTGACAAAGCTCCCACTAACGGACTGGTGGCGCAGGCAGTACGCTTTTCCGCTGAACGGAATATTCCATATTTGGTTTACTCTCATTTCTTATACGGCAAGAAGCAACCGGATAGTCTGGCGGACTTCAAGCGCAACAATGGGTTTCAGAAATTCGACGTTCCTCGTTACTACATACCAATAAGTGTTCTTGGTTCGGCGGCCTTGACTCTCGGATGGCACCACCGGTGGTTTGATCATGTTCCCGAACCAGTGATTGCAAAAGTGCGCGAATTCAGAAGCAACTGGTACAAACGCAAATATCAAGCAGCTGCCAAGTCGTCTTAGGAGCCAGAACTTTGCCAGGAATTTTCGGCCTTATCACCAAGAAACCGTACGAAGAAGCGCAACGTGAATTGGCGCAGATGCAAGTGCCGCTTCAGCACGAGTCGTTTTATACAACTGGGACTTGGTCGAATAAAGAAACTGGCGTTTACGTGGGATGGGTGGCGAGAAAGGGGTCCTTTTCTGAACAGATGCCCATTTGCAATGAGGCCGGAGACGTCGTGTTGGTTTTTACCGGCGAAGACTTCCCCGAGGAAGGCATTCAGGCCCGCTTGAAGGAAATGGGGCACCGGGTCAGCACGAATCGAGCAGGTTATCTGGTTCATCTCTACGAAGAAGACCCGGAATTTTGGGGGCGCCTAAACGGACGATTTCATGGATGTTTAGTCGATGGTAAACACGGCTCAGTGACTCTCTTCAACGACCGATTTGGAATGCACCGGCTCTACATTTATGAGTCGAAGGATGCCCTGTACTTTGCGTGTGAGGCGAAGTCGATTCTTGCTGTAAAGCCGGAAACTCGCGAGATTGATCCCCAAGGGCTCGGACAATTCATTGCATGTGGATGTGTGATGGACAACCGGACTCTGTTCCGCGGGGTCCGGATTCTTCCACCTGCTTCTCGTTGGGTGTTTCAGAACACTGAACTACGACAGCGTGAAAGCTACTTCGAGCCTCGCGAGTGGGAGGAGCAGCCACTTTTAGACGAAGAGTCTTACTATCGGGAGTTAAGAAATATTTTTTCAAACAATTTGGCGCGTTATTTCTCGAGTCCAGAAAAGATTGCGATGTCCATGACTGGCGGTCTGGATACTCGCATGATTATGGCCTGGAGAAGATCATCTCCAGGATCTTTACCGTGTTACACGTTTGGTGGAATGTTTCGCGACTGCCACGACGTGAGACTGGGTAAGAAGATAGCCGAATTATGTGGAGAGTCGCACCAAGTTATTCAGGTTGGGGAAGAGTTCCTCAGGAGTTTCCCCGAACATCTCGAGAAAACTGTCTACACAACGGACGGGTGTGCGACGGCACTTCGTTCCAGTAACGTGTACGTAAACAAAAAAGCTCGTGAAATCGGATCTGTTCGGATGACAGGAAATTACGGTGGGGAAGTTCTAAGGCGGATTCGCATGTTCAAGCCGATAATGCCAGCTCCAGGACTCTTCCATGGCGATCTCACAGATTACTTACATAACAGCAAGGAGACGTATGCCGAGTTAATTCAATGTCACCCACTGACATTTACGGCTTTTCGGCAGGCACCATGGCACCACTATGCATTGATGGCGCTTGAGGAAACTCAGATATCCGTTCGCACTCCATACCTCGATAACGAATTCGTGCGGACAGCGTTCCGTGCGCCGAAATCTTCTTGTACCGAGAATATTTGTTTGAGATTAATCACAGAGGGCAATCCGCAGCTAGGGAAGATACCAACGGACCGCGGTGTTAATGGTGATAGAGGGGGATTTACGTCATTGTTTCGACACAATTTATTAGAATTCAGTTTTAAAGCTGAATATGCCTATGACTATGGAATGCCCCAGTGGTTAGCTCGAGTCGATCACGCGCTAGCCCCTCTCCATCTAGAGAGACTCTTTCTCGGCCGGCACAAGTATTATCACTATAGAGTGTGGTATCGTGACCAACTTGCGAACTATCTCATGCAAGTCTTGCTCGATAGCCGTTCTCTTTCCCGACCTTATGTGCAAAGGCAAACCGTGGAGGCGATTGTCGAGAGACACATCAAAGGGGAGGTCAACTACACTTGGGAGATACACATTCTACTGACACTAGAGTTGCTGCATCGACTGATGATTGACTCCGCACCAATACCACTCCGGGTTGTAGCAACGGCAAACTAGAGTTCATGTTTCACACGCCTCCAATTATCGCCTCAATCATCTTCACGATCGGGATTCTCGGTCTTTTCTATCTCGATCGGGGCAGCAGTCCACGACTCTCCAAAGTACTTTGGATTCCTGCCGTGTGGCTGTTCTTAATCAGTTCGCGCCCTTTTTCGCTGTGGCTTGGAATCAACTTGCCGTCATTTAGTGGCGCCGACTCAACCGACGTCTATGTGGAGGGAAATCCCGTTGAGCGGGCAGTGTTAACTATTCTGATATTAGCAGCGGTGGTAGTGCTCGTAACAAGAATGCAGAGGGTGGGACCGATCTTGCGAAAGAACGCACTGCTGCTTTTATATTTGCTATTTTGTCTGATTAGTATTTTCTGGTCGGATTTTCCATTCGTTGCTTTCAAGCGATGGACAAAGATAATCGGTGATGTGGCTATGGTTCTGATCATCCTGACTGAGACGCACCCTTTGGCCGCCTTGAAGCGTATCGTCATCCGACTGAGTTTGCTCCTGTTTCCGCTATCGGTGCTTTTCATCAAGTACTATCCACACTTCGGTAGGAGGGTAACTAACAGCTGGACCAGTGAACCTGTGGGTGTAACCCTCCAGAAAAACTCTCTCGGCTTGATCTGCCTGATGTATGGTGTCCTTTTCTTGTGGATGTTCTGGTCCGCTTACCGCGACCGGGAGGACTCCAGTCGTTCCCGACGCCTCTTGGCTTACGGGACGATCATCGCCATGATCATATGGCTTCTCAGCCAGTGTAGATCCATGACATCGATTGCGGGGCTTACCTTGACTGCCGGAGTGATGTGGCTAGCGATGCGCCCTTGGCGAAGGCCCGCCTTTGTGCACGTACTAGTTCTTACCGTACTTGGGTTGAGCCTAGTTGTCTTGTTCTTTGGAGGCAGCATTCTCGCAATGCTGGGAAAGGACACGACGCTTAGCGGACGTACATACACTTGGAGCTTGCTATTGAGTATGCACACAAACCCGTTGGTCGGAACGGGATTCGAGAGCTTCTGGCTGGGGCCGCGGCTGGACTATATGGAAAAAGCCTGGCCGAATTTTCACATCAACGAGGCGCATAACGGCTGGGTCGAAGTGTATATCAATCTTGGATGGGTAGGGCTCTGCTTCATCGCTGGTTTGGTTCTTACAGCCTATACGAGAGTAATGTACCGTTTTCGCAGCGACCCGCGGACGGCTACGCTGTTCCTTGGGTTTTTTCTTTGCACGCTTTTTAATTCGTTTTCCGAAAATGCATTCAGACTAATGACTCCGTCGTGGGTCTTTTTAGTCATCGTTGTCGTGGCGGGCTCACAGGCCGAGCTGTTCAGAAATGTCGCGCGGCCGGAACCTATCCCGCCACGCGATATTGCGGCCGATCACGAGCCGGCGTATGCAAGGACAGAGACTCCATCATTCGCCGAACAGGCAAACAGATTCTGAACTAGATTAGATGCCACGTTTTTCCCTTGAAAGAGCTGCAAGCACTGAATCGATTAAATCCATAATTGGTTGCAGATTTGTCGTTAGGGTTTGAGGGCCCGGCGAGCGTCGATACGACCATGCAGAATCCGAACCGCGTGATCCACGAGTTGGGGGAGTGAATGTACGAAGCGCTGGCCCGTCTGCGTGGGAAAATCAAAGGTCGATATGAATTAAGTGCGAGTAGTTTCTTGTTCAGGCGACCACTGGTAATCCGTTCTTCCTATCCGCTGATCTCATTCACATTTGACGATTTTCCGGAATCGGCCTGGAGGGTTGGGGGAGAAATACTGCGCCGTTTCGGCGTGCGAGGCACTTACTATGCAGCCTTTGGCCTGATGGGAAAGACTACTCCCAACTGGAAAATGTTTTCCGCCGAAGACGCAAGATGCCTTCTCGAAGCGGGGCACGAGCTAGGATGCCATACCTTTGACCATTGTCACGCATGGCAAACAGAGCCAGCGGAGTTCGAGGCATCGATCCTCAGGAACCGGAAAACACTGCAGGAGACGGTTCCGGGGGCCTCGTTCGGCAGCCTTTCATATCCGAAAAGCCACCCACGGCCGCTGAACAAGAATGCAGCCGGAAAATACTTTCAATGTTGCCGCGGTGGCAGCCGCAGACCGAACCTTGGTACGATCGATCTCAATGCATTGGGTGCCCGTTTCATCGAGCAGTACCGTGACACCCCTGGCATATTGAAAGAACTCATCGACAAGAATTGCCATGACCGGGGATGGCTGATCTTCGCGACACATGATATTTCGAAGACCCCCAGTAGGTTCGGCTCCACCCCGGAGTCTTTCGAAGATATTGTTCGGTACGCGGTGTGTTCGGGTGCCAAGGTTTTGCCGGTTATCGAAGCCTTTAAGGTATTGGCGACGCCCGTTTGCAAGCCTTAGAAAACAATGATTCCATTTGACGATAGTGGCGCTTTTCATCCCACAGCTGAGACCCGAGAACTACGACGACTTGCCGTTCGAGGTGCGGCAGCGACAGTATCTGCTCAGGGGTTGGCATTCGCCGCACAGCTAGTCAGCACGTTCATCCTCGCCCGCTTGCTGACACCTGCCGATTTCGGCGTGGTGGCAATGGTTACTACCTTCAGTCTCCTCTTGATGAGTTTCGGCCCAAATGGATTTACAGAGGTTGTCATTCAGCGCGACAAAATAGACCGATTTCAGGCTAGTAATCTTTTCTGGATCAACTGCGGGGTTGGACTAATTCTTGCAGTTGGGTTAGCTGTGGGGGGAGGGTTGCTGGCGCGATTTTACAGAAATCCGTTGGTGGCTCGCGTTGCAGTTGGCATATCGCCAGCGGTCCTGATCACGGCAGCGTCCGTTACACACTTAGCTCTTCTGAAGCGAGGGATGCGATTTGGCTCGGCTTCAACGCCAGATGTTGTCGGCCGAGCAGTGAATACTGCTGTAGCTATCTTGCTATCTTTGAAGAGCTGGGGATATTGGGCGCTGGTGGCGGGCATCGTCGCACAGGCGATCACGACGACTATGGGTGCTTGGTGGCTATGCCGCTGGATCCCCTCGTTGCCGCGACGGGGATTGGGGACGCGTGTAATGGTAAGATTCGCGGTGAGCGTTTATGGCGGGTTCAGCGCGAATTACCTTGCGAGGAACTTCGACAATCTCTTGGTCGGTTGGCGATTCAATGCCGTGGCCCTTGGATTCTACAAGAAGGCATACGATTTGTTTGCGCTTTCGGCCACACAGGTTACCGGTCCTCTCCACGAGGTCGCTTTAGCTGCCCTCAGCAGAGTGAAGCACGATCCTCCCCGCTTCAAACGGTATCTCGCCAATTCGCTGGGTATTCTAGCTATGCTCGGCATGGCGATGAGCGCCATTCTTACCCTGATCGGCAAAGACGTAGTTCGCCTTATGCTTGGTCCCCAATGGTCTGAGTCTGGCAGGATTTTCGTCTTCTTCGGACCAGGGATCGGTATTATGTTGCTGAACACCACGGTCGGCTGGATTCACCTTTCTATCGGAAAACCGGAGCGGCGGTTACGTTGGACGGTAATCGCATTTGCGATTACGGTATTGTCGTTCGTGATAGCTTTGCCTTGGGGGCCAGCAGGCATTGCAGTGGCGTGGACCGTCTCATCTTGGATTCTCGCTATTCCGGCTTTCTGGTATGCGGGGCGCCCCATCGGTTTCGATGTTTCGTCTTTTATAGGTGCTATTTGGAGGTACATTGTTGCGTCCCTTGTCGCTAGCTTCGCATGTGCTATTGTCACTCAACATGTGTTGATGTTAAATTTTCCCAAAAGCGCGGCGGAAGCGATGCAATTCATACTCGTCAAGTCTCTTCTGTTCGCTGTTCTCTATCTCGGAGCCGTCGTCCTGCTGTATCAAGGATATGACCCGCTGTTTCGTATTGCCGGTTTGATACGGGACATCCTTCCTGGAGCAGTCAGAAGGCCATCCGCGGCTATTACCGAAAATAGTGTCGCGGATGTGAGCAGCCCGCCTGCCCCCATAACTGAAGCGTAACGAACGGCATACTCACAAGACGGTTGTTATAAACCTACTTCGGGCGTGTTACCCAAATACGCCACTGATTTCGAAGTAAGCTGTCATGCTCTACGGTCCAACAGCTCCGACGGATAAAGTCGAGCACCATCTCAGTGCAGTGGACGTTCGAGATTGGGCGGCGGTGATCGAACCAGTGCAGCAAGCGGGCTGCAAGAGCGGGCTTTCTTGGATTCTGAAAAATAGAGATGATGAATACCCCACCAGGGCACAGCAATGACGCATACTTGCGCAGCAAAAAAACTGGATCGAACGAATAGTAAAGCACTTCATTGAAGATGATGCAGTTCCAATGCTGGCCAACAGACTCGAATGCCTCGGCAGTGCTATGTGCAACATTTAAATTATTTTTGAGGATCGCTTTTCGGGAAGGCTCAATGCCAAAATAGCGAACTGATGATGGAAGAAAGGTGTGCAAAACCGATTCTCCGCAGCCGACGTCAAGCACAGAACCGTCCGGCGCAATCTTGGCGACCAAGCTTGCAATTCTCTCATAACGTGGAGTCTCTTGAGGAGAGGACGCCAGTCCTTGCCAGTGTCCGAAATCGTCGTTCCAAGTCAATAGAGCATGTCCGAAACAGATGGTAATGGCAATCGGTTTCTGCCTCAAGCCAACTTTAACTTACACTGACAGTGAGTCCGGTTGGAGGCGCGGGCGCTTGTTGTTGGCCAGCAGTAGGAAGAGCGCCAATATTAGGGGCATTGCCGAATAGCACGACGTTTCCATGGCTGTCGCTAAATAAGCATATGGGATCGCCTGGCGAGCGGGTGATAGGTTTCGCCAAGTTGAGAGTATTGGTCGCGTAGTTTATCGAGGAGATCTGAACCACTGTATTAAGTCCAACTCGGATCTGATCCGCTTGTACCCCCGAAAGCCCATAACCATCTTGAAAGAAAGCAGCATCATCTACCAGAAGCTTCGTGCCCGAACCCGAATCCCGAGCAGCCACGGTCGTCAAATAGCTGCCTGCACCAGCAGCAGGAGATGCCGGTGCAAGGCTGAAATCATTAGCAGCATAGTTTGTCAGTTTGGGGTCTGCTTCAATGTTCCCGGGGTCATCGGTGAAGTTCCCTCTGCTGTAAATGTGGCCGTGCAGGTTGCAGGTCAGTCCAGTACACCACGCCAAATTGTTCCGATAGACGAAAGTTGAATCAGTTGTTTCATCACTAGCGTAGGGATTGAAATTCAACATCGCGTTGGGATAGTAAAAAAGGTTATTAATATCTGCCGGATAAATCGAGTTGTGACTGTAATCATCGCCTCTACCATACAGAGGGTGATATGAATCTGTATCTATCCAAGTATTGTTATACGTCTTGACTGCATAAAAACCGGGGTTTACGGACTTCTGGGCGTTGTCATCAAGGACCACAGTTGATCCAAGGTGCGCAACCACGTTATATCTGATAATCAAACCGAAGCACTGGCCCGCACACTGATCTCCCTGCGCAATCATGAACTTGCTGTCGTTTCCCAGCACAGTGTTGGCCGTATTGCCTTCGATGAGAATGTGTTGAGTCGTTTGGGTCGTTGATGTCGGCTCAGTGCCGAAGAGCGCGTTATTGTGACAATTGGAGCTATTGCCGCCCGTCATGGGGTAACTGCCATCAGTGGGCGGATTGGCAATGACTACCTCAGAGCCAGATACACTCGTGACCGTATACTTTGTCGGCACGCCGCCGACGGTCAATTTTACCCACGCACCAGGATATTCGTTCGACAAACCAGTTCCTCCGGTAACATGCCCCGATGCCACAGTAGCCGTTCCGCCCAGGAAAGGGATGCAGTCTCTCGGGAAGTCGGGATCAGGATATGGATACAGATTAAGCGGATCACGCGAATAAATATTGTGCGATGTGTTGTTTCGGATGATGTTGAAATTGCCATACGAGAGAAGGATCGGAGTTCCTGTGTGCGAGAATTCATTTCCCTCGATCAGCCAGTGATCACCGGCTATATGAATTGCTCGGCAAACGGCGGGATCATCACTAGTGGAGCAGGGATAAGTAAAGGTGTTGTTCTGTATATAAACAAACGATTGCGAATTAGATGGATTGGCTAGAATCGTCGGAATGGTCTGGCAAGCATAGAAATTATTGTTCGTTATATGAATATCGGTCGCGCCATTTGCCATTGCCACGCACGGAGCGGAGTTTGGGGAGGATGTATCTCGAATATGAAAACCGTTGATCTTGTTATAGCTATTCAGCGCCCATTCTTTCGTAGTCACTGTATCACCGGGATTCACAGTTAGTGTCTTGTAGTTGCCGCTGGTTCCCGCTGAAACAGTGATGACGCCCTCGCCGGTGTAATCTCCAGCGTACACCGTGCAGGTATCACCATTCGCCATGGCATTTACGCAGTCTTGAATATTAGTGTAATCACCGCCGCCTTTCGGTTTCACGGTGTAGTTCGCGGCCAAAGTAGGAAGATTGAGCAGGAGCAGCAAGCTTATGCAAGCAATAATATGTCGTTTCATAGCCGGTTTTTCAAAGTTTTCAAACAGTGTAGCCCATTCTGACGATCACAAATACATCCCGGCGGGGAGTGTACCAATGGTAGTTAATGCGACAATGACCAAACTCCTCATACACCACGATTACCACGATCTGTATTGTTGCGACAAATTCAATAAATCGTAAAACTTTATGATCGTGCTCCAATTACACCAAGGTGACCAGAGGGAGCCATCAATGAGGCTAAGACACTTTCTCTACTCACAAACATACATGCAACTCTGTCGCGCCTATTCCAAGTTTGTTGTGCGCGATCGTTCGGCAGATTCGATCTATCGTTTTTTGTGCAGCTTCCACTTCTTTAAAATTCACGGCTATTGGCCAGATTTTGTTCATCCGCGCAGTCACTCCGAGCACATTTGGCACAAGATGTTGTTTAACCGCGATCCGCAACTGGCTCTCTACGCTGATAAGCTAGGAGTCAGGGACTATGTTGCAGAGAAAGTGGGGAGTGAGATTCTGATTTCCCTGCTCTGGCATGGGAAGAATCCACGCGACATCCCATTTGATTCCTTGCCTGAGCGGTATGTCATCAAAACAAACCACGCATCGCATTGTAACATAATAGTTACTCCGGAATCTCCGCTACGCCAAGACCATGCCATTCGACAGTTATCTGAGTGGCTGTCAATGGACTACTGCTATGACTGCTCTCTCGGGCAGGAATGGTGCTACGGACATATCGAACCGGCAATTATCGTAGAGGAGCACATAGGATGGGATAACCGGGTTCCTCTTGACTACAAGTTTCATTGCTTCAATGGGCAGGTAGAAATCATCCATGTTGACTTCGGTCGATATGTCGATCACACCCGATACATGGCTGACCGCAGCTTCAAACCTATTTCCGCCGAATTCGCGATAAAACGTCATTTTGGGGAGGTTCCCCGTCCGCAAAACTTGGATCGCATGATCGAGATCGCGGAAACACTGGCGAATGACAAAGATTTTATCAGTGTGGATCTCTACAATGTTGGAGACAAGATTTACTTCGGCGAACTCACAAATTACCCTGGTGGAGGCTGTGGGGTTTGGCGACCGCGTAAGTACGACTTCATCCTCGGAAAAAAGTGGAAAACTCAGCTCATGGTTAGTAGTACACGCTCCTGTTGAACTGGCCAAATAATTAGTGAGCTGGTTGATGCTGGCTGGCCGTGATGCTAGCATGCGCCAACCATGACAACGCATTCTATTCCCAGGCTCCGGGAAGAGATTTACTGAAGCGCAATATCTTTGCGCGAGTCTAGTACAACCCGGGAGACCCCCCGGCTGTGCCGGGGAGGCAGTCAAAGTTTGACAGTTACTGGAGTCCATCGCGGAAACTCCTGAACGTGAGCCGCCAAGCACACGAGGAGGAGATTTCGCACGATGGACGAGATGGAAAGCCTAAGTCATACGAAGTGGGAGTGCAAATACCACGTCGTATTCATACCCAAGGGACGGCGCAAAGCGTTGTACGCGGAACTGCGGAAGTATCTGGGAGAAGTGTTCCGCAAACTGGCCGCGCAGAAAGAGAGCCGGATTGAAGAAGGGCATCTGATGCCGGATCACGTGCACATGATGATCGCGATTCCGCCGAAGCACGCAGTGTCGCAGGTGATCGGGTTTATTAAGGGGAAGAGCGCGATTCACTTGGCGCGCGTGTACAGTGAGCGCAAGAGAAATTTTGTGGGCCAGCACTTTTGGGCGCGCGGATACTGGTGTCAACCGTAGGTCGGGATGAAGATGTGACCGCGAATACATCCGGAACCAGGAACAAGAGGATCAGCGACTGGATCAGTTGGGACTGTGGCGCTGAGGAGCCACCGCAAGGTGGCACAACGAAATCGGGGCCGCGTTAGCGACCCCGCTTAGCCGCTTTGAGCGGCTCACAAACTAAAGCCTCCGGCTCTGCCGGAGGATACTTACCATCTGATTACCCAAGGTGACGGTAAAAATACCGGCCCACCCAGACGGCAACAGATGGCGGCATCTTGGAGAACGCTTGCCTGCCCCCGGAGAACGCCTGATTAAGGGTTCTCGAACCGGCCGTCTTCGACGGGTAGCGAAAATAATTGAGCCGAGTTTTGGATGCGCCCCAGCGATCCTTGTATTCAATCAAGCCGGGTTGGTCTAGGTCGGAGCGTCCCATGTCGAATAGGGTATGACCTTTACGACATGCGTCCTGAATCGCGGCCCACATCACCGCCTGAGCGCCGCCCAGACGGTTGGAGCGCTCCTCGGAGCAGCCGTATTTGTAGACCATCGTGCGATTGAATTCGAGGGTCACGATGCTGGCAACTGGCTCTCCTGCTGAGTAGGCCACGCGTACGGTCGCTTTGTCGCCGAATTCAGACAGCAGAGCTTCGAACCATGCAAGTGGTTGTGGAGGGAGTCCCAAACGGAGACGCGCTCGCGTCTGCAAATGGTAAAAGTGTCCCAGCAACACATTGGAATTCCCTGCCTCAACGGCGAGTTTTTCTCGCTCGGCGCGGCGGATTTTTCGGTGGATGCAATCATGGTGAAGTTCACGGTACACGGCATCTACGCCTTGGGATAACTCGAGCTGGTGGAAACAATAAGAAGCGCCAAGCGCGAACGGAGGGCCCACATTGAGGGTTCTGGGCCGGAGCTCCACATATCGGCAGCGTTTGCGGGCGGCGACTTCGGTGGCGGCTGATGCCAGGCGAGTTAATTCATCGTCGCTGTTCACCAACGGGTCGCAGTGGTCCGCGAATGGAACGGAAACCAACCGCCTCCCCGTGATCGAACTCGTCACTTTACAGAACAGGAGCGCGTTTTGCAAGGCGGCCCCAGGAGACGTGTCTGTCAGCACAAGCGGTTCGTAGCCGTAGACGCGACGCAACGCCTTCAGCCAGGGACGCGAGTGAAATACTGACGCATCCGCACGGCGAAGCAAGAACTCCTCCCACCGGTCATCCGACAGCGGGTTTAGTGTAATAATTGAAGGTTGGCTGGTCGTTTGGTGTCCCGATATTGTTGAGACAGAGTCTTCCATAAAGTGAGTATAATGCCCGGAGAAAAGCTCCGAATGCGAAGATTTCTTGCTGTTTTCGGAATCGGTGGGATAGCGGTCCTGTTATGGAGTTTGTCGGCGCCCGGACAGTTGGTGCCGGCTCCTTCGGGACCAGAAGCGCATCGTCACGGAAAACACCAAGTCAAGCTGAACTGGAAATCGCCCGCTGGTCCACGCGCGGAAAAGCCCAAGAGTTACGTCATCTACAGAACGAACGCCTCCATCAAGCAACGAGTAGTAAACTGCGGAAAAAAGTGGTGGCGGATCGGGACCACGGCTGCAGATATTACCGTATACACCGACACTGAGGTAAAGCCTGGGAAGGTATACTGCTATGCGGTCAGCGCCATGACCTCGCGGGGAGAGAGTTCAAAAACTTTTGCAGCAAGCGCGGTGATTCCTTCGCCTTGAAACGGGAACAACCGAAGCATTCCAGCAACGCCGTTGGCTGGCTACCGCAAGGGTGTTACAGGTGTTGCAGATTACTAGGTATAGGTTGAGCTTAACGGGCGAGCCGAATCATCGAGAAGGAAGCACCATGATTACCGTACATTGTTACAGCTGTGGCAGTGGTAGCTCGTTTCCATACGCCACCGAGAATGGTTGCACGTTGGTCAAGTGCGATAGTTGCGGATTACTTTACGTTAACCCGCGCCCCAGCGATGAAGAAATTGAAGAAGGCGTTAAGGTTGGCGCCCATAGCGGAGACAAAGTTCTGGAATCTACTGGTCATTACATGCATGCTAAAGAAAAAATCTATCGCAAAGTTTTGCGCGATATTTATGGGACTGAACTACAGAATTGCAAGAGAAGTTGGCTGGACGTGGGTTGTGGACACGGCGAACTTCTTACAATTCTAAAGGAAATATCACATGGAAATGTAATGCCCAGAGGCTTTGAACCGAACCGTAACAAAATTACCGCTGCTCGCAGGAGAGGGCTAGATGTTGATTTTTTCGATCTGTTCTCTCACACAGCAAAATATGATTGCGTATCTCTCCTAAATGTATATTCCCATCTGACGGACCCTCCGCATTTTCTTAGTCTTATCAGCAGATCACTTAAACCAGGAGGAGAACTGCTAATCCAAACTGGTGATACAGCTAATTTGAAGTATAGCCTCCATCCTACACCATTTTTATTACCAGATCACTTAAGCTTTACTTCTCAAGAAATTCTCTGCGGGATACTAAGAAAGATAGGGTTCGAGCTTGTATCTATAACAAAATATCCAACTCTCAAATTTGCGTGGGTGCGTGAGAGATTTCTAAAAGAAGCAGTCAAACTGGCACTTCCAGGTCGCAAGTCGCAGATACCCTTGATGTACCAAATGTTTCGAATCAGAAGATACAAGACGGATATGTGGATTCGAGCGAGACTGGTGAATTCCACTTCCAACTCGTAAAACAACTCGTAAAAGACGACTTCTGATGCTGTTCCCTTAAACTAGTTGAACCTCGGAATGGCTTGATCCCTCTCCAACCGATGTCGAAAGTGTAAATGCCACGGCCCAGTGTAAGCGAGAAAACTCATAATTTTATTTTGATTACTGAGGTAGATTTCTTGAGCGTATTTCCATACTAAGTTCCTCGAAATCGTATAAACATCAGTCGTCGAGCATTCGTATAATGCAGATTATTTTGGTTCATTCTGCCGAAACGCTTTAATGTTTTGGAAACGATAAATGGGCAGCGCCGCTCAAAATCAATTGGGTACTAAGGTAAAAAAAACTCTTCTAAGAAGGTCCGTCAACCGGTTCGTGCACCTTTTGTGCAGGCTATTACCGGGATCGGGAAACCTTCGGATTTGGCTTCACCGCTGGCGTGGGGTCCGTATTGGCGAGAATGTCTTTATTGGTGACGATGTCTACATCGAGAACGAATACCCGGAGGCAGTCGAGATTCAGGAC
>CAYWSM010000404.1:0-18330 GCA_964460935.1 uncultured Terriglobales bacterium | reverse complement strand
CCAGGGACGTCCACTCGACGACGTCGGCGAGATGCTGCTGGAAGCCGATCCGGTCTTCGGCGCGGCTCCCTCGTTCGACCGTGAGCGCCAGGTGCGCAAGCACATCGGTGATTACACGTTATTTTTCACCGGCATGTTTCCCGAGTCGATCAATCGCCATCGCCTGCGCCGCAATCGCCTTGAAAACTTCATCGACTTCATCAAAGCCGGCAAGGAGAGCTATTACATTGTCTCGAAGTTCGACTGCTTCGAGTACAAGAAAGTCGCCCCGCTCTTCCGCAAACTGTCGGAGAATTTCGAGGAATGCATGGTCGGCCTCAATATGGTGAAAAACGATCTACAGGAGATGCAGCACCCCATCGTTCGAAAGACCAATAACTTCATCATGTAAGAGGTCATCCTGAAAGATCTCGGTGCCCCGCTCAACCTTTTTTCGGTTGAGTGGGGCAGTTGGCTTGAGTCAACGACAGTGCTCTAACTAAAACTGCATTGCAAAGTGTGGGGCCGGGTTTCCAAAGCCGGTCAGCGATGCGAGGCATCGCGACACAAAGCTTAACCCCTCCGGTACAAGCTCAACCCACTATCTCCCTGCAACAACTTCCTGTACCGCTTCAATCTCCCAAACTCCTCCCCCGGATCGAATCTCTTATCATGCTCCACAATAACCACGCCCGCGATCTCCGATTCTCCCAGAAACTCCAGCGCCTCGGTGTAGGCCTCATGCTCGGCATATGGCGGATCGATAAACACGTAATCCGCCCGAAACCCCTTCGCCTGCAGGTCCCTCAACCCGCGACCGGCATCCGATTCCAGGATAGAAACGCCGTCCTCGATTCCCAGCGATCTCAAGTTCTCCCGGATCACCCGCACTGCCGCTTTGTCCTTATCAACAAAGGTGACAAGCTTTGCCCCTCGGCTGAGCGCCTCAATTCCAACCGCTCCGGTTCCCGCGTACAAATCGAGCCAGATGCTGCCTTCCAGTGCCTGTGGATTTCCTGCCGTCAGGATATTGAACAAGGTCTCGCGCAGACGGTCGCTCGTCGGCCTTGTGTGCATTCCCGAAAGTGCACGCAGCGGACGGCTCTTGTACAGTCCGGCAATTACCCGCATGGCACCCCAGTGTATAAAATGATCTAAGGATGGGTAGCTGGATTTCTTCCGTCACGAAAAGCCTGTCGCTTCCGGTGGGAAGGATTGGCGATGTCCATGTGCGCCTGCACATCACGTTTCTTATGCTGCTGTTCTACGTTTGGGCGATGCAGTGGAACGCCCTGGGCGATCGCATCTTCACTCGCGGTGTCGAACTGGTCGCGCTCGTCCTTGCCTCGGTGATCGTGCACGAGTTGGCTCACGGCCTGGCGCTCACTTACAAGAATTTGCCGCAGCGCATGCTTATCCTTATGCCGATCGGCGGCGTCACCCTGATGGACGACGCCACCGGCCAGTATCGCGACCCGTTCGGGAACCCGCGCACCGCACTCGCCGGTCCGCTGGCCAACCTGCTTCTCGGCGGCGCGGCCATCCTGCTTGTCCCATACGTCGCGCCGGGCATGCACATCCTCGTATTTCCCTACGTGGACTGCACGAATCTGCTGCGCAGCTTCATCTGGGTCAACCTCTTCATCGGTGCGGTGAACCTGCTGCCCGCGTACCCGCTCGACGGCGGCCATCTCTTGCGCGCCTACTTCGCCGAGCGCATGCATCCCATGCGGGCGACCAAGCGCGCGGTCGGCGTCGGCCAGTTGATTGCCACCGGCTTTATCGTTATTGGCCTCACTGGTGTTTGGAATTACTGGCTCATGATCGCCGGCCTGTTGCTCTTCTTGTCCGCGCAGATGGAAGAGCGCTCCGTGGTCTTCCAGGCCGTCATGGAGAGCCTGCGCCTTGAAGAAGTGATGCTGAAGGACTTTTCTACGCTCTCTCCCGCCGACACTCTCGAAGACGCACTGGCGAAGGCGGTCCACACGCTGCAAGACGACTTCCCGGTGATCCGCGGAACCGACATGATCGGCGTCGTCACTCGTCAGCGGATCGTCGACGCCCTGCGCTCGGAAGGCAATGGCTACGTCCAGACCGTCATGGAACGTGTCTTCCAGGTTGCGCAGAAGGGCGAGACACTTGCCTCCGGCCTGCGCAAGCTGGCGACGCACAATCTCAGCATCATCCCTGTCGTGGACGACGGTCGCCTGATCGGCATCGTCACCTTCCAGAACCTGATGCACAGCATGCGCCTGCTCGCCGAATCGCGCCGCCTCAAGCGCGTCGACACTGAATCCTAGGATTACAAGGCAATGTAGCCGCGTCCTTGCGGCTTTGCCGTTCGCTTGCGTATCATGCCTCAGATGACTTCCAATCCCGTTTCCCAGCCCAATTTGCGCCAAAAGGCGCAGCTCATGTCTGCCTCCGAGATCGAGCGCACGCTCGTTCGCCTCGCGCACGAGATCATCGAGAAGAACAATGGGACGGAGAATCTGGTGCTCATCGGCATCAAGCGGCGCGGCGTGCCAATCGCGAACCGTTTGGCCCGCATCATCGAGCGAATCGAAGGCAAAGCGGTTCCGTGCGGCGTGCTCGACATCACCCTCTACCGCGACGATCTTTCGACCGTCGGCGTCGATCCGCAGATCAAGAAGCACGAGTTAGGCGCCAATATTCAGGCTATGAACGTCGTTCTGGTTGACGATGTGCTCTACACCGGTCGCACCACACGGGCGGCGCTCGATGCGCTGTTCGATCACGGGCGCCCGAAGCGCGTTCAGTTGCTCGTGCTCATCGACCGCGGACATCGCGAATTGCCCGTGGAAGCGGCGTTTGTCGGCCGCTACGTGCAGACCAGCGATCTGGAAATCATCGAAGTCAAGTTGCAGGAAGTGGACAACATGGAGAAAGTCCTGCTCGTGGAGAAGGAAGTCTGATCCGAAGCGCGACATCCACAACGCGCCGTCATTCGCAGTCTAGCCGTTCTATTTTTCAATTCATCCTTACTACCGCCGAGGTCGCCTGATGCCCCCGAGACCTGCTGTCGGTTCTCTGCTCGGAATCGAAACACTCGAACTCAAAGACGTTTACCGCATCCTGGAAGACGCCAAGCGCATGCAGCGCCAACCCAGGCCGATGTTGCGAGCGAAGCGTGTCGCCCTGCTGTTTTATGAGGCTTCCACCAGAACCCGCGTGTCATTCGAATACGCCGCCAAAATGCTGGGCGCAACCACCACGGTCATCAACGCCACTGCCTCCAGCATCGAAAAGGGTGAGTCGCTGATCGACACCGGTTTTACCATCATGGCTCTCGGAGCGCAGGCCATCGTGATCCGTCATCCGTCGTCCGGTGCGCCGCAGGTGCTGGCGCGTCACGTCGATGTTCCGGTCATCAACGCCGGAGACGGTATGCACGAGCATCCGTCGCAGGCGCTGCTCGATGCCTATACAATCCTCGATCACAAGAAGAAGCTCAAGGGCTTGAAAGTTGCGCTGATCGGTGACATCTTCCACAGCCGCGTCGCGCGTTCCGATGTGATGCTGCTCACCAAGGCCGGAGCGCATGTTGCCCTCTGCGGGCCGCCGGAACTGGTTCCCGATGTCGCCACGACGCTGGCGTCCAACGTAAGCGTCACCCGCGACCTCCGCGAAGCGCTGGAAGACGCCGATGTCATCATAGCCTTGCGCATTCAGAAAGAGCGGCTCGAAGGATTGCAACTCAAGCTCGACGACTACATCGCTCGTTACCAGATTTCCGCCGACCGCGTGCGTTGGGCGAAACGAGACGTGATCGTCATGCATCCGGGACCGATCATCCGCGGATTGGAATTGACCGCCGACGTTGCCGATGCCGAGCGCACGGTCATCCTCGAACAGGTAAAGAACGGAGTTGCCGTTCGCATGGCAATCCTCGCTCGCGCGCTGGGAGTAAAGCACTCATGAGCCAATCATCTCTTCTTATTCACGGCGGTAGAGTCGTCGATCCGGCAACTGGCGTGGACGATGATGTCGATCTTCTGCTTGCTAACGGAAAAGTTATCGCCGTCAATCCGGGCAAGAAACTTGCCGGATCGGCTGACGAGACATTCAATGCCAAAGGCCTGATCGTTGCGCCTGGGTTCATCGACATTCATGTCCACCTGCGCGAGCCCGGACAGTCGTACAAGGAGACCATCGCGACAGGAACCGCCGCTGCCGCTGCCGGTGGATTTACCGCCGTCTGCGCTATGCCGAACACGAACCCCGTCAACGACTCCCCCGAAATCACCGAGTGGATGCAATCTTCGGAACGCCACGCCGTCGTGAACGTCTTCCCGATTGCGGCAGCGACGCTCGGCAGCAAGGGCGAAAAGCTGTCCGATTACCTCGCGTTGTACAAAGCCGGAGCCGTGGCAGTGACCGACGATGGCAAGCCAATTCTGGAAGATCTCATCATGCTGGAGGCGCTCAAGTCGGCCGCCAAGGTCGGCATTCCCGTCATCCAGCACGCCGAGGATACGCGCATCACCGCCGGCGCTTCGATGAATTACGGTCCAACGTCGTTTCGCCTCGGCTTGCGCGGAATGCCGGTGAAAGCCGAGAGCGGCATCGTCGAGCGCGACATCGATCTGGCCAAAAAGGCCAAGGCGCATCTGCACGTCGCGCATCTCTCGACCGCTGCAGCGCTCGATGCGGTACGCAAATCCCGCAAGAGCGGCGTGCGCGTGACCTGCGAAGTCACGCCGCATCACTTCACGCTGATCGACGAAAATGTCGGCGAGTACGACACGGACTACAAGATGAATCCGCCGCTGCGCAACGCCGCCGACCGCGACGCGATGATCCGCGGCCTCGAAGACGGCTCCATCGACTGCATCGCCACCGATCATGCGCCGCACGCGCGCCACGAAAAAGAAGTCGAGTTCGACAAGGCGGCGTTCGGCATCATGGGCCTCGAAACCGCGCTGGCCCTGGCGATCACCGTTCTCAACGTCGAGCGCGGAATGAAGGTGAGTCGCATCGTCGAACTGCTCAGCACAAACCCGGCCAAGATTATTGGTCTCCGCAAGCGCGGTACGCTTGCCAAGGGCGCGCATGCGGACGTCACGATCTTCGATCCCAAGGCGAAGTGGACATACGACGTGAAGAAGTCGAAATCCAAGTCGCGCAATACGCCGTTCGACGGGTGTGATTTCTACGGACGCATAGTGGCCACAATCGTCGGCGGGCGGTTCGTTTACCAGGGCGAGTAAACCGAGATCTTTTCACGCGGATAACGCGGATGGTACGGATTCTCGCGGATCTCTTTTTAGAGAGTTCATCAATCGAACTCTGTTCGCAGACTTGGATCGCGATGGTGACGGAACATCAGCGCGATCTGTTCGGGGCAGATCCTCGTCAGTGACAGCGGCGGCAGACGGTCTTCGGCGAAAAAGTCCACACCATCGGTTTCGTTGCTGTGAGCGGCCGCGCCGCCCAAAAGCTCACATAGGAAAAACAGCTTGTACGCGTGATACGGAATCGGCGGATGCGGGTGGCGATCGCGGTCGTAGGCCGCGACCAGCTTCGTGGCGCGGACGTCGTATCCTGACTCTTCCTTCACTTCACGGACGGCGGCGACAGATGGTGAGTCGCCGACGTCGGCCCAACCTCCAGGCAATGCCCAACCTCCGTCGGAGATCTCGCGCACGAGCAGAATGCGGTCGTCACGAAAGACGGCAGCGCGGACATCCACCTTGGGTGTCGCATGGCCCTTCTCGCGGTTGAAGAACTCGGCAACTTGCAGCGGCGAGATTGCCGTCTCGTTCACCGCCATCATCTCGGCGGCCAGGCGCTGGATTTCGGTATAGCGCTGGCGATCGTAATCGTTGACGGCATAAGTGAGTCCGTTCTGAGAGATGGCCTGGAGTTGGCGCGCCCACTGGAGCAGATCGTTGTTCATCGTGTGTTCAGGATACGTCATCGATGTTTACTAGCATGTAATCCGGGCGGGAATATACCTCTATCCCAGTGCTTATCCGCTAGCCTTGCGTTGGGATGAGGTCGAGCACGTGTTCATGGGCTGCGAGGGCGGAGAGTCCGAAATGGGTCTTCATGCGGAACATCACCAGCATGGGTACGGTCTTCACGTCGCCGTTGCCCTTGGGGACCAGCAGTTCCAGCCTCTGTCCGACGGCGAGCTGGTTGTACGTTTCAATGCCGATGCCATCCTGGTTCACATCCAGGCAGATGGCCTGGATATCGCGCCCATCCGTCGAACGTAACGTTACAGGTACACGGCAGGGTATTCGCGCGGAACGGCGCTTGTCTTGCGATGGATTGTCCATTTCGGGTATCGGAACATAGTCTACGCCTGTCGATGCGCTCATCGGAATGGGGAAGCTCCTGACGGGCTAATCGGCGGAATCGGCCGCGGCTTTAGCGGTCAGGCTTTGGCGCCTATGGCCGAGACACTAGGTTCGGCAATCGTCAATTGCATCTGCTCTTTGCGGGCATTGTAGAAGGCAAAGCTCACAAAACGGCGGCGGCTGGTCCGGCGTATCGCGCAGATCCCCATCACCAGTTCGTCATCGCGAGCCATCGCTTCCCAATCGATGTCACTAGGCTCGATCGTCGATTGCGGATGCGTGTGAATCGTGCCGAGAATCTGGAACCGTTTTTCGTCTTCTCCCTCGGTCATAGGATCCATGTCTTCGTCGATGACGACCTCGTACCGGGTCGCCTCGTGCTCGAGTTCGCGGAAGGCATAAATGCGGCACTGGTGATCGACCATGCGTCCCACGATCTGTTCGATGAACTCGCGCGGATACAGCTTCAGCGCACGGCGCTTGAAGCCGTCGAGCACCTTGCGATCTATCACGACTTCGGTGAGCGCCTCCATCGAGGTAAACAGTATCCTATTTTGTGGCGCAGCATCATAGGAATGAAACAAGGCCCGTGGTGCCTTTGCACCAGGAGATCCGCTATGCCATCCCCAGAACTCCAAGTCACCTTTGATGCCGTGTACTACCACGTCTCCGACATCGAAAGGGCGATCGCCTTCTATCGCGACATTCTCGGATTTCGACTGACCTCCCGCGACTATGTCGCCCGTTTCGATTTCGACGGCGTGCTCTTCGAACTGGTCCCTAACCCTGCCGGCCATGTATTGCCTGGCAGCGGCAATGCACGCTTGAGTCTCGGAGTAAAAGACATCCAGCAGGCCACGAAGGCGTTGCAGGCCAAAGGCGTAATGACCACTCCCGTGAAGGAAGAGCCGGGAGGATTGTTGTCCTATTTCAGAGATCCGGATGGGAACGAGCTGTGTTTGTGGCAGAACAGGTAGATGTCTAAAGAAATAGTTAACATAATTGAAAACACAAGGGGGCTGCAAAAGAGGTAAGATTGTGAGTAGTTTCCTCTGTTATCGCCATCTATTTGCGAATGATCTGAGATTCCGTGTTCCAATGTGCTTCATGAGCGACAGAGAATTAATCAAGAATCGAAGCATGGTAGGTGTGTACTGCTACGTTGCCGGAGTTTTGTTTCCAGCCATTTATTTGACCTCCGAACCTTACAAGAGCGATCCCTTCATTCGCTTCCATTCCTTTCAGTCGATCATCCTCACGTTGATCCTGCTTGCTTTTAAGTTCGGCGCGTACTTCGAAATCGTTCCGTCTCTGTTAAGCGCACTGATCCTAGTTCTGTGGTGTTTTACTTGGATAACATTGATGATTTTCGCGTACAGAGGACGAATGTTGAAGCTCCCGATCATCGGATATTTTGCGGAGCAGAAGGCAATAGTTCAGCGATAGCTGCTAGGAAATCCGGATACCACTAGCAATCCATACTGCGCTAATCCGAGGTGACATTGAAGGTTACGGGCAGACCAATCGAAACTGCAAGCTTTGGTAGCGCTAACGGGAATAGCTCCAGTGGGAGGCTGAAAACTCAGGCAGGACTGTTATGTGAGCCTCCGCAAGCCGCAATTCCACGGAAGTTCCTGCAAACTTCAAAAGTGGTGTACAACATGCCTGCTGTCGAGCAGCGAAGCCGAGAAATTACCCTTTTTGGACAAAAATGGACACTAAGCCTTCCTAGCCCTCCGCCAGCCCTGGCCCAACCCTCCGCCTGCCCTGAGTAAACGCGTCTCAAGCCGACCTAGACTCTGCAACTAAGCCCGTAGGCCGCATCTGCGAAGTTCCGGAGAACTTCGTCCGAACTTCGAGCGAACTTCTCTCCAGATTCCGCGTGTAACTCTAGTGTTACAGCGACATAATTCCCTCGCTTCCTTGGAGGGAAGACAAAATGAAAAAGCAAACGAAAGTAGTGGCGGGTAGCAAGAAGGCAGCAACGAAACTCAGCAAGGCTGAACAGCGCGAAGTTGCGAACCTGCGCGACTTAAACAGTCACGGTCAGATTGATGGCAAGATGGCAGCCGCTAACGATAAGCCCGAGGTTGCCAACAACGGAAAAGTTAAAGCGAAAGTGCCAGTCCCTGATGCAGTCGAAATCGTCGCTCATGCACTGACTGTTCCCGGCCCAAAGAAGGCAGCCGAAACCAAGGCTCCGAAGGCCATCAAGTCGGAGAACATCACTTATGTCATTGGCAACACTGAAAGTATCAAACGCGGATTCGTCAAACTGTTCGTGGATTTCGTTGTCGCTAAGAAATCCGCGACCACTGAACAGCTGATTAACGAGTTCGTTGGACGGCAAATCGAGGGCCGGAAAATTACCAAAGAACGCGTGCTTCGCTACTGTCGCTGGTGTGTGAACAACGAAGTGTTCAAGGCGAAGTGACCATGGCGAACATTCTCTTTAGTCCCGGTCGCATCGTCTCTACTCCCGGTGCCCTCGAAGCGATGAGGGTATCGGGAGTCAATCCTTTAACGCTTCTCGCCCGTCATCTCGCCGGAGATTGGGGCGATATCTGCGAGTCGGATCGTCGCGAGAACGAGTACAGCCTCAAGGAAGGTTTCAGGCTCCTGTCCAGCTACACGTTGCCCAGTGGGTGCCCGGTGTGGCTCATCACTGAGGCAGACCGCAGCCTCACGACGTTCTTGTTGCCGTCGGAATACTAGGCGAGAAATCCACACCGAGGAGTGTCATAATGAAAAGAAAACTTCCGACAGGGCAACGACGGATGACCGTTAAGTGTGGCGAGACCACCCACGAAATCCTAATTGGCGACGCACGCAAGCTGCTGTCGAGATTCCCCGACGAGAAATTCCAATGTGCCATCACATCCCCGCCGTACTGGGGACTGCGCGACTACGGCATCGAGGGCCAGATTGGCGCGGAGCCCGAAGTCGAGGATTACGTCGCTGACCTCGTTGCGCTGTTTCGCGAGGTTCGTCGTGTGCTTCGCAGCGACGGAACGCTCTGGCTGAACATCGGTGATTCGTACACCAGCGGTAATCGTGGCTGGAGGCAGGCCGATAAGAAGAACCCGGCAAGGGGGATGAGCTACCGTCCACAGAATCCGAAGGGATTGAAGGACAAGGAACTTATCGGAGTGCCGTGGCGACTTGCATTCGCGCTGCAGGCCGACGGCTGGTATCTCCGCTCGGACATCATCTGGTACAAGCCAAACTGCCAGCCAGAGAGCGTAAGGGATCGACCCACTCGCTCACACGAGCACGTCTTTCTGCTCACCAAAACAGAGGATTACTACTACGACCAGGAGGCGGTTCGTGAGCCCACGGCGGAGCCGGGTACGCTCCGGCAACGGCGTGACGTGTGGGCAATCAACACCGAGAGCTCGAAGGAAGCCCACTTCGCGATGTTCCCTCCGTCGCTAGTGCGCGTGTGTATGGAGGCCGGGAGCCCACGTGGTGGTTGGATACTTGATCCGTTCTTTGGCGCGGGAACTGTCGGCGTCGTGGCAGCGGAGCTAGAACGTTCGTGTATTGGGATCGAACTGAAACCAGACTACGCGGAGATCGCTCGCAAGAGAATCGCTGCGATCAACCCGCCGCTGCCTCTGTGCTCAATGGAACCCATGAGATAGACCAGCGCGCATGAACGAAGCAGTTGCTCTTGTCCAGATGGCGAATCTGTAGCTTCCGTTCCGTACCGCCGTCGAAGTACAGCTCGAAAAGCTCGCGGCCCTTCTCCGATACGGTGCAGGTGCCCGGCTTCGGATCTTGCTTGCTGTTCTGCATCATCTTCAACACGCCGTCCTTCGCTTTTTCAAGCAGGCTCTTCGGGATTTCGACTAGTTCGTATTCTTGAAGAGTCTCCGTGTCCACAAGACGGCGCAGCTGGAGAATCCGGTCGTACGATTTCATGTGCGCAAAGAAGTTGTCGCGCAACCCTTTCAAATCCTCTTCAACTTCCCAATCGCCTTTGCCGAGTTCCATAAACTTGGAGATATGCAGGAAGCCGGGCTTGATGTTTCTATCGGCCTGCGTCTTTAGACTGAAGCGAACGCCATTGATGGTGATGTCGTGACCGGGATTACACTTGTTGGCGAGCGTGGATGCGATGCCACATTCGTTCAGCACGCGGTTCAGCGCATACTCAAACCTGTCCTTCGACAGCGCCTCAGTAGAGAAGCAGTGGTGTATCTGGAGGGCATCGCCGAACTTCTCCAGTACGCAGGAAGTGATAAGGTCAGACTTCGGTTCAGCCGATGCTTTTGGCCTGATCTGAAATTGGTGGATTACGCCTTCCATCCACGCCAGCTGACTCTCGCTCAGATTCTCGATGGCCTGTTGTAACTTTTGGACTCTGCCCATGTCCGCCGAGCGTAGCAGAGTTCTTGCTGAATGTCAGTAACGCAGCTCACTCGGGTGGTGGAGAGCGGCGATAACCGTCACGACTACTTTGGCTGAAGATGTTGCAGAACCATTCTTGCCAGTTGCACTGATTCACTAACAACATAGTGCACCTTTGGTGAGGGCTTGATCTCCTCGCCACGCAGCCTGATCGCCGCAATAATCGACGCCGCGATCAGCAACGCATTATTCTCCCGCTGCTTATCCACGAAGGCATAGTAGGAGAATAAAAAGCGAAAAGTCAATCCGTCGAACCTGCCTTTACACTTTCCGCCTTAACACTATTGTCTTGACTTAGTTAAGGCGAACAGTGTAATCTCATCAGCAACTGGGTAAGTTGCTGGTCCAGTGACTTACAGTTCGCGCTAGGAAAGGCAGTGAATTATGGCGACATTTGGACAATTGGTTCGCGACGCCAGAAGGAGGGCGAAAAGGACACTGCAAGATGCAGCACGGGTGCTCAATGTCTCGGTCGTGTACGTCTCAGAAGTTGAACTCGGGAAACGTCCGGCATTCAGCACCGACCGCATCGAGAAACTTGCGGTGTACTACCACACCGATGCAGCACCGCTACTGGAAGCCGCTCTTCGGGAGCGGGGCTACTTGGAAATTGATATGGAGTCCTCGTCAGACTGGCAGGTGAAGGCCGTGTCCGGTCTCGCTCGTGGCGGTCTGAGCGAGGAGCAGTGGCAACGAATCTACAAGGTCATCGATCCGGGGGCTGACGAATAAGTCTAGGAGTGCGGAATGAGCAATCAGTTAACTGGGCTTGAGGCAGAACGGGGATACAGTTACGCGGACATCGAGCAGATTGCTCAGCTGGTCCGACAGCAACTGAATCTGGATGCCCAAGCGTCGCTTGATATGCGTGAATTTTTCGAGTTTCATCTCGATGACGTTTCTGTTGTACATCGCGGCAAGAATATCCCACTCGTGCACGGAGTCGAAGAACTGAAAACAGAAGCTCTCACACGTTGGGATCCCTTCACTGAACGAATCCAATTGCTACTTTCCGCTGAATCGTACCGGATGCTGTGCAACGGGCACCCACGCCCGAAATACACCATAGGCCATGAGCTTGGGCATGCGCTGTTGCACACCGGAAAATTGATCAAGTTGGCTGAACTAAACCTTCCATCTCAGGCAGCGATGCATAGAGGCAAAACTGACCACCCTGCCTACAGGGATACCGAATGGCAGGCAAACGCCTTTTCCGGCGCGTTCATCGTTCCGGCGAAGGGAATAAAAGCGATTAGCGCAAGCTTGCAGCGCACGTTGACTCCTGACGAGCTAGCTTCCTACTACGGAATTTCAGTCGATGTTGCTGCGATTCGGCTGGACATCTACGGGAAGGGGAAGACTGGCGTGGCTTAAAGGTCTCTCAAACACGTGAGCGCCGACCTCGGCGGGAACCTTGGTCGGCGGGTGGCAGTAAATCTGCCGGCTACCGTGCTTGCACAGTAGGATTAACCTTCCAGAGCTTACTGCAGTCTGGAACCTCTTCGCAAGCCTCACAAGCAAAAAGGGCAGACACGAACCGCGACAGTACTGTCGCAGAAAGGTGTACGCCCATGGCTACCTCCCCCTTTCCTGCTCCGGCAGGTTATCGGTGGATCTTCGTCACTCAGTACGTGCACTGGCGCTCGAAGCGCGTAATCCGCGCCATCGATTACGGCAAGAAGGCGTTCTGCTTCCTTGTCCGCTCGCGCTAGCGGTTACGACCAAACAACTGGCAGGTGGCCTGAGGAGGTCACCTGCTCTAGATGAGGCAAATCGAGGAGAGAGTGTAATGTCAAAGAAGATTGTCTATCGCAGTTCGAAGAGCGGTCGCTTTGTTAAGTCCGGCTATGCCAAACATCACCCGGCAACCACAGAGCGGCAGCACGTATCAACCAGCAAAAAGTGTAACTAGTGAACACCCCTGCGTTGGTTTTCAAGCGCAGGGGTGTTGCTCCGAAACCATCCGAGCATAGAATGGTGCTCTTGATCGGAGCCTCGATGAGCAAAGGACAGCAGTTCACAGCGGACAGATTGGTGGAATATTTCGTCAAGTATCTGTTCAAAGAATATAAAGGCACTGCGCACGTTCGCCGTGTTGCCGGGTGGACTGGGCTGGTGATTCTCGGCATCCGACGCGCCACTGGAATGAGTTGGAAAATCTCACATAGCCGTCAATTACTTTTCGGCTACCAAGGGCACACGTTCAAAGTGAAGTACGATCACCAACTCAAGAGCGGAAAGATGCGCGTGGGCGGAATCGTGATTGTGGAAGTGTTACCCGCTCGCGGGAAGCCAGAAGGCAAGACCGTTACCGCGCTGCGAAACTTGGATGAAGCAGAGAAGTTCTACAACGAAGCGCCTATGCTAATCCAGGCGTTCGTTAATGGCAGAGCCAAAGCAGCTCACGCTTAGTATTCAGAACAGCCTACGGGGAGCTGGGTATTGGCAGTACCTGTTCAGTAGTGGGAGAGCAAAAACGCTCACTTGAACCACGGCTGAAATCATTGACCCGTGCCTATCATGGGCGGCTCCCCACCATCGTTACTCTTCTCAATGCGTTGACCAATAGGATCGCCAACGCGGAAGACAGGAATATCCGACGGCAATAAACACCAATGCGTGACTTCCACGAGATGCCAGTCTGGTTTCAAGCCAATTACGCTCCACCGTCCCTCTTGGTAAAACCCAGTTAGCCGATGTACGCCGTTCCGAGCATCGCGACATACGACTGCCACCGTGTCCGGTGACAATGGCCGCTCACGCTCGACCGGAACCCACTCTGGTGGTTCCCACAGGTCAGTGTGCTGGCTGAATTCGATTTGTACGAGTTTGTCGCCCCGTAGCTTAGTGCGGTAGAACTGTAGATTCCCATTGCCGAAGAACAGGTCGTGGTCGTCACTAAAAGGCTTGAGGTGCTCACGAAGAAGGCCGACGGTGATTGTATCGTGATCGTTTGCAGCCATATTTTGCAGATTAGCACAGCGTGTAACCAACGTAATGGGAAAAGTACAAAGGCATTATTGCAGCGCCCTGGCGTGCCTGTTAACAATTAGTTATGAGTTTGCAACGAGCGGAACGCGCAGAAGAGCTGGGAGACGAATACAAAGCTGGCAAGATCACGCTTGAACAGTACATTCAAGGTCTGAACGAGCTGCGAGCAGAAGACGGCCTTCCTCCAGTCCACCCTCACATCACAGCCGAACGTTTGGGGTTTGGGTTGGGAGAAAAGTGTGAACTGGCACCGGCCAATGGCGTGACATCAGAGCTGACTGGGATTAATTGCTGTTACTGCGACAAATTTTGGCCCATCGATGTGCAGCAAGAAGAGATTGATTTTCATGTGGCGAAGAAGCACCCCAGCAAGCGACGGCAGAGAATTTGAGCACGACGATCTACAACAACTCTGACAATTACATCTTCAATTCCTTGCGCAGCTTTGCATGCCACAGTAGTGCCATCAGTTCTTCCAACTTCAGCGGTATCCATGTACCCTTACCGCGCCGAATAGCGAGCGGATCATCAGGCCTGAGTGGTATCCAGCCAAGATCAGTCTGTGTGCATAGCTCATACGCGGGCAGGAGCTCGCCTCTGTCGATAACCCTCCGGAAGATGAGCCAGGTAAGCTCGACGTCTGCCAGTCGAACGCGAAGGTTAATTCTGTGCCGGTCCATCGGGCAGAGCCTTATGCACGAAAATACCAGCGTCATTGTAGATGGCGACTGTCGCGTCGATGATGTCCGAGACGATTACCTTTGCCGCAGCCACCAGTTCAGCCTCGGCTGGTGCAGCCAGTGTGGCAATGCCAGTGGCCAATGTCAGCGCGTCGTGAGCTAGTGCATGTTTGTCCGCAGATTTGGCTTCTTTGCAGATGGCCTCTACGCCTTTAACGACAGTGGGAGCAAGTGCGAGCACTTTGCGTGCGATTGTTGCGATGTCCATGTGAGCCTCTAAGAGAGATACCGAAAATCATGTCAAGGTAAAATTGCAGATTTTTCTCGGCAGACGCCACTGTCGAGCAGCTACCTGCTTGCGGACGAAAGTCGAGGCAATTTCAAAACTGGCCTTACCCTCCGTGTAGCGGCAAGCAAGAGGAACTCACGCCGCACAGGAGAAACACATGGACAACACGGAAATCATCCTAAGTCCCACGCAGGAAATGTTGGTGAAGGTTACCGACGGCCTGCACGACATCATCACCAAGCTGACGGCGCTGAACACGCTCGCCAGCTCCCACCTCCACCAGAGTCTCCCGGTGCCGACGCCGGAAGTGGATGACCAAGAAGAAGCAGAAGCGGAACGCGGCTGCTACAACGAAGATGGCAAGGGTCGCAGCGCCTGCCGCACTCATTACCCGATTGGCGAGTTTGACGGAAGCTGCGCCAGCTGCCTGTACGCTGATCTCGACGAGGACGAAGTTCACAAGGACGGCATGATTCGTCGCGGTGAACTCAAGGACGTCGAATACGCTGGCCCACACCCACACTTTGCAGCCGAAGCTGGACTGCACGATGACAACGAGACCATCGACCTGATCTGCTCCGGATGCAGAGCAAGACTCATGTCGATGAAACACGAAGGAGACGTGCTGTTCCTCGCCCACCAAGCACTGCTCGACGCCAACAACCTGCGGGATGTTGTGTTCGACCGTACACCGGAAGAGCTACTCACGCCGGAGACGATGGAGTTAGCCGATACCATCCTCGCGAACCTTCAAGCCAACGTCGAAACTGTTGTGCTGAAGTACGCGGCTCCCGGTTCACAGGAAGCCTTCGATGTGAAGACCAGCCGCGAGAATCGGGAGGAGGTGCAATGATGTCCCAAGGCGTCAGCATCTTTTTCAGCAGAAACCGCACGACGCAGATTCGAGCGCGTGCTGAACAGTCCCACCTGCTTCGCCCGACGTATGAGTCGCCGTACCTACGCCACGAAACGGTGCTTACCGATGAAGAGGAGCGTGCCCTGAACGGTCGCCGTATTCGGCGCGAATGGATTTGCCGATGACCAAGTACGAGATGTTGCACTTCGTCATCGGCAAGTACGCGGACGCTGCATGGGAAGAGGACGAGATGGAAGCGATGATCGCGTACATCGCAGATATTCGCGACGTACTCGAAGATGCCAGCCTGCTCGCATTGGAGTACTGCTACCTACAACAACTCGACGGGCTGCCATACCCACGTGATCGCCGTGAGCCGTTCGCAATGAACGTACAGGGTATACACACGATGAACTAACCGAGCAGGCCGGGCCTTACCCGCTCGGCCTGCTCGTTCCCCCTTCCATTTGGATAACCAACAAAAATTGTCACTGCGTATCACTAAAGTGCCAGCCGCGACCAAGCGGCGGCGAAAGGAGAGCAAGAATGAATTTCAAGAAGTTGTTAGTACTGGGGCCGACGGTTTTCAAGGCGCAAAACATCCGGTTCGGCTCAACACATCTGCTGGTACTCGCCCAGCTCTTGAACGACTACCTGAACGGTAAAGGCGACGGCTACGACGCCGTTATGGTCGCGAGGGCATGCCTGCTCACCGAGCGCTACACTCGCGAGGTTCTCAACGATCTCGTGCTGTGGGATCTGGTCAAGCAGTCTCCAAAGACGGAGCGTGGTGATCGGATGTTCTGGATCGACCACGAGGGTATCCAGAAAACCTTCAACACATACTTTGGGCCGGAGGTGGAGCAATGATCGACCCGAAGAAAATCGACTGGGACAGTCTTTCGCCTGCTCATGCTTATGTGCTCGGAACCCAGGTGAGTGATGAACGGGCAGAACAACTGATCGAGGTGCGGAGCCGCATTCCGGCTACTCACATGACACAGCCGGATGCAGAAACAGTGGACATCGACGGGGAGCTCTAGCCATGAACTTTGCACGACGAGCGGAGCTGGTGACGAAGTTTGGAATCCCGGTTTTCCCCTGTAACCCTCGCGACAAATTCCCGGCCTCGGGACTGTCGGGCTGGCCCGAGAAAGCCACCACCGACCCTGAGCAGATTACAAAGTGGAACGAGGAGAACGCGGACTACAACACAGGTTTGGTGGCGAAGGCGGAGCCGGGTGGATTCCTGTTTCTGGAATTCGACATTGAGCACGGTATGAAACTCGCCGCCGCAGAAATGGGACAAGAAATCCCGGTCACCCGAGCACACCGTAGCGGTAAAGGTTTCGGCCACTGGATTTTCCAGCACACCGAAAAATCCATCGCGCTCGGCAATGTATCAGCCACGTTACCTACGGCTTGCACCTGCGACAAGATCGACAAGCATATTGTCTGCAAACGCGCCGGTTGCGTCGAGCGAGCACCGCACCATCACCACGAATGGTTCTCGCTGCGTGCACACCGGCGTTATGTAGTGGGGCCGCTGTCGGTACACCCGAACGGCAATCTCTACACAGTCGTCAAGAATATGGAGCCGACACCCATTCCCGACTGGCTGCTGGAGTTCGCCAAGGAGCACGGCAGCGTGGAGGTGGAGCGGCGTGGTGGCTCGAACAAGATGCCACGCGTGGTGGACGACTTCGACTTCGACGATTTCTGTGATCACTACTCCGAAATTCTCGGAGATGTTACAGCGATGAGCGGCGACTATCATGTGCCCGAGATTTGTCCCGGCACCTACTCCGGCGAAGGCACCGGACGGCATCATGAGAACTCAGTGCGCAGCGGGTTCTTCTACGATGGCGAACATCTAGGCTTCCACTGCTTCGCGCAAGGCTGCGATGCCAGCTCATGGAACATTGGCGAAGTAATCGCGCACATGAACCAGTACGTCGGTCGCTATCCCAAGCCTATCTGGGAAGAAACAGATGGTGACTGGGGCGACATCGACGATCTGACAGACGAAATGTATGACACGGATTCCGACACAGAGGATGATGATGAGAAACCGGAGCCCGTGACCGTGGAAGTGAAAGCGGAGCCGGTGATTGCGGAGCCGAAAGAGGGAGTCAGCCCCGAGGAGTTACTGCAAGTCATCGCAGACGATAACCGTGGTGGTGTGACGCAGTTGAACTACCCTGAGCTACGTTTCCCGATCGAGGCGCTGCCGGAAGGTCGCTTCAAGCAGCTACTGGAAAACGTCTGCGAAGGTGGACTCTCGGCAGGATTGGCGGCACCGGCACTTATGTCGCTGGCCTCGGCCATTCCCATTCAAGACGAGATGGACGGTGCGCGCATTAACTTGTTCGTGTGTCTGCTCTCGCTGGTCGGCGCTGGCAAGGACACCAGCATTGATCGCAGCATCAAGGCGCTAGGCTTGGAACGGTACGAAGGCGAAGTATGGACAAGCTATGCGCCATCCGGCGAACGCAGCGTCTCGAACTTGTTGGGCGACCATCCTCCGAAGAAAGGCGAAACGCAACCCCGGCCCGGTTTCTCACGCCACATCATGGTTACATACGAGTTGGAGGATACGCTGCGCAAGGCGAAGGGCGAGTCGTCGTCGGTGCTGCAGATGATCCAACATCTCTATGACCACAACCACAAAACGTTCTCGGACAGTCGTACCGGTAGCAAGCAGCGGGTGAACTGCCGCACCTCATGGCTTACTGCGCTGCCCGTGGGCTCGGAAGGCCGCATTGACGAGGATGCATTCCGGCGCACGTTTGGCGA
>CAYWSM010000403.1:0-6014 GCA_964460935.1 uncultured Terriglobales bacterium | reverse complement strand
CTTCATGCCGCGCGTGGCCATACCCACAGCACGGCCAACAATGTTGGCTTCGGCAAGCGGTGAGTTGAATACGCGTTCGCCGCCGAAGTCGCATTGCAAGCCACCGGTCAGCTTGAAAACACCGCCCTTCCCTTTCACTTTCTTATCCGCGAGATATTGTTCGCGCGAGCAGTCGGCGACGTCTTCACCGAAGATCACGATACGCGGATCGCGCTTCATCTCATCGCGCAGGCAGGCGTTGATCAGATCGGCCATCGTTTTCTCGCCCGCGAGCTTACCCTTCTCGGGCTTCACAAAATCGGGTTGACTGTCGAAGGCCTGCGAGGTCGGGTTGAGGTCGGGAGAATAGACGAAGTTCGTCACTGAATTAGTCGGCGCAAATTTCGCTGCCACGGCCTTGTCGCTGGCCGTTTGTACCTCTTCGTCCACTTCCTTGCGAATGCGGTTGGCTTCGGCTTCGTCGATGATGCCTTCGCGAATCAGGAAAAGTTCGAAGCGGGTGATGGGATCTTTCTGGACTTCGATCTTGCGCTCTTCTTCGGGACGATAGAGTTTTTCGTCGTCGGAGAGCGAGTGCGAGTACGGGCGAATCACGTGTCCGTGGACGAATGCCGGTCCATGTCCTTCGCGAATGTACGCGGCAGCGCGGCTGATCGCGGCATAACTCTCGATGGGATCACAACCGTCCACTTCTTCGAAGTGGAAGTTCGGGAAACCACGGACGATGTTCGAAATGTTTCCGCCGGCGGTTTGAACCTCGACCGGAACCGAGATGGCGTACTCGTTGTCCTCGCAAAGGACCAACAGCGGAAGCTTGTTGTTGGCGGCGCTGTTCATCGCCTCCCAGAACTCGCCTTCGCTGGTGGCGCCGTCGCCGGTGCTGACGTAAGTGATTTCGTCGCCGTGGAACTGCACATCCTTGAACTGGCGATAGTCGCCTTCCGTTTTATTGGCCGCGCCGGGATGATGGGCGAAGTAGCGTCCGGCCTCGGCGCATCCGACGGATTGCAGAAACTGCGTACCCGTCGGTGATGATTGCGTAACGATGTTGAGTTTCTTGTGTCCCCAGTGTGAGGGCATCTGACGCCCGCCGGAATTGGGGTCGTCGGCAGCACCAACGGCGCCAAGCAGCATTTCGAGCGGCGTCATACCGAGCGTGAGACACAAAGCACGGTCGCGGTAATAAGGATAGAACCAGTCGTAGCCAGGCCGGAGGGCCATTCCGGCGGCGACGAGCAGGGCTTCATGTCCAGCGCCGGAGATTTGAAAGAAGATCTTCTGTTGCCGCTTCAGCAGGATCTCACGGTCGTCGATGCGTCGCGAGGTATACATGATGCGGTACATCTGGATCAGTTGCTCCGAGGTGAGTCCCTCGAAGCTCTTCGCCGTTGTGAGCGGCTTTGGCTCAGTCTTGGTTGTGGCCATCCACTGTCCTCTGCGAATTTGATGCAGCTGGGGTATTTTTGCGACTTTGTATTGTAAACGCCTTAACCGGATTTCGATACAAGGGCTTGTGTCGCCGGTCACAAGCAGTCTGGTTACCGCTTTCGTGGCATTAGAATGGACTGAATGATCAAGATCAACCGGCCTATCCCTGTAGAGCAGATTCGGCTGCTCATTTTCGATCTCGACGGCACGCTGGTCGATTCCCGCCTGGACCTCACGAATTCGGTAAACGCCATGCTCCGTCACTTTGGACGGCCGGAACTGCCGTGCGAGTTGATCTCGACGTACATCGGCGACGGCGCACCCATGCTGGTCCGTCGCTCCCTTGGCGATCCCGATGACCAGAAGTTCGTGGACGAGGCGTTGCTGTTCTTCCTCGGGTACTACCGCGAACACAAGCTGGATAATACCTATGTGTATGAAGGGATAAAGGACTCGCTCGAAGCTATCCGTGAGGCGCGTAACGGCGAAGTGAAGATGGCTGTGCTGAGCAACAAGCCGGTGAATCCGTCGCGAGCGATCGTGGATGCGCTCGGATTAGGCAAGTTCTTCTTCCAGGTATATGGGGGAAACAGCTTTCCAACGAAAAAGCCCGATCCCCAAGGCGCCTTGCAGCTTTTGAAAGAAGTTGGAGTAAAGCCGCGCGAGGCTGTGATGATCGGCGATTCCGCCAACGACGTGATGACAGCAAAGAACGCCGGAATGTATAGCGTGGGACTGAGCTATGGGTTATCGCCAGCCTCGCTCGAGAAGGTTCCGCCTGATATGTTGCTCGATCGTCCGGATGAACTGGGCGAGCTGTTCACGGCCGTTGGCGAGCCGAAGTGGACGGAATAAAACAAATTTGGTAATTGGGTAGTTTAGTAATTTGGTAATTGCGAACCACCCGGTACATCTTTTGAACACAAATAACCAATCGTTCTGATGGATTCCAGCTCCAGCCTCGCGGAGTATCAGCGCCGTTTCGCCGATCGTAGACGTCAGGCAGAGCTCATGGATGCGCGGTCCGCGCAAATCAGCAACCTTCGTTTGCTCGCCTTTGCCGCCGCCGCTGTCGTATTTTGGTTCGCGGTAAAAGGTCGCCTGAACCCGTGGTGGCTGATCGCTCCAATAGCGGGATTCGCGTTCCTGGTGATCTGGCATGATCGTGTGATCCGCGCGTTCACGCATGCCCAGCGTGCCATCAAAGTCTACGAATGGGGCATCGCACGAACGGAAGACCGCTGGCATTCTTACGGGCAAACCGGCGAGCGCTTCCGCCGCATCGATCACGTTTATGCCGAGGACCTAGACCTATTCGGACAGCAGAGCCTGTTCCAACTCCTCTCATCTGCTCGAACCCGAATGGGCGAAAACACTTTAGCCGAATGGCTGCTCACTCCTGCGCCCTTGAAAACGATTCTCGACCGCCAACAGGCTATCGGTGAACTGCGCGACAAGCTTGATTTTCGCGAGGAACTCGCTATCGCAGGCGACGACATCCCGCCGGAATTCGACCCGAGCGAACTGCTGGCGTGGGCGGAAGGTCCGGAACTATTGCATAATCCGCCGTTACGAATCATTGCGCCAATTCTTGCAGCGGGTGCGATGGTGGCGATCGTCATCGCTTTCTGGAAGGCTGTTTTTTTGCCTGTTGCCGCTCTTATTCTTGTGGAGTTCGCTCTCCATTTTTTCTATCGCAAGCGCATCCATAAGGTAATCGCCAGTGTTGAGGGTGCCGCCGAATCGGTGATGCTGTTTTCCAAGCTGGTAAAAACCGTTGAACAACAGCGGTTCCAGACCACGTTGCTGCAAGAACTGCATGCCACTCTCAGGCGGGATTCGGCTTCTGCGTCAAATGCGCTGGCTGTATTCAGCAGTCGCATTGATCTTGTCGATTCACGCGAGAACCTCATCCTTCGTACGCTAAATATTTCTCTGCTATACGAGCTACAAGTAGCGTTTGCGGTGGAAGCATGGCGGCGGCGCTACGGCCGGGCAATCCGATCATGGCTGACAACCATTGGTGAAATCGAGGCGCTGGTATCGCTGGCAGCTTACTCTTACGAACATCCTGGCGATCCGTTCGCCGAATTCGTCGAAGGCGAAGATACCCAGTTCGTTGGCGAATGCCTTGGTCATCCATTAATCTCGGCTGAAAAGAACATACGCAATGACGCGCACCTGGATCAGGCTACTCGTGCTCTGGTTGTCAGCGGATCGAACATGTCGGGCAAGAGCACGTACCTGCGCACCATCGGACTGAATGCCGTGCTCGCCATGGCCGGCGCGCCGGTCCGCGCGACGATTTTGCGGCTGGCGCCAGTGCAGGTTGCTTCCTCGCTCCATGTGGTCGATTCACTTCAGACCGGGCGTTCCGGATTCGCCTCCGAACTCGGGCGTCTCCGCGAAATTATGGTCCTGATGCAACATGATCTGCCGGTATTGTTTCTCGTCGACGAACTGTTGCACGGTACCAACTCGCACGACCGCCTCGCCGGAGGGCAAGCGCTCCTGCGAGCTTTTATCACTTACGGTGCGATTGGAGTCGTGACCACCCACGATCTGTCGATTACGCAAATCCCGCTCGACCTGCAGGCGATGGTGCGCAATGCTCATTTTGAAGACCGTGTCGAAGACGGGCACATGGTTTTCGACTACCGGTTGCGCGAAGGCGTGGTCGTTCGCAGCAATGCGCTGGAACTCATGCGCTCGATTGGCCTCGATGTTTGAACAGCCATTCACGGTATAATCAAGAGATACCCACCCGCCGAAATTCGCTTCTGTGAGGCTTCGGAACGAGGTGGTGTGGGAAATTGCCAGGTGTTGCTGACTCCCTGACTTCGGCTCCTGATTACTGTATGGATTTCCGTCTTCATTCCGATTATTCCCCGCGAGGCGACCAGGGAAACGCCATCGAGCAACTGACCCGTGGTCTCTACGACGGCGAAAAGCACCAGGTGCTGCTGGGCGTCACCGGGTCGGGCAAGACGTACACGATGGCGAAGATCATCGAGCAGTCGAACCGGCCGGCGCTGATTTTGGCGCACAACAAAACGCTGGCGGCGCAGCTCTTCCACGAGTTCAAGCACTTCTTTCCGCAGAACGCCGTCGAATATTTTGTCTCGTATTACGACTATTACCAGCCCGAAGCATATATTCCCGCCGGCGACGTTTACATCGAGAAGGAAGCAACGATCAACGATGAACTCGACAAGCTGCGGCTGTCGGCGACCAAGTCGCTGTTCGAGCGGCGGGACTGCATCATTGTGGCGTCGGTATCCTGCATCTACGGCCTCGGATCGCCGGAAGCCTATTACGGCATGCTGCTCTTCCTCGAAAAAGGTCAGAAGATCAAGCGAGAAGACATTCTGCGCAAGCTGGTGGAAATTCTGTATGAACGCAGCGATGGCGAACTGCGGCGCGGAACGTTTCGCGTTCGCGGCGATGTCATCGAAGTGTTTCCCTCTTATGAGGATGTCGCGTACCGCCTTGAACTTTGGGGCGACCAGATCGAATCGCTCGCGCAGATCGATCCGCTGTTCGGAACCGTCAAGCAGCGTTATGTGCGCCTGCCGATTTATCCGAAGTCGCACTACGTGATGAAGCCGGAGACGAAGGCGAGCGCCATCGAGTCGATTCTCAAAGAACTCGAATGGTGGGAAAACGAACTACAAGGCCAGGGACGACTGGTGGAGACGCAGCGCGTGCATCAGCGTACGCGATTCGATCTCGAGATGATCAGGTCGATGGGCTACTGCCACGGAATCGAGAACTACTCGCGTCACTTCACCGGACGCCTGCCCGGCGAGCCTCCGCCGACGCTGCTCGACTACGTGCCGCGCGATTATTTGCTGTTCATCGACGAATCGCACCAGACGGTTCCGCAGTTGCACGGCATGTGGCACGGCGATCGCTCGCGGAAATCGACGCTGATCGAATATGGTTTCCGCCTACCGTCGGCGTTAGACAATCGTCCGCTGACGTTCGAGGAATTCGAGCATCGCGTCAACCAGGTGGTGTACGTATCGGCAACACCCGGTCCTTATGAGCTGACGAAGGCGGCGGGTGTCGTCGTGGAGCAGATCATTCGACCTACTGGGCTCGTCGATCCGCAAACGGAAATTCGTCCGGTAAAGGGGCAGATTGACGATCTACTGCACGAGATTCGCGCGCGGGTTGAGAAAGGCGAGCGCGTGCTGGTGACAACGCTCACGAAGCGAATGTCCGAAGATCTTGCCGAGTACTACAGTGAAGTGGGCGTGCGCTGCCGTTACATGCACTCGGAGATCGAGACGCTGGAGCGCGTGAAAATCCTGCGCGACCTGCGCAAGGGCGAGTTCGACGTGCTCATCGGTATCAACCTGCTGCGCGAAGGACTGGACCTACCGGAAGTTTCGCTGGTCGCGATTCTCGACGCCGACAAAGAGGGTTTCTTGCGTTCTGCGGGATCGCTGATCCAGACCATCGGCCGCTGCGCGCGCAACCTGAATGGCCGCGCGATTCTCTACGCCGATAACATTACCGATTCGATGAAGAAGGCGCTCGACGAGACGGACCGCCGCCGCGCGATCCAGGAGGCGTACAAC
>CAYWSM010000402.1:0-1866 GCA_964460935.1 uncultured Terriglobales bacterium | reverse complement strand
CGCGTCCTGCTCCAATGGACGCGAGAGGTCGATCAGTCTCGGCTCATTTCCGTTCGACGTGGGACGAATCTGTGCCGCAATGGCCGCCGAAGCCAGCCGCGGAGAAATGGACTTTGCAACATCGAGTGCCGTGGTCCCCCTGGCGACTTCCTTAACGGAGTTGTCGGGGAGCTTGATATGAATCGTGTCTGACATTGTTGAACCTTTATTCTGCCCGCAAACAGGCGAGTTTAACGAACCATTCCAAGTTGAAGCAAACTGGGCGACAAGGCAGGAACCTCACTATGCCCCGTATCTCCCTTCATTCGGGAGGTGTGGGCTCGTGAGGTCAGAATGTTCGTTCAAACGAGCTGGGCCGCGAAAACTCCAATGGACGGCGGGCGCGGCGAATTTCATTGATCAGCATCACGAAGAAGCTTACCACCAGCCCGATGGCGCCGAAAGGTGCAGCCACGAATTTATAGGCCCATGACATGTCGGGATGGATGTGCTTGATCGCCCCGTACAGAAGGCTTGCGCTGATGCCGCAGAACAACCCCACGGCGAAGGCCAGCAGGGTGAATATTGCCGTCAACAGCAGCACTCGGACAGTGACTTCAAATACAACCTGGAACTTTGATTTTTTACGCACTTCCATCCTCAATGTCGGGCTGCATGTTCCAGCCGGCGAAAACGCGATAGCGCCAGGCAAAAACAAACGACGAAACTGACCACCGCCAGCCCGATGCCATAGCTCCTCATGAGCGCCGCTGGGTTCACCACGACAGATTTTTCCGCGATGTTGCCCGACAATCGCTGTAGCAGCGCCAAGGCGGGAATAAATCCCATCATTAGAAAAAAGCTGACTACCCCGGTTCCGGCCAGGGCCAGCAAGAAACTTTTTCCAATCGACCGGATGAGCATGGTGAACTCACCATTGTAAGCCCTGCTCACATGCCATTGACGTGGGTATCAGTTAAAATCTCTGCGATGAACGAGGTAGCCCAGGTTTTGACGATCAGCCCAGCCGATGTAGTCCGGCAGACTCCCGTTTCCCAAGCCTCAAACGGCGTGTGTTACGCCGTGATGGGAAACACTACCGTGCAGAATGCCGATGTCGAGCGCATGGTCGCCGCGGTCCCTCACCCCATTGCCGGAGCGCTTACCCGCAAGGCCTATTATTTCGTCCCGCTCACCGTCAGCCAGGGGGAAGATACCGTGATTGCCGACCGCTACGACGTTGCGCTCAGCGATCACGCCGTCTGTCACCGTAACCTCAACCTCGGCGACTCGCAGTGCGTTTTCATTTCCAGCCGCCTGATGGATGACAAATTCTCGTTGGCTTTCGAGTTTTACATCAACGTGGCGCATGCATTTGTCGAGCGCGCAGGCGTTCCCAACAGCTTTTCCGAATTGGTCTGGAAGCAAGTGGAAGAGCGTCAGCGCGGCGAGACCGGACTCGACGCCTGGGAATTCCGCAAAGCGGCAACCACTCCGAACGGTGACACTGAGCGCGTCAAGAATGAATACTTCGGAGCGGCGTTCTCCGACGCAATCGCGATCTACATGCTCTCAACGTTTACCGATGTTGACTACTACGATCTGCGAGAGCGCGAATACCCTCTGCTGGCGCCGAATGCACTCGGCGAACGGCTGCGCAAGGTGGCGGAGTTGTTCCCGCCGAATCCCGGCTTCGAGTTCAACGTCTTCTACCGCCGGCGCTAAAAAGAAAAACGGCGCCACGATGGGCGCCGTTCGGAAACTTCAGATTTATTTATTGACCGGCGTTCTGCGCTTCACTCTCTTCCAACTCCACCCCATCGCCCACGAGGATGTCTTCGAGTGAGCTGGTGATCATCGCTGTTGCCGATGTTGGGGTAACGTTCA
>CAYWSM010000401.1:0-6813 GCA_964460935.1 uncultured Terriglobales bacterium | reverse complement strand
TTCACGGCTGCTTCCGCGGCCTGGAAGCCGATCTTGGAATGTGTGCCATCGCAAAAGGGTTTATTTACGGACGCGCCACATCGACAAAGCGAGAACGCCGGCTTCCCGGTGAGATCGACGGCTGTTCCATCCGGGTTGATGAGTTCAATGCTCCCTTCGGGAGCTTCTACGCGATACGGTCCATTCGGTCTGATCGTTATTTTTACCTGGGCCATCCTGTCCTCCAAAGACTGGAGAACAGTGTAAATGAATGGGCCGCTACTTCTTGAACACCACATCCACTTCCAATTTGTCTCCTTGAACTTCGACAACGTTACAGAATGTCCGTTCGCCGCGGCGGGTAAAGTCGAGTCCGACACGGCAGTTCCCGATCCGCAGATTGCGGATGTGGACATGATCGAGCCATTCCGGCAACTGCGGGTTCACGATGTTCAGGACCTTCCGCGGCGCGCTTGGGCGTATCCCCAGCAGTGAAGACAGAATCAGAAACAGCGCTCCCGAAGCCCAGGCTTGCGGCGAGCAAGAGACCGGATAATGAACGGGAACATCATGCTCCCGCCGCTGGATTCCGCAGAATAGCTCGGGGAGACGATAATCGCGAAAGGTGAGTGCGGCCTGCCACAGGGTGGTGAACAGGCGCTTCACAGGCTCGCGAAATTCGTTCAACGCCATGCCATGAGCGATCAGCGAGTTATCGTGCGGCCACACCGAACCGCGGTGGTAACTCAGTGGATTGAAAACCTTCTCCTCACAGGACATCGTCCTCCAACCCCATCCGGAGAACATGTCATTGCGCATCAGCCGGTTCACCACCGCGCGCGCACGTTCACGTGCGATGATGCGCGTGAACAACAGGTGCCCGGGATTTGACGAAATTACTTCGAGTGGCTTTTTATCCGCGTCCAGAGCCATGGCGTAAAAACTGTGCTGCGGCATCCAGAAGGCTTTCTCGAAACGCTTGGCGAGATCACTGGCTTCTTTCTTCAGTTGATCGGCACGCACGCTGTCGCCAAATGCTCGCAACAATGAGGCCATACGATACTTAGCATCGTAAACGTAACCTTGCACCTCCACCAAGGCGATGGGCGGGCGCGCAACGGTTCCGTCGCGGTGAATGTTGGCATCCCAGGAGTCTTTCCAACCCTGATTCGCTAACCCGCGTTTGGAGCGGCGCAGGTACTCCACGAAGCCGTCGCCATCTAGATCTCCGTATTTATCGATCCAGTCAAGGGCCTTGTAAGCAGCGGGAAGCAACTCCTGGACGAGTTCCTGATCGGCGGTCCAGTTCCAGGTTTCGCTCAAGAGAATCAGGAATAGTGGAGTGGCATCAATGGTGCCATAGTAGGAGCCGAACGGCATTTCGCCGGACCGCGTCATTTCTCCTTCGCGGTACTCGTGCAGGATTTTTCCCGGCTCTTCGTCGTGCCAGTCGTCATATTTGTCGCCCTGGCGCCGCGCCAGGATGCGCAGTGTCTCGACTGCAAGCTGCGGGTTCAACACCAGGGACTGGTATGCCGCAATGATGGAATCACGGCCAAACATCGTCGCAAACCAGGGAATACCTGCCGCGATAACGTGGTTCGGGCCTTCTGGGATCTGGAGCGCGTGAAAATCGCTGGTGGCATTACGGAACGCGGTGTTCAGCGCGTCGTCGCTGCTCCTGAAGCGGGTCGCGTTAGATTCCCAGTCTGCGAACTTTTTGCGGCGCCGGTGCAACTGGGCATTGAAGTCGCCTTCTCGGAGTGCGGGACGCTCCCCTTGCGTCAACGCTGTCACTCTAATGTTAATCTCCACCTGCTGCAGCGAAGGCAAGGTAAGTTCCCAACTGGCGATTTGCCCTTCGATCCGCGCCGGCGGTGGATCAAATTCGATCCGAGTCTGGCGAATGATATCGTCGCGGCCCTGGTAAACGAATTCCAGGCTTCCGTCGTTTACGATGGGCTGATAGTACTGACCATGACTATTGCGCCCCATCCCGCGCACCTGGAAGACATCGACGAAATCAGCGTCGTACTCAATGTCCACTCTGAATTGCACCGGGTTGAGATTGAAATTCGCGAACGATAGTCGCTCAAACAGCGCATCGAAGCTGAGCATCTGCTCGCGCCGGATATGAATCGTGTTCTCCGGAAGATCGAACGACTCACGAAGATGAATGTTGCTGGTGGTCAATTCGATCTGTGAGAGAAACGTCTTCTCCGTATTGCAAGACAACAGGACAGTGCGGGCGCCTCCGACGCGCATCTCCATGAAGCTGAGGAAGCGTGTGTCATTGTGGAAGAAACCCACATCGGGAGAACCGGCGGGAGCAATGTCGCCCGCCGTACGGGTAGACAGAAATGTCTTCCCGTCGATCAGCGTCAGATTGTCCATTTTCCGCGGACCGAGCACCTGAAACTCTCGATGCTCGCCATAGGGCGAAGGCACCGGTATCAACTTATCGGGGGTTTTTATGCTTGTGCTCATGCGATCGCACGGGGATCAACTTCGCCCAACAACAAGGTATCTTTGGCCACTTCAGCAGTCTTTTCTCCCAAAATTTCCGTGTAGAGATCGGCGTAGCTCTGAACCATCCGATCGAGAGAGAACTTTTCCATCACGTAATTTCGGACACCTTCGAAATCGAAGTTTGGCGCATTCCTGGTACGAATCACCAATTCATCGATCGACTTCCCGATATATCCCGAAACGCCATCCTTGACGATCTCCGTCACGGAACCGCCGGACAGCGCGTACACCGGAGCACCACACGCCATCGCTTCGATCATGACCAAGCCAAAGGGTTCGTCCCATTCGATGGGAAACAGCAAACCGAGGGATGACCCCAAGAGCTCATTCTTCATCGCCAGGTCTGCCTCACCGACGTACTCAACAAGTTTGCCATCAATGTGAGGCTGAATTTTCGACTCGAAGTAGTCCTTGAACCTTGGCTGGATTTCTCCCGCGATCTTCAATGGAATACCGCTGCGCTTGGCAATCTCAATCGCGTTATGAGTTCCTTTAACCGGCGCAATTCGGCCCAGAAACGTGAAATGAGTTCTCTCTCCCCTTCCAAATCTGTAATCCGCAGGATCAATACCGTGATGGATGGTACGCAACCTGGGCAATTCTTCCAGTTTGCGTTGAAACTCGCTGATACATACGTACCAGGGATCGGGATAATGCGAGTAGAAGTCGCTTAATCCTTTTTCGTGAGGATGATGAAGCGTGTACACGAATGGGATATCCACAAACCGCGAGTGAACCAGGCTGGGTGCGTTGCTGACGTGGATGATGTCTGCAGACTTGGCGGCATCATGCACTGCCCAGGCTCCATGGTTGATGTCGCGCAGGTTCGTATGAATTTCGCCGTCAATGGGCCAGAGTGACTCTGGATAAAGCCATCGTTTTTCCACATCGATGGTCGATTCACCATTGGTATAAATCACCACGTCAAATCCAAGCTTGGCAAGACCTTGAGCGAGGTGCGCTGCGAAAAGTTCAGTGCCTCCATAACGTTTTGGCGGAACCGGAATGAAGGGTGGCACGATCAGCGCAATTCTCATGTGCACCTTTCTGTGAGTGATTTACGTCAGGGAGGGCCGCCCCGCTTGCGGCAGCGCTCCTACCTAGATGCCATCACACGGGGATTTGTTGGCGGGAAAGGCGCTCAGGCGTGAATTGTCGTGACCAGATCAGAGATTGCCGGCTGCGAGTCGATATTCCTGCGCTGTTTCGAGCCGATGGCCAACTCAAACTGCTCCGCTCGTTTGCCGCTCGTGTGCTCAGACAGCACTCGCTGCTGAGCTCGACGTCCGATGCCGCGTGCTTCTTCAGGAGAAACATCGCGGAGGAGATGCACCACATCCTTGCTGCTGACGGGCAGCAGTATCTCTTCGCCTGGCGAAAAGAACGTGTCCAGTCCAGGCCAGTTATCTGAAATGATGGTAGCCGCACAGGCGGCGGCCTCGAAAAGGCGCACTGAAGGCGAATATCCCGCCTGCACCATATCGCGTCGAGTTACGTTCAGCGTGAACCTGGAAGATGAGTAGAAACGCGCATGCCAGCGAGGATTCAGGTGAACGATTCGACGAACATTTTCCGGCCACTTGATCGATTTCGGATACTGCGGCCCAGCTACGAGGAACTTCATTTCCGCCAGCGACTGAGCAGGCTCGCAGAGTAGTTCGTTAATCTTGGGTTGCCGATCGTGAGCGTACGTCCCCATATAACTCAGATCGCAAGCGAAGCGCTTGTTGATGCCGAAGTTGCGGTACTCCTCAGGATCGAATGAACAGTAGAGCGGCACTGCGCGTTTGGCTCCGAAGCGTGATTCAATTTCCCGAAGCATGGGGCCGCCGGTAAAGCTGAAGTACACATCGAAGCCGGGTACCTGGTCGGCGCGCAAGTAAGTTGTTCGTCCCTGGGCTCGCAGATCGGAGACCGTAATGGGTGTATCAATATCGTAGAACGTCTTGACCGGCACATGCGAATCGAAAACGTCATCGATCGCTTGAAGCCCGTCGGGAAAGTAGGAGCCCACCATCGCGACGTCTGAATCGCTCAACTCCTGCTTCACGGAATTCCGAATCTGCCTCCAATCGTGGAAAAGACGTACTTCACAAAAAGGTGGATTCGGAAGATCGCGGTTGGAGGCGTACCACTCAACGTCATGCTCATAGAACACAATGCAGTGTCCGCGTTTGTGTAATGCCCGCGCCAGTGCACGAAAAGTGGTGGCGTGACCGTTCCCCCAAGATGACGTGATCGAAAGCCCCAAAATAACGATCTTCAACTTGTCTCCCCCGTCTAAACCGCCTAGGCGGCCGTGGTGGATCGCTGATGTGCAGCCTTAAGGAGCGTGTCCACTTTTTTCACGCGCAGTTCGTAAGTGTGCTCCAGGCATGCCCGACGCCGCATAGCGTGGCCGATTCTCCGGCATTGCTCCGCTGAGTGCTTACGCAGGTGTTCGACGATTTGCTCGGCCGATGAAGCGACAAGAATTTCGTCGCCGATGCTGAAGAAATGCTCGACGCCGGGCCACTCGTCGGTGATCAGGCATGAGCCGGCGCCGGCTGCTTCGAAAACTCTGGTTGGCGGGGAGAATCCGACATTCGCCATCGATTCCCTGTTGATGTTCAGCACCATGCGTGCAGAAACGTTCGCCACATTATGGCGGCTGGTCGGAACATGGCCGATCCATTTCACGTTCGAGGGAAGTGATTTGCTGCCCCAACCTTCTCCACCAAGAATGAACTTCAACTCAGGAGCGAGTCGGGCTGCGCGAAGAAAGAAATCCTCGACACGCTTCTCCCTGTCTGGCAGCCGATGCCCGACAAAAGCCAGGTCACAGGCAAACTCAGGATCCGGCGGCACGGGATGGTGGTGGTCCGGATCAAGTCCGTTGTAAACCGGATGGCAGTTCTGTGCGCCAAGATCGAGATAATGCTGCACGATCGCCAGCCCACCGCCGTAAGTGAAGATGAAGTCGTATTGCGGGATCAGCACCCGAAATGGATCTCCGGCGTTTTCTTCCACGCGCGCCAAAGTCGCCGGCGCATCCACATCCCAGAAGGCCACGTGGGTTTCGTCGGATTTGCATTCGAGAATACGCGCCTCGAGAAGTTCATCGTCGGCGCCCACACCGCTGTGCTTGATCACCAGGTCACATTCCGCAGCCTTCGCCAGAAGCGCGTCTATGTCATCCGGCGTCTGATAGACAATTACATCGGCGTAGTTGATGTCACCTGCGTCCCGATTCTGCTGGCGGCCGTAAATATCGGGCTCGGCAAAGGTAACCTGGTAGCCCAGTTTGTGCAGGTATTTGTAAACGCCGCGGTAGTAAGTAGCGGCGCCATTCCAGTACGAAGAGGTAAGGCTCGATCCAAATACGAATATCTTCAAGCGCGCAGTTCCTCGCAGATGTTCAGTAATTGTTCTGCCCGATGGTCGCAGCTATGCCGGTTGCGAATGGTTTCCATTCCGTTCGCAGCAATTTGTGCTCTTGCCCGGTCGTCTTTCAGGAGACGCTCCATCTCCGACTTGAGCGCCTGCCCGTTGGGAACACAAAGGTAATCTTGTCCAGGCCGGAACAGACCTTCCATGTCCTCCCATGGTGACGACAATAGCGGTATGCCACACGCCAACGTTTCAAACACGCGAATGGTCGGAATGCCGCTGAGCCCGTTTGTGTATTGACGTCGCGGAACGTGCAATGCCAGCTTGCTTTGCCCGTAGACACGCGGAGCGCTGAGGTTGGGCAGATAGCCCCGGTACTCGATGCCCGATTTTTCCAGCATCTCAATCGCGTTCTCCGGATAGCGCACCCCATGCACCACCACTTTGCGCCGCGGCCTGGCAGATGCCGGAGCCATCAGGAATTCCTGCAGCTCCTTCGTGCGCTCTTCGTCGCCCCAGTTGCCGACCCACACGACGTCGATTTCCTTCTCCAGCGGCAACGGCTTGAAGTGCTCCACATCGGCTGCTTCGTGAAACGTCCAGGCGTTGGGAATGCCAAATCCGTCCGTATAGATCTTGCGAATGGCTTCGCCGAACGCGAGCACACCGTCGAACAAGTCGAGACGAAACTGCAGAATGTCTCTCGGGCTCGTGTACGCCCGATGATGCGTGTCGTGCAGAAGAGCCTTGAAGCCGTACTTCGATTTCAGCTCAAGAATTGCATTCACGACCTGCGGCTCATTCCATTCGTGGACGATGACGACGTCCGACTCTTTCAGATGTTCAGCGGCAAATTTCTGGAAGGTGTGATCGTTGTTGTAAAACTGGACGGAAAGATCGGGAAACAGCCGCCGGAAATCATCGATAGCCGCAACC
>CAYWSM010000400.1:0-3203 GCA_964460935.1 uncultured Terriglobales bacterium | reverse complement strand
ACCTTGATGTCCAGTGGGTCGCCGAGTGGGGCGATTCGCTCGATCGTGAGAGTTGCTCCGGGCACCATTCCCATGTCCACCAGCCGTTTACGAAGTTCGCCTTGACCGCCGACTTTTGTTAGTCGTGCACGTTCACCAATTTTCAGTTCACTCAGTATTTTCATTTTCGCCTCCATCGATTTACGGTTTAAAACGACATTCCAACGCGAACGCCACCCAAGAGGGCGTTGCGCCCATCACCAGACGGCCTGTTTACCCACTGCATGTCTGGTTGCAAGAAGACTTTTTTCGTCATCTGCACCTTATAGAAGAGTTCCAGCACAGACTCATTGCCGGCAACCAGTCGTGCCTGCGTCACGCCGATCCCAACGCTGTCCTGCGGGCGCTTCGGCACGATTCCCGGATAGGCAGCACCCACGCCCCAATACGACGAAATCTCGTTGCGGTCCGAGGGTGACCAACCGACCTGGAAAAAGACACTGGGACCAACATTTCCGCCTCCGGAGAGCGGCTTTTGAAACCAATGCTCGCCCGTTGCATACAAACCGTAGTCTCTTGCGGGAGACGACAGGTCATGTGAGTTCCATGAGCTGCGGCCTTGCTGCCAGATTCCGACTCGATAGCTGCCATGGAATGCGGCACTGGTGGAAAAGGGATCAACTTTCGTTTCCAGGACTGTGAATGTTCCGGTGGATACAGGAGATGCGGTTTCTTCAAGAGCATCCAGCTTTGCTCCCGTGTAGATACCGGCTCCGAGAGAAACGCGTGAAGTCAGCGATGTCCAAACGCTAGCGCCGAGTTGAGGCGCGGGATAGGTCGGCATCGGAACGGTGGGAATGAGTCCGTAGGAAGAATTCAGGAAGTCGCCGGCAGTCTCGATGGTGTTGAAGTCTGCGTCTGCATAGAGACGCCCGGCTTTGAAAGTAACGCGATTGCCAAAGACATGATCCGTGAAATAGGCCTCGATTAATTTGGTGAATGGAGCGTCATCGAGGTTACTTGCCGCTTGAACAGCGCCGACTTTGCGATCGTTGATTCCACGGCCATGAAGGTTCTGGGCGCCGATCACGATCGCACCGCGTCCCAGGTGCAGCTTATTTAAATCCAGCGTTACCGTCGAATCCACGCTGCCCAGGTATTCGCCGCCCCGTTTGCCGTCGATTCCGCCGCGAAGGTTGCTGAATGTTTCCGCCCGGTATTCCCCTTCGAAGATAATGCCGCGAGACTCCAGCCATTCTCTGCTCCACTGTTCCGTGTGATCCTCGCCAGGTTCCGCCGATGACTCTTGGGCCCCAGTGCTCGTTGGCGGAAGTGGGCTTGTCGTCTCAGCCTCTTGTGACCAGCCAGGGAATGGCTGCGCGCAAAGAATGACAATCAATCCGAATAAGAACCTGTTCATACAATACCGAAGGTAGGAAAGCGTCATGACCAATTCCTTTCAGAAAAAAAGAGGCGCAACGAAAGCCTCAACTTCAGCTTTCATTGCGCCTCACTTTCCGGTATTCGCCGGACCGTAGGTGCTTTAAGCGCCCTTACCGAGCGCTGTGATTACTGCGTCAACTGCACAAATTCTTTCTGCGAACAACAATCTGTTTCCTGCTTGAGGACCGACAACAAACGCTTACGCAACTGCTCGAGCTGTTTTGACTTAAAGGATTTTCTCGTCTCATCCAGGACCTGAACCGTTTCCACAATCAATTTCAAGAGCGCCTGCTGATGATGGCAGTCATTCCATACGCAACCGCGCGGAAGAGACTGTCCTTCCAGAACCGTCTTTACCAGTTGCTGGTGTTTTTGCACCTGCTCGGTAAGCTCGGCAAGACTGCGCTCCATCAGTTCCTTATCTGTCATTTCCGCCCTTCACTTGTCTTGATCGTTACCAGCGGAGCATTCATGCCGCATGAAACGCGTGAACTACAACTGGCGGCCCCGGAGCATCCGCACCCGGATTTCGAACTGCCGGTCAATGTGCGATAGAGAGAGCGGACCGCGATCAGCCCCACGATGCTCAGGATGAGTGCAACTGCGATGTAGTCGTACATAATGACCTCCTAGAATCCCGCCAGGCGACCCGCCTGGTACACAGCTGTGGTAATGGCGTAGGCGAGCACAGTTAATCCTGCAAATTGAAGGAGTGCCCAACGCCAACCGCCGCTCTCTCGTTTCGTCACCGCAAAGGTTGACATGCAGGGTGCACTGATCAGGCAGAAGAGCATGATGCAAAGTCCCACGAGCGGCCTGTAGGTTTTCTTCAATCGATCTCGCAGTGGAACCGGATCGTCTTCGGTGGATCCGGTCGCATAGACGATGCCCATTTGCGCGACAAATACTTCTTTGGCCGCCACAGCTCCCACGAGTGCCGTGCCGATCTTCCAATCGAATCCCATTGGCCGGAGAGCCGGTTCGAAAGTCTTGCCAATGCGTCCAGCAAAGGAATACGTAAGCTCGTATGCTTTTTGATCGGCTTCGGTCACTGCAGGCACATCCGTAACAATCTCGGCCGATACCGGTTGAAGGGCACTGGACGCAAGCTTCGCGTGCTCCTTTGGCGGCTTCGGGAAATTCGTCAGCACCCACAGCATCATCGAGATCGCAAGGATGATCGTGCCGGCTTTGCGAAGATACAGACCCGATCGTTCCATCATGTGAAGGAGAGAATCGCGCAAGGAGGGAACTCGATAGGGAGGGAGCTCCATGACAAAGGGAGTCGCGGTTCCTTTAAGAAAGGTGGAGCGCAACAGTTTCGCCGCCACGATCGCGATGGTGATTCCAACCATATACATCAGCCACAGTACTGGTGCCTGCCATACCTTGGGAAAGAATGCTGGAATCAGCAGCGCATAAATAGGTAGCCTGGCTCCGCAACTCATCAGCGGCGCTACGAGCATGGTGACCAGACGATCGCGGCGATTTTCCAATGTGCGCGTCGCCATGATGGCCGGAACCGAACAGCCGAATCCGAGCAACAGGGGGATGAAACTCTTCCCGTGGAGTCCGATCTTGTTCATCAGGCGGTCCATGATGAACGCCGCTCGCGGCATATAGCCGGAATCTTCGAGGATGCCAATGGCCAGGAAGAGGATAAGGATATTCGGGAGAAAGGTGATGACTCCGCCGACGCCTGCGATGACACCATCAACCAACAGGGAACGAAGCGGACTCTGCGATCCTTCAGCCCACAAGCTTGATACCACCTCACCCAG
>CAYWSM010000399.1:0-5937 GCA_964460935.1 uncultured Terriglobales bacterium | reverse complement strand
CGCGTGCGGGTAGATGGCGAGCACGTCAACATCGACCGGCAACGTAAAATCGCTCGTAACGACGAAGTTAGAATCTCCGGGAGGGATGTCGAGCGCGTGGTCGTTCTGGATTTGGAGCAGCATCGGAAACTTCGTTGCAGGTTTGTCCGTGAAGTACAGCCCCACGCTCGGCTGGATTGTTTCTGGCCTGCCCGATGGCTGAAGATGCAGGTTGAGAACGAGGTCGTCGCCCGGATCGAGGCGCAGCGCGAGTCCGTCCGGCTCGACGTAAGGGAGCGATCCGGGCTTCCAGAAGAGGAAATGACTGTCAGGGTCGAAAGCTTCGGATTCGAGGCTGATCTCCATGCCGCCGAATCCCGCGCCAGGTTCACTCTCCATGTGACGGGCTGACTGCGCCCGGTCAACCAGCATGTTGGCATGATGGACCAGGCGCTTGTCGGCAGGCCGAATTTCGACGGCCTTCACCCAGCGCGTCTTCTCAATGGGAACCGGCATCACGAAATTCCAGTACTGATCACTTCCGCTTGCCGACAAAATGTATGGCTTTGCAGCTTTGAGGATCAGGTCGGGCTCGCCGAGCTGCCATCCTGGAGTAAACTTCGGCGTTGGCGGAAGGTCGCGCGGATCGCCTTCCTTAGCGCCCTGCTCGAACCACTTCTGAATGGTTGCGATCTGCCCGGGCGTAAGGCGGCGTTCGTCGGCGAAATTGAAGTCCCCCGGCGCGGGTAGCCAGGGAGGCATGAAGTGCGATCGAGTAACATCAACGATCTGCTTGGCGTGGCTTTTTACGTCGTGATAATTGAGCAACGGAAACGGACCTGCTTCTCCGGGGCGATGACACACGGAACAGTTCTGAAAGATGATGGGTGCGACATCGCGGTTAAAAGTGGCAGTTTCCTTCGGGTCCTGAGCATTAAGCAGCGTTGTAATAGCGATGAGGACGAGGACCGGGGATATACGCATCACTTCACGTCCGCAATGTAGCAACCAACGGCCGGAGCGGAAACATTTGCAACCGATTTGCCTGCGACAACGGCTGTTAGCGCGTCTTCGAGATCGTGGGTGGTTGCGACGCGACGCGAACGTCCGAAGCTGACATAGAGGTTATTGATGCGGCCGTGGTAGCGCAGTTCGCCATGCGAATCGAAGACGGCGGCTTCGGGGGTGATGGTGGCTTTGGCACGGGTCACAAGTATGTGGTTGGGGTCACGCAGAGCTGACAGCCTATAGCCGAACTCACGTTCGTATTTTGCGATGTTTTCGGCATTGTCATCCTTGCTGGGAAACACCAGCCAGAACCTGGCAGTAGTAGCGTACTTCGACGCGAGTTGCTGAATGGCAGGCGAATATCGCTGCGAGACTGGACAGTCGGTACGCAGGAAAACCAGTACGACAGGCTTTCGATCGGCGCCCGCGAACGGATCGGCGGCGTTGCCACGAAGATCGGTGACACTGGACTGCGCAGCGGCAAAGACACCACATAGACACAGGAGCACCAGACTTCCCAGAATCCTGATGATGCTCCCACCGGCAAGAAATCGCATGTAGCGTTCCAAAGGTGGCCGAAATTGTAGTCCGATTCCGTGGCGTCGGAGCATGAAAAAGCACGCGCCCGCCGGACTGGTTTAGAATCTGTCGGCGATGCCGGCCAAGAAGCCCTCCCGCACGAATAACGCACGTCCTCCTCAGACACGCACCTACGCTATCCCCGACCATCGTCTTGAATGCTTCGACTGCACCATCGAAACGGTCATCAACGGCGACCAGGTTGAATACCGTGTGCATGGCGACCTTTCGGCGCCCGCGCCGCCGATTACCGATTCCAAGTACCTCAAGAAAGAGCAGTGCATCGAGATCTACCGCTGGATGCTGCTCAACCGCCGCATGGAGACGGCGCTCGAAAACCTGTACAAGCAGGGCAAGGTCGTCGGCGGCGTATATTTCGGGCTCGGCCAGGAAGCGTGTTCGTGCGCATCCGCCTATGCGCTGAAAAAAGACGAGTGGATGGGCCCGATGATTCGCAACCAGGGCGCGCTGCTGGTCCGCGGATATTCTCCGGCCGACATCATGATGCAATACATGGCGAAATCCGGCTCACCCACGAAGGGTCGCGATGCCTCGTCGCATTTCGGCGATATCAAGGAGAAGAACGTGGTCGCTCCGATCTCCACGCTCGGCGATCTCATCCCGGTGCTCAGCGGTGTCGCTCTCGGCGCGCGCATGCAAGGACGCGAGCTGGCGGTATTGACATACATCGGCGACGGAGGCCAGTCAACAGGCGTCACCTACGAAGGCCTGAACTTCGCAGCCGTCCAGAAACTTGGTTTGGTGCTTATAGTTGAGAACAACATCTGGGCTTATTCAACGCCGAACGATCGGCAGTTTCTGGTGAAAGATCTGGCGGAACGCGCTATTGCCTACGGGATCCCCGGCGTGATCGTCGATGGTACCGATGCCTGCCAGGTGTACGACGCAGTACATGAAGCGTGCGAGCAGGCGCGGCGCGGCGAAGGTCCGACGCTCATCGAGGCCAAGATGATGCGCATGAAGGGGCACGCCATCCACGACGCCGCGCAGTACGTTCCGAAGGACCTGTTCGATTATTGGCACCGGCGCGATCCCATCGCGCGATTCGAGAACTACCTGGTGAAGGTAAAAAAGTGGCTCACGGCCGATCAGAATGCGAAGTTGATCGCCGACGTGGAAGCCCAGCTTGAGCGCGATCGCGACCTTGCCGTGAACTCGCCCATGCCCGCGCCAGAATCAGCAACCGGCGGAGTTTACTGTGATGCCGCCTGCCATGAGATCAAGCCGAAGTACGCGGCGCCGAAGTTTGATCAAAAGAAGCCGAGCACGAAACGGAAGCAGAGCGAAGCGTCGGTGCACCTGAAGTAGCGGTGATCATCCTGATGCACACATGCGCCAGCGCTCTCGCGTTCGTTATATTGTCCCCATAGTGCCCAACGATTCCGCACTTCCGCTGCAGCGTATAGCCCGGCTCACGCTCGTTCTGCTTCTGGCCGTGAGTGTCGGTTGTGGGCTGTGGGCGCTTGCTGTTTCCTACCAGCGTACGTTGATTCGTCACACGGTGGATTACGAAGAGGGAAACGTCCTTAACGCTGCCGTTCGCATCAATCATGGACTGACGCCCTACCCCGACCCGCAAAGCTGGCCTGTGGTGCTGAATCCGTATGGGCCGGTTCCGTACTACTTGATCGCCATTCCCGTGCACTTCTGGGGACCATCCTTCGCACCAGCGAGGATGGTGATCGTAATTGCGACGTTGCTCGGCGCCTTGTTCATCGCGCTGATCCTGCATCACATGACTCGCTCGGCGCTAGTTGCATGGACATTCGGGTCGATGTACGTATCGTTCCTGCTGATCCAGCACTGGATGCCTGTTCTGCGTGTCGATCTGCTGGGGATCACTATTATTCTGGCAGGCCTGTATGTCTTTATCACGCGGCCACGGCTTTGGTGGCTGGCAGTGACGCTGTTTGTGGTTGCGCTGTTTACCAAGTACTCTCTCCTCGCAGCGCCGATAGCTTGCTTTGTGTACCTGGCGACGAAAAGAGATTGGAAGCGCGTGACGCAGTTCAATTTGCTGGCAGTCGCGCTGACCGTGGTTGGTTTCGGGCTGATGCAATGGCGCACCGGAGGAGCGTTTGCCTTTGATATGTTTGGCACGCATCCTGATCCGTATCGCTTCCAACATTACCTCGATCTGCTGGTTCCACTTGTCTTGTGCAATGTTGTGCTGGTGCTGCTTGCGCTCGCCACGCTGGTTCGGGCGGCGATGGCCCGGCAGTCCGATGTTCTGATGTGGTACATGGTTTTGGGCATTCTGGCTTCCTTCACCGGCGGAAAACTGGGGTCGAACGAAAACCACATGCTGGAGCTGGCTGCCGTCTTCTGCCTGAACGCCGGTGTCGCGTGGAAGTGGCTCTACGATGGCGGAGCCGCCAAACAGGCGCTGGCGGCAGCAGCAGCGCTGCTGATGGGTATCATCTTATTCGGAAAAACCGGCCTGATGGCACCCTCGACCCCGAACCGCGGATGTCTATCGGCGTACGATATGGTGCGCCGGTCACCGGCGGAACATATTCTGTCCGAAGATGTCGGCGCGCTGGTGACACAGGGAAAGCCGGTGGAAGTATCGAACCCATTCGTCTATGCGCAATTGGCGGAAGCAGGTAAGCTTTCGGATCAGGATTTGCAACACCGGATTCGCCAGCACTATTTTGGGTTAATGCTGATTTCCGGCGAGAAGAATTTCGACCGCTGGTCGCCCGCGGTGCAACAGGCAATCACCAGCAACTACGATATCGTTGGAAAATTCAGTTGTCCGTTGACAGGAGAGGTGCTCTTGCCGCGCCCCCCGGAGGAAAAGTGAAAACTGCATTCTTCTGCATCGTATTCTTTATGGCTTCACTCGTTTCAGCACAGCAATGGCGCCCATTGTTTGACGGCAAGTCGCTTAATGGATGGGAACATATCGGTCCAGGCAAGCTGGTGTTCGAGAACGGGCTGCTCAAAACGGAAGGCGGCATGGGCCTGCTGTGGTACACCCCAGAGAAGTTCGGCAACTGCGTGCTGCGCGTGGTGTACAAAACGCAGACTGACGACTCGAACTCCGGCGTTTTCGTGCGCATTGCTGACAAGCCTGCCGATCCTTGGTTCGGCGTGAACCACGGCTACGAAGTCCAGATCCATGATAAGGAAGACGCGTACCATCGCACCGGCGTGATCTATTCGATGGTGACCTCGAAAACCGGAGCCTCGAAGGGACCCGGCCAGTGGAACACGATGGAGATCAAGCTCGATGGACCAAAGATCTTTGTCACGCTGAATGGAACGGAGATCACGCAGTTCGACCCCAGCGATCCGAATATTCCTCCTAAGAAAAAGTCCTTTGAGCCGGATCGCGGGCCGCGCCCTGAATCGGGTTACATCGGCCTACAGAACCACAGTGACAACGACGTGGTTTGGTTCAAGGAAGTGAGCGTAAGGCCGCTGAAGTAGTAGGCGATGCCCCTGCGGAAGAGAATGTCGTCTAAACATTCTTAACGCAGCGAAATCTATCTGCCGAAGTGAGATCTTTGGTTTTGTTGTGACGAGCGAAACGGGGCATCTGCTTTAGTCCGCTATGATATCTCCCGATGATGTGGGGACTTCATCGCCGGAATGTCATCCTTCTCGTTGTCTGTGCGATCAGCCTTACGGCAGGCGGTTCCACGCACGCCCTCAACGTTCATGCCGGAAATACTGAATTCACCGTGACAGTCCCAGATGGCGAACTCACTGCCACTAACGCCGATCTGACCGCTTACGTACAGCGCGGGGCAACGGCGGTCATTCGCTACTTTGGCCGATTCCCTCTCGACCACGTGAACATCAACATCCGGGCCGTCGATGGTGCGCGAGTACGCTTCGGTCGAACCATGCCCGAGAATGGCGGAACCATCATGATGCTGATCGGCCGCAACACGACGGCGGCGGCATTGAATGATGACTGGACGCTCACGCACGAGATGACGCACCTGGCATTCCCGGCTACCAAAGAAGACAATCGCGACTGGATTGCCGAAGGCATGGCTACTTATGTCGAACCAATAGCTCGGGCGCAGGCGGGATATCTGACTCCCGAGTACGTCTGGGACCAGTTTGTGGACGACATGCCGCGAGGCGAACCGGCGGCGGATGATGGCGGCATTGACGACGCTCACGGTATAGGGAGGATCTACTGGGGCGGCGCGCTGTTCTGGCTTGTTGCCGACGTCGAAATTCGCAAGGCGACGAAAAACAAAAAGGGCCTGCAAGATGCCTTCCGCTACATCATGAACGACAAAGGCACGATGGAATACGAGTGGCCGATGAAGATGATCTTCGAGGAAGGCGACCACGCCACCGGAACCCATGTGCTTGAGAATCTATATG
>CAYWSM010000398.1:0-7980 GCA_964460935.1 uncultured Terriglobales bacterium | reverse complement strand
CTCGCTGCTTCAGGTCGCGAGCAAGGTGCAGCCCGAGATGACCGTCGTCGGGCCGGAACTGCCTCTTTCGCTCGGCGTTGTCGACGAATTCCGCCGCCGTGGAATGCGCATCTTCGGACCGACCGCCGCCGCCGCCCGGCTTGAGTCGAGCAAGATCTTCGCCAAGGAATTCATGCAGCGCCACCACATCCCGACGGCGCACTACGCCATCTGCATCAGCGTCGAGGAGATCAAAGACGCACTCCCGCACTTCAGCACGCCAATCGTTGTGAAGGCCGATGGCCTGGCCGCCGGTAAGGGCGTGGTGATCGCGAAGTCACGTGAAGAAGCTGGCATGGTTGCCTCCGACATGCTCAGCGGACGCATGCTCGGCGACGCCGGCGCGCGTGTCGTCCTGGAAGAACATCTTGTCGGCGAAGAAGTTTCCTTCCTCGCCCTCTGCGATGGAGAACGCGCGATTCCATTAGTCGCGGCGCAGGATCATAAACGCATCGGCGACGGCGATACCGGCCCGAACACCGGTGGTATGGGAGCGTATTCGAGTCCAAGCGTGCTCGATCCCAAAATGAGCGACTGGATTCTGAATCACATCGCCCGGCCTGTCGTGCAGGCAATGAAAAACGAGGGAGCCGAGTATCGCGGCGTCCTTTATTGCGGGCTGATGATGACCGCCCGCGGCCCGATGGTGCTCGAGTTCAACTGCCGCTTCGGCGATCCCGAAACGCAACCGATTCTGATGCGGCTTGAAAGCGATATCCTCGGCGCCTTCATTGCCTCCGCCGAAGGACGGCTCAGCGAAGGCGATCTCAAGTGGTCTTCGGATTCGACCGTCTGTGTCGTCATGGCGTCGAAGGGATATCCCGAAACGCCGGAGCTCGGCAAGGTGATTCACGGACTCAACGATGCCGAACAGGTGCAGGGTGTGAAGGTCTTTCACGCGGGAACGCGAAAGATGGGCGACGAATACACCACCAACGGCGGACGCGTGCTGGGCGTCACTGCGCGGGCTGCGGACTTAAAATCGGCGGTCAGTCTCGCTTATGAAGCTGTCGGCAAGATCACCTTCGAAGGCGTGCAGTTCCGCCACGACATCGCGAAACGCGGGCTCAAATAATGGCGCTCGGCATCAGCTTCGAAGACTTCCTGCGCTACGAGGAAGAACAACTCGACAAGTGGCGCGAGCTGTTTACCCGGCGTCCGCACCTGCTGCAACTCGAAGCGACGCCGACGGAGAACGTCGCCGGACTGCTGTTTCATATCTTCGTCGCCGAGTATCACACCGCTCAGCGGCTGCTCGGCGAATCGATGACGCCGAAATCGGATCTCAAGCAAATCACCATCGACGAACTCTTCTCCATCGCCGCCCAGGCTCACAACAAGATGCGGCAGTTTCTTTCTCGCGCCGATTCTGTCTCCATCGAGGAACTGCGCACCTTCCCCAGCCATACTCTCGGCGAGTTTAGCGCCACTCCGAAAAAACTGCTGATGCACGCGCTCGTACATTCCACACGGCATTGGGCACAGGTAGCGCGCGTCCTGCGCGAAAACGGCCAGCGGGCGGATTTCAGCCACGACGTGTTGTTCTCGAAGGTGATTCAGTAATCAGATAAACTAATGTTCCGTGCCCCGGGTTCACGTCCCTCTTTTGGACGTTAACCCGGGACTACCACCAACGTTAACGCCATATCTGTTCAATTTCGACAATGATTCCCAAGTCGGCCTAGCTACTCGGCACAAAGTAAAACGCCACCGCCAGAATCACGTACACCGCCATCAACTGCACGCCTTCAAACCACGTGGTCTCGCCGTCGGACGAGATCATCTGCGCCGTCAACACGGCCAGCCCGATTCCGGCAATCTCCAGCGGACTGAATACCAGCGACATCGGCTTGCCCATCAGCCATGCGGCAAAGACCAGAATTGGCGCAACCAGCAAGGCAATCTGGATACTCGATCCGATCGCGATCGACACCGCCAGTTCCATGCGATCGCACCGCGCCATCACAATAGCCGTTGCGTGCTCGGCGGCATTCCCGATGATCGCAATAATGATGACGCCGAGAAACAGATCCGACATCCCCAGCGCGCGTTTCGCAGCTTCGATCTGGCCGACAAGTATCTCGCTCATGATGGCCACCAACACCGTGGCGATCGTCAGTCCCAACAGCGCCGACCGCGCCGATCCCGCCGGTTTCTCCTGGCTTGCCGGTTGGTTTGGCCGGGCGCTCTTGAAAGTGAAAGCGATGCTCAGCACATACACGATGACCAGGACGAAACAGGTCCACAGGCTGATTTCTTCAACCCGGTATCCGGATTCGCGAAGCTGGCCGTAAACCGCGAGATCGAACACCGCCGGCATGACCAGCGCCACAACGGCGATAAACAGCATCGTGCCGTTGATGCTCGCATGACGCCGCGAAAACGTCTGGTGCTCACGGCCAAGTCCTCCGGCCAGCGCACTCATTCCCAGTACCAGCAACACATTCCCGATGATGCTGCCGGAGATTGATGCCTTCACGATCTCGACATGGCCCGCGCGCAACGCGAAGAACGAGATGATCAACTCCGTGGCGTTGCCCATCGTGGCATTCAGCAATCCGCCGGCACGTTCCCCGAGGTGATGTCCCAGTTCATCTGTCGCCTCGCCAAGAGCGCCCGCCAGCGGAATGATGGCAATCGCCGCCACCGCGAATAACACCAACGGAGGAGTGGGGAATACATACTCAAGGACGATAGCGACGGGGACTGCGATCAGCAGCCAATCCAGCCACGCATATCCCGTCTTGAGCGGAAACTTGTTACGCCACTGTGATGTAGGGTGGTGTTTTGCTTGCAATTGGCGGCTTTACCCGATAAGTGGAATGAATAGAACTGTACCTTGATACCGGCAACAGACGGCAACGGAGAAGATACAGGAATCAGGCGGTTGCAGCGAGCGTTTCTACCCGCGCGAGAAAGTATTCGAGCGGTTCGCCCTTCCACAACATGCGATGGCATGGCAACGGCGGCACGGGCTTCGCGCAATCCGCGAGACACGCCACCATGGCGTTGGGGTTTGATTTCTGGATGGCCTTGGCGAGAAACGTGACGTCATGTCCGTCGTCAGCGGCCAATACCACGACATCGTAGGAGCGAGTCTGACTCAGGGCCAGCGCAATCTCACCACAACTGGCGCAATCGACTTCGTAGCCATTGCGCCGGAGAAATTCTGAGCGCTGGTCCGCATCCGCGCGCGTGTTCGCAACCATAAGTAGGCGCTTGCGCGCAGAAAGGGAGTTCATAACGAAGTGGGGCTTGCGATTCATGACTACTCCTGGGCCAGTCAGGGCGTCGAGCAAGCGGCGAGGGTGCCGCAAACTTTTGCACAGTATATCCAGCTTTTTTCCCTTGGCAAGCAGATTCGCGAACTTTCCTCAACAATTTACAATTCGTTCTAAATGCTGGGCTTAGCCACAGGAATCGGAGCCGGTGCCGCGCTCATTTACGCGGGATACAACTGCATGGCTCCGAAGTCGCAGTTGTACGGCAGGACCTTTATCGGCACATCGCCCGAAACCCAAGAACTGGCCTTGACTTTCGACGATGGACCCAACGATCCCTATACCTTCCATCTGCTCGATGTGCTCGAAAAACATGCCATAAAGGCTACGTTTTTCATGATCGGCAAGTATGTCGATCAGCGTCCGGATATTGCGCGCGCCGTGGCCGATGCGGGCCACGCGATCGGCAATCATACTTACACTCATCCGAATCTGATCTTCCGGTCGGGATGGCAACTGCGCGACGAGCTATCAAGATGTAATCGCGCACTCGAAGACGCTACAGGTGCGAGGCAAACGAATCTGTTCCGCCCACCCTTCGGCGGACGGCGTCCCGCAACCTTGCGGGCCATACGCAACATGGGAATGACACCCATCATGTGGAACGTGACCGGCTGGGACTGGAATGCCACCTCAGCCGATCACATCATCACCAAGGTTTCAGCCCAGGTGCATGGTGGAGATGTAGTGCTCCTGCACGATGGCGGTCATCTCCAGTTCGGAACCGATCGATCACACACCGTGAAGGCTGTCACAAGCATCGTCGAGCGATATAAAGCCAAGGGCTATCGCTTCCCGACCATCCCCGAAATGATCGCCCGGGGCTAGTTCGGCCTTTCGCTCGCTACTTCGATTGTCTCTTTTGTTCTGCCAGTTCAGCCTCGAATTGCCGCTCCGAGTTCGCCAGGAATTCCGGAAATTCCTGCGGATCGATGAACGGATTCCGCGTGCCGCCACGCTGTTGTGCCGCACGCTTCGTCTCCATGTCGAAGAAGTTTGCATGCGCGGCCAGGAATACATCACAAGGAAGTGTTTTCAGATAAGCAAACGTGTGGCGGTAATCCTCAACGATGTTCGGATATTTGGGATTGTTGACGAGCTTGTATCCCGGCGCGCTGACGCTGCAAAGGAAAAGCACATGATAAGAGTGGCCGCCTTCTTCGACTGTGGTCGTCCAGGTCGTACAGCCCTTGGTGTGTCCGGGCGTGAGGTGGGCCGTCATGACCGTGTCACCAATGATGACATTTTCGCCATCACCGATGAAGCGGTCGGGTTTGGTTGGTGGGAACGTCATTTTGTCGCCCCACATCGGATCGCTATGCCCTCCACGAGCGATCTGTTCGCCGTCGGCGCGGCTGGCTAAGAACTGCGCTCCCGTCCACTGCTTCAGTTGGGCCAAGCCAGCGGCGTGGTCGTTATGCGCATGGCTGTTGAGCAGGTATTTCACATCCTTGATGTTGAATCCCAGCTTGCGAATGTTGTCGCGGATCATCGGCGCCGTTTCCACAAATCCGCCATCGAGCAGGATTTGTCCCTTGGGTGTCGTGATCAGATAAGACGCAATATCGCTGGCCCCAACGTAATAAATGTTGCCGACAATGCGGAACGGCTCCACCGGTTGGTTCCACGAACGCCAGGTTGGGTTAGCTTGTGCAAAGGAAGTAATGGACGTGAACAGAGCGACGGTTAGCAAAACGGACTTCATACAGGACGGGGAGAATGCGAGCAGGAGCAAGTCTACAGGAGGGCTCGGGGTCGGAAAAGCCCAGTCCTGGTGAGACGATATCTTCCGGCTACAAAGCAACCATCTGCGGTGAACGGACATATAATCTGTAAAGGATCTACTCTGATTGGGGGCGCGCGTATGGGGTTCCGCGAACGTCGCCATCTTGAGCGCCTGACACCGGAACGGTTTGTCTATATTGACCTCAAACCAGACAACGGTGGCATTGTGCTCAATGTTTCCCGCGCAGGTCTCTGCGTTCAGTCTGTTGCTCCCGTCAAGACACATCAATCATTCACATTTTCCTTCCGCGATCATGATGCGGGAAGCCATGGCGTCGGCGAAGTCGTCTGGACAGACGAAAGCCGCAAGTTCGCAGGATTGCGGTTCACGCGTGTGAGCGCCGAGGCGTGCGGTGAAATCGAGCAAATCGCAAAGGCGCCTCCCTTGCGCAGCAATCAGGACAGTTCTCCGGAGGTGGCGCTCGTTCCTGTTGGTCTGCAGGATGCAGTAACGTTATCGTTATCATCCGCGGATATCGAAAGGGCATCTCCGCTGCGCATCGCTCTATTGCGCGAGGCTAAACGTCTTCCGAAGCGGCGGCTAAGCAGGTGGGTTCCACGGATTCTGGTAATAGCGCTTGCGATTTATGCCATCTGGGCTTCGATCGCCCTGTATCGCTACAGCAGACCTCGCAGTCCAGAGTCCCGAGCAGTCACTGAACCCGCGCCATCTGCATCTGTTCGTAGCGCCGAAACTCCTTCCATCGCACCAGCCAAACCGTCAGCCGAAATCGTTGCACCGCGCAACAACATAACGAGCGCTCGAAGGACAAGAGTATTGTTCACTTCGCCCGCGGAACGTCCTCTAATCACCGCGGCGCCGGTGAGGTTCGAATACCCGGCTGTCGCCGCCGGATCCCCGTCAGGAACAGTGGATCTGCTCCTCTTGATCAGTGCCACAGGATCGATCCAGGACGTCAAGATCCTTTCCGGCAACCACAATCTTGCAAACGCCGGCATGATGGCCGCACGGCGATGGCGATATCGTCCGTTAGCGATTGATGGCCGTCCCGTCGAAGCCAAAGCACACGTGAAGATGAGTTTTACGGGAGACGAGGCAGTGAGCGTCAGCTTCCGTGAGTAGCATCGCCATCGTCTATTAAGGTACTAAGACATCCGGCCCTCTCCAATAAACAGGGCCGGGCATCCGCGAAAGTTAGACGTGGCCGCGGATAGAGATCTTGTCGTCGATGGGCCGATCGCCCGCGTATGACCGGGCGATGCGAAGCGCCAGATCGTGCTGCTCCTGGCTATCGACCGTTCCCGTCAGAATCACCGAACGATCATCAACGTTAACTTTGATGTTCGATCCGCCAAGTCCGGGCTGGTCGGCAATCTTGCTGTCAATCTGCTGCTGCACCTCGGAATTCGAGAGCGTTGGCTGGGCTGGCGCTTGCGTGTCAGGCGGAGTTTGCTCCAGGGGCTGATCCGGGCTGACGTACGGAGGCTGATCTGGCGGCGGCTGATACGGTGGATGGGGCTGCTGCTGCGCCATCACTGTGGTGGCCAGCAGCAATGTGGTTGCAAGAAGCGCTTTCATGATTCCTCCACATTGAAGGCGGCGTTGTCTCGATAGTTAGATGCCCCGCTGGCTGGGCATGGCAGGGATATCGCGGGTCTCAGATACAACATCAGCTTCATGCGGACTGGAGTGCTGCTCGTGCATCGCCGCAAGGGCTGGAAGGGAAGATGCCGGATCAACTCGAACCCTGCTTCTTCCATCCAATTCCGTGCTGTTCTCGCCGAGGTTAGTCAATCCCTTACCTTCGCCCGAAACAGCCAGTAGTCCTTTGCGCTCTCGCTTAGATCTGGCGCTTCCTTCTCGCCCTTGAACACCCTTGAAACTCCCCGCACAATGCGCCGCCATGGCAGTTCGCCATGATCGTCAGCCAGAAACAGTTCGCCTGTTTTGCTCGAACGGTAGTACCAGCGCTTCAGGATTGCCAACTGTTCCATCGTTTCCTGCGCCGACGCCTGCGCCACCTCGGCCCCAGCCAGCACCTCATGCATTCGCGCTTCCATCGAGAGCGGCTTGCCGCCGGCTTCCTGCGCAATGTTCACGGATAACTGTACCGGTGGCGAGAACCTTCCACCCTCGATGCGGAACAGCGTGACTGAGTCTGATTCTGCCGAAGGCTGCAGCATGAGCGCCGAGATCTGATCGACCCGTTGCACGATCTCCGGCAACTGCGCGACCAGCGGCTTCAGCTTTTCCAATCTCGCGTGCAGCAGTGCCGCAGTTTCGAAATGCATGTCCTCGGACGCCTTATCGCGTTCGGTGCTGATTTCGCGCACCAGCGACTGTCCGCCGCTGTCGAAGAACTCGCGCACGCGTCCGACCTCCGCCGCGTATTCTTCGTCAGTGCAGCCTTGGAAACACGGCGCTAGGCACATCTTCATCTCCGAGTACACGCACCCGGGAAATTTAGGATCGGGGTTCAGTTCCTCGATGCAACGGCGCATCTTGAAGAAATCGAGCGCGTCATTCGCGAACTTCTCGGCCGCCGTCCGCGAAGGAAACGGCCCGTAATACAGCGACCCACTCTTCGCACCCCCCAGCTTCGTCGTCACCGAGACGCGCGGATACCGGTTCTCCAGGTGAAATCGCACCAACGGAGCCATGCGCAGCCGCAGGCGGTCCTGGTAGGTCTTCGGAAACTCCTGCCGCAGCACTTTGTACAGCAGCAGCCCTGATTCGAAGTCCGACCCCGTCAGCGCATACTCAAGCACCTTTGCGCGCTCACGCAGGTTCAGCCGTCGCGAAATGCCTTCGCTCTCGCCCAGCAGCCGTTGTACCCTCCGCCGCAAGTTGCTCGACTTCGAGACATACGGCTCGCCGGACTCGCCTCGCAGCAGAAAAACCGCGGGCTTGGCC
>CAYWSM010000397.1:0-5479 GCA_964460935.1 uncultured Terriglobales bacterium | reverse complement strand
CGCCGCCGCATCGGGTACAACACGCGCTGCGGCGAGTACACGCGATCGAGATACTTTGCCACTTTGGCGCACAGAAATCCGCGCGTCACTGGATGTGCCGGATCGCCCTGGATCTTTGTGGCCCTGCCATCTTCAACCGTGATCAGCACTCCGCAGGCGTCGGGACAATCGTGCGGACAGACGGCGTGAATGACGGACTTCATCAGGTGATTATACGTTTCCCGCCGCCCCGCAAAGTTGTAGGCAAAATAGAACAGGCGGCCCGCGGGCCGCCTGTCTCACAACATTTCAGAACTAGACACGTCCGTGCTCCTTAACCTGCTGCGGCTGGTACACCGAACCGCCTAGGTCCTTGTCGGTGAACGCAAAGACGAAGAACTGGTTGGGATTGCTGTTGTCAACGCCTCCATAGTTCTGCACGAAGTCGTTGTCGTTCGAAATCCACAGTGTGTGAAGCTTCTTGCCTTTGTCGTTAACGTCAGGGCCGAACGTGATTCCTTCAATCTTGGCGGGAATCTGGTCGGGCGTCATCGTATAGTTCGGCGCTGTGAGTGCCTGCACGAGGTCGAGGAACAGCGTCTTCGAGACTGCGTGCTTGGCGGCTTCGGTTCCATCCATCTTCGTGATGTCCACGGCTTTGGCAAGGTCGATCTTGAAGATCTGCTTCACCTTCGCCTTGCTGCCGTCGCCGAGTCCTTTACCGTCGCGCTCGTCAACCAGGAACTCGTGATTGTTGAGGGCGACGAGATCGCTCACGCCAGAGCCGGTCGTCAGCAGGTACGCATATTCATGCGTCTTGCCGGAGAGGATGTCGATGCTTACAAAGCGCAAGAGGTTCGCGGCGTCTCCGCCTTCGGCGGCATCCTGAATGAGCGGTGCCTGCATGGCTCCCACCAGCGTCCGTCCGTCGGGCGTAATGGCCAATCCTTCCATGCCTTTGTTCGGAACTCTACCGCTGGAGTTAAGTCCCTGTTCCAGCGTAGTCGTCGGCTCCGGAGTGGCTACGTACAGGTTGCCCGGCACCGTGAAGCTCCGGATGCGGTCTCCGGTGGCGCGCAGGAACTGGTATACATACGGACCGTACTCATCCGAAATAAAGACGGTGAGTCCGTCGTTCGAAACGCGAATGCTCTCCGGGTCGAAGCGCGCGTCGAAAGGATTGCCGGAGTTCCGGTTCGGATCGTAATTGTCGGACCGTCCCGTGAAGTAATGGGCGAACCAGTTGTTTAGGGGCGGCACTCCCGATCCGATTCCGTAATCTTCGCCGGTGCCATAGACCAGCGGCAGCAGCGAGTGAAGCAGCGTCGTGGACTCTAACTTCGTCGTTACAGTATAGGGCAGGTCGCCATTATTCTGCTTTTTCAGGTCCAGCGACAGGGTGTGGAAGCGCGTGATATAGGAAACCGTGTCGTCCACCAGGGAATTGAACGGTATCGCGTTGGGACCGCGGTCCGGAACCGCCAGGAACGTCTTGCCGGAGACGTAGGTCATACCCGATCCAAGACCTCCAAGCAGGTTGGCCGCCGCTCCATTTTCCAGCGTGTAGTTAAGTCCGGAAAGATCTTTGTAGGATCCGGCACGCGAACTGGTCAGCGTACCGCGGGCAATCAGATGAACCTGGGCGTTTGCCACGGACGCAGCGATCGTCACGGCCAACGCAGACAGAGCAATGCGCAAGAATGTGTTTCTCACCCCACAATCTCCTTTTCGCTCTCGTTTGAGAACGTCAGGAGACTAGTTGCGGTTTGTAATCACCCGATGAATAAAGATGAATATGCCGTTAAATTTCGGTGATCTTTGATTCGTTCTTTTTCTGGGTGAGAATCGCTGTCAACTTAAGCAGCTTTCGCGGAGATCGGGTTGTTATATAGGGAGAGCAGTGCACAAACTTGCATTTGTTCTACGAAGAAGGCCGACCGTACATAACCCGGAACGTAAGTTCCGGGTAGTGACTACAACAGACTAGTCGCTAAGTCCCGTGAGGGGACGACACCGATTTCGTGGGCTGAGAGGCTGCAGTTCCCATTCTGGTCCGAATCTCACTTTTGCCGCTCGTTGACCTCGCCCTTATTGAAGGTTTGTCAAGCGCCGAAATCCTCAAAAATCATCCTATCCACCTGAAAACAAAGAGAATATAAATTTCTCGAATTTGGCAGTAGAACCGTCAAAAAGAGCGCATACTCAGAATTGTAGGGTAGAGAAAGAAAACGAGCGGAACTCACCTGTAGCTAAGTTCTTTGTTTTCAAAGTTTTCGTGTAACTGCTTTGTTTTCAATAAAAAAATCTTCCCTGAATCTTGATCAACTCAGTCAACTAAATACTTGCTTAAGTCAATTATTTCCGAGGAGCACTTGCCCGTTTTCCCTCCACAAATCCGCCTGTCCCGACAACGCCCTTGCCGACAGCCTATATTCCGCAAGCAATCGCATGAATTCCGTCTGTGACGTCCTCGCCGACTCCCAGAGGAATGGATGCATCTCAACCACGACTCTTGACCCACAACTCAAGATTGTCCGCCTCGCCCCACGCAGCGCCGCCACCTCATATCCTTCGATATCGATCAGGATCCAATCCGGCCTAATGCGATGTTTACCGCAGAACTCGTCGATCGTCGTAATCGGAACTGAGAACGACTGGTGTTGCTCCGTCCGCTCGCGGTTCGGTTCGCCCAGTCGGCTGAATCCCTCGATGCCTGCGGCGAAGAACCTCGCATTCCCCGACTCATCGCTCACGCCCTTCGGCACGACTGTTATGCGTTCGCCCTCCGGATTGCGTCGAATGTTGCTCTCGATAACCGTGCGCGTCTCGGGGTTCGGCTCAAACGCGAACACCCTCCCATTCGCTCCCGACCACCGAGCCAGGCACAGCGCGTAAATGCCGACATGCGCGCCGATATCGAGGCAGATGTCTCCCGGCTTAACGTTCGCGCGAAGGTAGTCGCAAACCGTCGGCTCGTAGGTTTCCGGAAAAAGCCCGCGATACCGCGGATCAATAAGAAACGTCTCGTGCCCATTCACCGTTCGCCGAAACCCGCCACCGCGATCAAGAAGCGTTTCATATGCCGGACGAAAAAGTCTAACTAGCGAACTGTCTCGCCCAAGAGCTTGCGACAGACGGGAAGCCACCTGCTGAAGAGCCATCCGTTGTAGTCTTTCGGAAATACTGGCCGACCGCTAGGAATCGCGTCACAGCTGCCCGTAAACACACGAAAGCCCCTGCCCGTGGGCAGAGGCTTCGGAAAGTGGTGGAACTTACTTCTTCGCGGTTCCGGCCTTTTCGTACTTGCGGCGGAAGCGCTCGATGCGTCCGGCGGTGTCGATCATCTTCTGCTTACCGGTAAAGAACGGATGGCAAGCGGCGCAAATTTCTACATTGATGTCGCCGCGGTGCGTGGAGCGGGTCGAAAACTGGTTCCCGCACGCACAGTGGACGCGAACCTCATGGTAGTCCGGATGGATGGCTGCCTTCATAGAGACACAAATTCCTTTCGAGTGATTCGGAACGCTAACCACCTTCGGCAGCCCTGTGACGATGAGGTACAGTTCCGGCAACTATTTTACAGCACTCATTGGATGTTTCGCGACCCCCTTCGGTCGCATTCCGGACCAGGTTCAGAAGTCGGTGCCCGCTGGTCGGCTGGATAGGACGGTTAGCAGGTTTACCTGCGGCGTAGAATGGCACCGACTCATGAATGACGTCACTCGTTTATTCCAGGCATTTGTTGCACCGGCGATCTTTGTGTCGGCGACGGCGCTGCTCATCCTCTCGATTAACGTGCGATTGATGGGCATCGTCAGCCGATTGCGGCAGTATGTACACGAGAAGTACGATGCGGAGAAAAACGGCCGCGCGCACGAAGCCGACGCCTACAACTCGCAGATCGAGTCGATCGAGAGGCGGGCGGAAATCATCCGGAAATGTTTTCTGTCAGCATTGGTGTCACTGGCGGGATCGAGTGCGGCATGTTTCCTGCTCGGATTGGGTTTATATTTTCCCGACGCTGCACTGGCAGCGGCGGCCATGATGGCGCTGTCACTCGTTTTCCTGTTCGTAGCGGTCTTGTACTACATACACGAAGTTCGGGTGGCGCTAAGTTCCGTGCGCGACGAGGCGCGAGACCTGCGCTTCATGGACCTCGGACAGCATGCGGAATCGCGCGGGCCAGACGCGATGTAGATGTAGTGGGTAGGCTGGGAGTTAGCGATTAGGAACCCAAGCACTCACGGCATCAATCACCGATAGCCAGATTCTTTCCCGTCAGCTTGTCTTTGTAAATCACGCCGCCTTTCATCACGAAACCAACCTTCTGCATGATGGAGATGTCCTGAAGCGGATCTCCATTGACGGCGATGATGTCCGCGTACTTGCCGGGCTCGATGGCGCCGACGTCTTTCGAGCGGCCGATGAGATCAGCGGAGTTGTAAGTAATGGTCTTCAGCGCCTGGGCTGGCGTCATGCCCCACTGCACCATGGTCGCCAGTTGTTTGGCGTTGTCGCCGTGAGGATAGACACCCGCGTCGGTGCCGAACGCCATCTTTACGCCAGCCTGCACGGCCTTCCTGAAGGTCTCGCGTTGCAGGCGTCCGATACGGCGTTCCTTGTCGACGTTCTCCTGCGGCAGTCCGAGTTTGATGGCCTCGCCGAGCAGGAAGTCGTCGTTGTAGATGTCCATATCGAAGTAGGTGCCGTGCTGGATGGCCAGTTGGATGTCCTCATCGCTGGCGAGCGAGGCGTGCTCGATCGAATCGAATCCGGCGAGGATGGCGCGCCGGATACCTTCGGCGCCGTGGGCGTGAGCGGCGATCTTGCGTCCCTGCGCGTGCGCCTCTTCGGCGGCGACCTTCAGTTCTTCGAGCGTGTAGCTGGGCGCGCCAGGATTGTCGCCCTTCGAGAGCACGCCACCGGTGGCGCCGACCTTGATCACGTCAACGTTGTACTTGATCTGCGCGCGCACCACGTGGCGCATCTGCTCGACACCGTCGGCGAGCGCGAAGCCGCGTTCTTCCGGGAACCAGTTGTACGAAACCTCCGGCGCATAGTTGTTGAGATCGCCGTGGCCGCCCGTGATGGAGATCATCGGGCCGGACGCGACGATGCGCGGTCCGGGGAAGTCACCGCGATTGATCGCATTACGCGCATCCACAGCGGCAAACGCAATCGAACCGACATCGCGAATACTGGTGAAGCCAGCCAGCAGATCGGTACGCGAATTGATGACGGCATTGAAGGCGGCGTCAAACGGCGTGTCCTTGAAGTTATAGATTTCGGCGTAGTGATCCGACTTTGGGGCGGCGGTGATGTGCGTATGGCAGTCGATCAATCCGGGCAGCACCGTGGCGTTCGACAGATCGATAACATTCGCCCCGGCAGGAACCGCGATTTCAGCGGCAGGAGCAACCTTCTGAATGCGGTCGTCCTCAACCACAATGGTGACGTTCTGACGCATGTTGCCGCTTGTGGAATCAAAGAGCCGGCCGGC
>CAYWSM010000396.1:0-1579 GCA_964460935.1 uncultured Terriglobales bacterium | reverse complement strand
CCCAAACTACCGCGATATCGCCCTTCGCGATTCCGCCCGCCACACGGCTTACCAATCGCGTTATACTCAGTTTGCTGTTATCAACGAAATAATCGCCGGCAGCATCAACACCCGTCAGATAGATCTCCGGTGCTCGATATTCCACATTGCGAGCGACGAACTTGCCTGATGTTATCAGCTTTCCCTGCGAGTACTGCAGTTCTCCTTTCAGATCCGCTTGTCCCCGCCGAAGCTTTGGAACGCGCATGATTCGCGCAATCTGCGCGGCGTCAACCGAGGCTCGATAGGTAAACGTGCCAGAAGGGTTATTAAAATCGACCAGCTTTCCACTCGCATCAGCCTTGGAGTTGCCGGACATCAGGTGGAGACCATTGACATCAAGTTCGTTCGCGAGCAGGCTGAACGCCACATCGACGCTGGCATTGGCAGACAGGTATTTGGCGTATCGCGCCTGCTCGACTGATACCTTCAGTTCGCCATCGTAGCGATCCTTCGACGGTACATACTTCATTCCTAGCTGCAAATCGTTTGCGCTGACATCTACCGGCACTGTGGTTTGATTCAGGATCAGTTGACCATTCCGAAGCTCCGCATGCCCGATCGCCAGATCAAACAACGATTGCGTTGCTGACCCTGTACTCTCGGCCTTCGGTCTGGGCTGGTTGGTATGCCCATCGGGGTACACGATCAGATGAAACACCGGATGTTCCACCTCTACCCTATCCAGCGCAATTTCCTTCCGGAACAACGAAACAATCCGCGCGTCGATCAGCACTCGATCGGCATGCGCATACGGAACTTCGTTCGGCTCTTCCAAGCCGTGGATCGTCAGATCGTGGACATCGAATTCCAGCTTCGAGAGATTCCAGTCGAAACGTCCTAACTCCACGTGGCCGCCTGTCATCGCTTCCAGCCGTGAGACCAGGCGCCGCCGTGCCCAATCATGAAAATGCGGGCTGGTGAGATACCATCCCAGAAAAACGATCACGGCAAGAATTATCCCTGCAATGGCGGCCAGCATGGGGACTCGCCGTTTCCGCATCGGTTTGGGACTCGTTCCACTCACTTGCTGTGTGTCAACTCAATGTCGCTGGAATCTGCACTCACTTCCGGAGGCGTCCGGATTTCCGCCTGTTCGCGCAATGTTTGCATCCAGGATGAAAGTTGCTCCGCTATCTGTTGCTGCACCAGAACCTCTCGAATCCTCCCTGTGACTCGATCGAGCGGCACATCCTTGCCACCCGCCTGACGCAATTTCGGAAGGAACTCGTTGTAGTAGTAATGCGAGATGGCGCGATCCTCGATGCGGATACCTGTGCGGAAACGTACATCGATGAACCGTTCCAGTTCCATCTGCCGGCGCAGGTGGTAGCGAACTTCATCCTCCGTGACTCCCGCTCGCGCCAGAAGTGTCTGCCACTGCGTATTCTCTGAACCGCCGAGTTGCGTCCGCACTTCTTTCAGGCGCGCTTCCAACTCGCTTTCCGGAATCGGTTGTAAGAGGTATCCGCGCATCTGCTGCTGCAGCAACTCCTGATCGACCAACCGATTGAAAATATCCTTCTGCTCGGTGTCGCTG
>CAYWSM010000395.1:0-27130 GCA_964460935.1 uncultured Terriglobales bacterium | reverse complement strand
CGACTATGCTCACGAACTGAATTGCACCATTCGCCAGGTGTCGCGGGCGGAACTCCGCGATGGCAAGCTGTACGCCACGGTCGAACCCGCGCTCGTCTCGCAGGATTCGCCACTCGCCAGCGTTTCGGGCAGCCAGAATCTGGTCATCAGCACCGGCGAGTTTGGCGGAGACACCGTCTTCTCCGGTTACGGTGCGGGTGGAAACCCGACGGCAGTCGCAGTGGTTTCCGATCTGCTGCACCTCATCCGCTATCGCGATAAAGGCGCTGCCGAACCGGATCGCCCGGTCGCGACCGCATATCCAGTCACCGGCGACTTCGAGAACCTGTATTCCGTGCGCTTCGTAGTGAAAGACAGTCCGGGAATCATCGCCTCAATTGCAGGCGCATTCTCCAAGCACCACATCAACATCGACGCCGTCTTCCAAAAGTCAGGCTTCCCGAAAGAGGCGCTGCCGTTTGTCATCACGCTGGAGCCGTGCCGGTTCGGCAAACTCGAAGCAGCTCTCAAGGAAATCGAGCAGTTCAACTTCCACGTGCAGCCGCCGTTCAGTATGCCGGTTTTGCGATAGGACGATAGGAGCAACGATGCATCTTCGCTGTATTCAATGCACCGAAACATTTGATCTTCACGAGCGCTTACTCGCATGCCGAAACTGCGGTGACTTGCTCGAAGTCGTGACACGCGAAATCTCTGTCGCCCCCGACGATCTTAAGCACTTATGGCTGGAGCGTCGCATGTCGAGCTCCCCGTGGAATCGCAGCGGCGTCTGGCGCTTCCGCGAGTTTCTACCGGAGTACGCCGAACATGAAGTCGTAACGCTCGGCGAAGGAAATGTCACACTGCTGCAAGGTCACAAAGCTGCTGCGTGGGTCGGTCTGAAGAAGCTCAGTCTCAAGCATCTCGGCTGGAATCCTACCGGCAGCTTCAAAGATCTCGGCATGACCGTCGGCATGACGGAAGCGAAGTTCGTCGGAGCCAAAGCGGTTGGCTGTGCATCCACCGGCAACACTTCAGCTTCGATGGCTGCTTACGCCGCACGCGCTGGCGTGAAAGCCAAGGTTTACCTTCCGGTAGGGAAGCTCTCGCACAACAAACTCGCGCAGGCGTTCGACTTCGGCGCCGAAATCATTCAGGTCGAGGGAAGCTTCGATCGCGCGCTCGACACCATGCTTGCGAGTGGTGACGATGTTTACTTCCTTAACTCGATTAACCCGTTCCGTCTCGAGGGCCAGAAGACCGCGATGTTCGAGTTGCTTGAGCAGTTGAATTGGCAAGTGCCGGACTACATAGTCGTTCCCGGCGGCAACCTGGGTAACAGTTCGTCGTTCGGCAAAGCGTTTGATGAACTCATCGCTGCCGGTCTCATCGAGAAAGCTCCTCGGCTCATCGTCGTGCAAGCCGCTGGCGCGAATCCGTTTTCGAAGCTGTATCAGACAGGCGCCAAGCAACTGACGCCTACTGAACATCCGGAGACGGTCGCAACCGCTATCCGCATCGGCAATCCGCGCTCGTGGAAAAAAGCCCTTCGTGCCGTCAACAACACTGGCGGCTGGGTCATGGACGTCACCGATGAGGAGATCGCCGAAGCGAAGGCAATGATTGGCCGCGATGGCATTGGATGCGAGCCTGCTTCGGCCGCAACCTTGGCCGGACTTCGCAAAGCAAAGAGCAACGGCCGTATCGATCCGGACGCGACTGTGGTTGCCATACTCACCGGACACGCGCTGAAAGACACGGACTTCATCATCCATTCGCAGCAGCATCTCGAAAAGGAAGCGCTCGCCGAGGTGCAATCATGAGCGAGGACTTCGGAGTGGATACCGATTTGAAGCAATTCGAAATCGTCGTTCCAGGATCGATCGCAAATCTTGGTCCCGGATTCGACACGCTCGCGGTAGCGGTACAACTGTACCTCCGGCTCAATGTCACCATTGTTGACGGCTCTGAGAAACTGGAGTTTAACTTTGTCGATCAGACGCTCACCGGCGAGAACTACATCGAGCGTGCATTCCGATTTCTTGCACGCCAGACTGGCGCCAATTTTCCATCTCTAAAGGTGGAGGTGCAGACCGAAATTCCCATGCGTGCCGGACTAGGCTCCAGTGCCGCCGCAACCGTCGCCGGATTGCGTCTGTTCGAAGCCATAACGGGTCCGTTGCCGACGCAGGCTCTGCTGAACGCGGCATGTTATCTCGAAGGCCATCCCGACAATGCCGCTGCCGCCCTGCTCGGCGGACTCACGGCCAGTTGCCAGCTTCCGGACGGTTCAGCATATGCGGCGACGTTCCCTTGGCCGCAGTCGCTGGCATTCGTGGTGCTCACGCCCGACATGGCGCTGGCCACCTCGGAAGCGCGACGCGTGCTGCCAACGCACATTCCGCGTGCCGACGTGATCTTCAACCTGCAACGCCTTGCGCTGTTTCTGCAACTCCTGCACAGCGGGAATTATGGTTTGCTGAAGCAGGCCATGAGCGATCGTCTTCACCAGCCCTATCGTCAGTGTCTCGTGCCGGGCCTCGAAGCCGCGCTGCATCTCGAGCACGAAGATCTATTAGGCGTCTGCTTGAGCGGCGCCGGTCCGTCGATCGTTGCCGTCGCCGAAAAGAACCTCACCAGAATTAAGTCCCTGCTCGCCGACGTTTACGAACCGCTCGGAATCGGCTATCAGATACGCACATTACGCGCACACCCCAGCCAGTCGGAGGAAGATCACCCCAGCTTCGCCGGCGCGTGTTGCGCCTGATATTGAGCAAACCCTCACCTCAGTGATTGGTTTGCAGCGAGTTGCGAATAACGGCGTGGTGACTTTGTGACGCGTAACCCTGTTTCTGTGATGTCGCTCATCCCCAACCTTCATAGCGGCAACTAAGCTTCCTTTATGGCGCAATTTGCCAGCCCATCGGTGGAAATGCGAGGTCCCGTATCTGTGCCGGTACCGGAACTACGCACCTTTACCATGGACGTGCTGCTGGCCATGGGGGTCTCTGCCGAAGACGCGGCAATCTGTGCGGATGTTCTCCTCACCGCCGACCTTTGGGGAATCCAGTCCCACGGCATCGCTCACCTGCCCATGTACTACGACCGCATCCGGCGGGGTACTCAGCAGCCAGTCACTCGGTACGATGTCGTAAAAGAAACGCCTACAACCGCTGTGATCGATGGCGGTCATGGCATGGGCATGGTAGTCGCGCATCACGCGATGAAACTTGCTATCGCCAAGGCTCGCGAGCACGGCATCGCGTCGGTTGTGGTCCGTAATTCCAGTCACTTTGGGATTGCCGGATATTACGCGCGCATGGCTGCCGATCAAGGAATGATCGGCTTCAGTTTCACCAACTCGCAGCCTGCGATTGCTCCTACACATGGCGTACAGCCGATGCTCGGCACCAACCCGGTCGCCGTGGCTGTCCCGACCGACGAGCCCTTTCCGTTCCTGTTTGACGCGGCAACATCCGTTGTTGCCCGCGGCAAGCTCGAAAATGCCGCTCGTGCACAACATCCTATTCCGGAAGGCTGGGTCATCAGCTACACCGGCGAACCGCATCTCGACTCCGAATCCGCCGATCCTTCCATCGATCGCCGCCATGCCGCGCTGCTGCCTCTTGGTGGTCTCGGCGAACTCTTCGGCGGTCACAAAGGCTACGGCTTGGCAACGGTGGTCGAAATCCTTTGCTCCACATTGCAGAACCACGCTGACTTTTCGCCGCTGCGCGATGTCGATGATCATGGCTTTCGTCGCGTCGGACACTTCTTCCTGGCCATGGATGTCGAACACTTCCTTCCGCTCCCGGCTTTTCGACAGATGGTAGGACGGATGATGCGCGACCTCCGTAACTCGCCGCGCATTCCCGGCGAGCCTCGCATCTACACGGCGGGCGAAAAGGAATACGAGCGTTCCATTCAGGCGCAAAAGTACGGCATCGAGGTCAGCTCCGCAGTGCAGCAATCCCTCATCGAGCTCTGCGAGGAATTGAATCTTCACCAGCACCTTTGGGAACCGAAATGATCGCCACACAGATCCGTTCCATTTCGGGAAATACGTCATTTGATCCGAAACCAATCACCGCCGTCACATCATTTCGTTGTTCCACGTGGAACCATCTTTACTGCGAACTCATAAATTCTTACGAGGCTTTGCCATGAAAATCGGCGTCAAAATTGATCCAGCAACCGGCCAGCGCTACATGGCGGTTAATGCTAAAGGTCACGCGCTTCTGTTCAATCCGCTGACCAACAAAGGCACTGCGTTCACTACTCGTGAGCGCGACGAACTCAACCTGCACGGCTTGCTGCCGCCGACGGTCAGCACCATCCGACAACAGCTCGATCGCACCTACGAAAACTTTAAGGCGAAGACCAGCAATATCGAGCGCTACATTTACTTATCGAGCTTGCAGGATCGCAACGAGACGCTTTTCTATCGACTGGTCCTCGAGCACATCGACGAGATGATGCCCATCGTTTACACGCCTGTAGTGGGCGAAGCCTGCCAGAAGTTCTCGCACATCTATCGTCGCGGACGTGGGCTTTACATCAGCTACGAGCAGCGCGATCAGATTGAGAAAGTCCTGTGCAACGCGGAGATCGGCAATCCATCCATCATCGTCGTTACGGATGGTGAGCGCATTCTTGGCTTGGGAGATCAGGGCGCGGGCGGCATGGGTATCCCAGTGGGAAAGCTCAGCCTCTACACGCTATGTGCCGGAATCTCGCCGTACAGCACGCTGCCGATCACGCTCGACGTCGGTACTGATAATGAAGAGCGCCTGAAAGATCCGATCTATCTCGGGTTGAAGCACAAGCGCGTGCGCGGCGATGAGTATCAGGCGTTCGTGGACAGCTTCGTCGCAGCGGTGCAGAAGGTGTTTCCACATACCTTGCTGCAGTGGGAAGATTTCCTGAAAGCAAACGCCATCTTCCAGCTCAAGCGCTTCCGCAACAAGCTGTGCTCGTTCAACGACGACATTCAGGGTACGGCTGGCGTCATCGTAGCCGGCTTGTTCAGTGCGTTGCGCATCACCAAGGGACGCATGCGCGATCAGCGTGTCGTCTTCGCGGGGGCGGGCGCTTCTGCGCAAGGCATCTCCGACTTGATCGTTTCCGCCATGGTCGAAGAGGGACTTTCCGAGAACGAGGCGCGCAAGCAGGTCTGGACCGTCGATAGCCAGGGCTTGGTGACCAAAGCCCGGACGAAGCTCGAGGACTTCAAGGCCACTTACGCTCGCGATATGCAAGAAGTTGCAAATTATCGTGTACAGGACAAGGCTCGCATTTCGCTGCTGGAAACGATCTGTAATGTGAAGCCGACAGTTCTGCTCGGTACCTCCGGAACTCCCGGCATGTTCTCGAAAGAAGTGGTCCAGTTGATGGCGCAGATTAACGGGAGGCCGATCATTTTTCCGTTGTCGAATCCCACGTCGAAATCGGAGTGCACGGCCGCGGAAGCGGTTGAGTGGTCCGAAGGGCGCGCGATTGTTGCGACCGGAAGCCCCTTCGCTCCGGTGACCTTCAACGGCAAGCGCCATCGCATCGGGCAAGGGAACAACGCTTTTATCTTTCCGGGAGTCGGGCTTGGGATCAGCGCCGGCAATGTGACGCGCGTAAGCGACAAGATGTTCCTTGAAGCCGCCCGCGCTTTGGCGGCGAAAGTCACGGAAGACGACCTGAACGAATCAGCAGTCTATCCGGAACTGGCTCGTATCCGTGAATGCTCGCTCGCAGTGGCGTGCGCGACGGTGAAACAGGCCGTCAAAGAAGGCTACGCGAACGAAGAAATTCTCGAAGACCTGGAGCAGACGCTGCAACAAGCCATGTGGGAACCGAAATATCTTCCCATGCGCTACGAGCCGTAGCGAAAATCTCCTCTGTGCCCCACCTCTTCGCTGCCGAATGCGATAGGTGGGGTTTCTTTTTTAACTAAGTCGTTCCAATTTGGGAAATCAGACGTTTCTCTACGGAATTCATTCTCCATCGTTTTGTTCGAATGCAATATCGGGCGACGATATTCCGCCATCCTCGACTGTGCCGGCATTCACAGATGATTTTTCCATCGGCTTTCACCTTCTGGTAACCGTTTCCACACTCTGAAGTCACACATTGAAGTGACCATGGGCCAACGTGAACCCCCCGCATAATCGCCGGAATCCGGCGTTGTTTCTCGGTGAAAACGTCGCCGGATTTACGATGGCTGATAGTAGCGGGACAAACTTTTTCCACTGGTGTGAACAGTGTTGCATAGTATTGAAAATGAAATTCATTTTCATAATTATTCATGTTGACATGAGCCCACGTAGGTAAGAACATGACACCACTACCGGGGTTCGCCATCGTCATTTTGTCCCGTTCCACGTTATCCGCTTCCGGGGAAGCTCTGGGTAACGTCGCTTTTTCGGGGCGGCTGTTTGGGGTGGTATGCCGAGTCTTGTGCCTGAGGAGGCAGTGTTGAAACACAGCGTACGTTTGCTTTCGTCATTAGCCCTCGTACTCACCCTCCAGCTTGTTGCCCGTCCAGCGTCGGCTCAGAAGTTGAGCGCGGGAACTCGCGCAACGCAAGCCACGCCCGCCACGCCGGTGTACGTCGTCACCAATGACGACGTGGAATTTCCGTACGGCAATGACATTTCGGTGTACCAGGCGGCCGGTACGGATGAAGCGCCGTCGTTGACTTACGTGAATACGATCTGGACCGGCGGGTACGGAAGCACCGGGGGCTTTTTCTCCGCGGCTCGAATAACTTCCATTCCAGACGTGAACGCCCGCTGTATTTATGTCTCTAACTCCGGCGATAATTCAATTTCGACGATCTCCCTCGATTCACAGGAAGTCGTGGAGGTGGTTCAAGCGTCCGACAGCGATGATGGCACACCGGACGGAATCGGCATGGCCGCCAACGCCAACTACCTCTACGCGAGCTATACGGCGTCGAAGACGATCGCAGTCTTTACGACGAATGCCGGTTGCGGGCTGACCTACCTGCAAAGCGTTCCTGCAGCGGGATTGAACGGAGGCGCGCCCGCTGGAATGGCGGTGAACGCCAACGCGCTCGTTGTGGCTTACGCAGACGGCTCATTTGAATCGTTCAACATTAGTAGTGGCATTCCCGTCTCGAACAATGACCGGCAGAACTCAACAGCGTATGGGCTGCTTAGCGCTTCCGGATCAAATCCGCCCAATCTGCCGAGCGGAGTTGATATTACTTCCGACGGACGCACCGTTATCCTTGGCGACATATCGACCTTCGCTTATGTCGAGGTTACGAAGTTCCAGAACGGCAAGCTGCAGCGGACGATTCCGTTTCGGGTAAATCTTAATGTTGATGCCGGGAACATCCGCCTTAGCCCTGACCAGAAGCTCATCTACATTGTGAACAATGAGTGGGGCACTGTAACGGCGGCGTCCTTCGACCCAAACACCGGCGCCGTGTCGGGAGGCTGCACATCACCGACGTTGAGGGGCTTCAACGAGCGTCCCTGGTTCGGAGGTATTGCGATGCGCGATACGACCGGCAGCGGCAACGTTCTGTACGTGGCGGAGTATGGACGACAGCCCGAACCGGAGATAAGTAACAAGTCGGCAATCGGTATTCTCACCGTCACGGTAAATGGAAATTCTTGCACGTTGACCGAGTCGCCGAATTCGCCGCAGATCCTTGATGCTCCAGGCATGCTTTCGATCGGCGTCTATCCCCCGCGGCCGTTCTGAAGTTGAAACTGAGTATTTTCGGTGTCAGGTTACAGGAGGACTATGAGTTGGGAAGGTAAATTCCTGGTAGCGGTTCTGTTCGGAGCAATTTCGCTGGCCGCGAGCGCGCAGGACGTCTGCCCGCCACGGCCCGCGCCCGGCGACCCGATCGTGAATCCGCTGGAACTGAAGAGTCAGAACGGAGTGCTCACGCTCGATCTGGCACTGAAGAGTGAGTTGGGACCAACCGGCGCTGTGCACTACTGCTACACGTATATGTACAACAACACGCCGGTGGAAGCGCCGACGCTGCGCGTGAACCCAGGCGACCAGTTGGTGATCAACTTCAGAAATGACATCACCATTACGGACCCAACGCATCCGCTGCACTCGCGCCATGCAAAAATCAAGCCTATGGCGATGGGCAACATGAAAATGGCGATGGAAAGCCATGATCCATGCCTTGGCGGCATGTTGACTCCCGCCTCGACGAATATCCATTTTCACGGAATGAACGTGCCGCCTGTGTGTCACCAGGACGAAGTCGTGAACACGATCATTCCCAATGATGGCCAGCCGTTCCAGTATTCCATCCAGATTCCGCCGAACGATCCGCCGGGACTGTACTGGTACCATCCGCACCCGCACGGATTCTCAACTGCGCAGGTGAACGGCGGCGCGTCGGGCGCGCTGATCATTGAGGGATCCAACTCGCTCACACAGGGCCTGCCGGAACGGTTGCTCGTCATCCGTGACAACACGGATGCGCTGACAGATGATGACGGACAATTCACGGTGAACTTTGAAATAGCGAATTATCCGCGACGGGCGCTGCCAGTGATCAACGTACAAGCCGGGCAGAAGGAATACTGGCGCGTGCTGAACTCCACTACGAAAGGGTTCATGGCGCTGCAGGTGTTTTCGGGCCAGACGCAGCAGGTGCAAGTGATTTCGGAGGATGGAATCCCGCTGACGAACCCATTTTTCACGCAAACCGTGTACATTCCGCCGGCAGGGCGCGTGGAGTTCATCGTACCTCCGCTGAACCAGACCACAAGTTTCCTGGAGACGGTCGGATTCGACACAGGTCCGGGAGGCGATCCGATGGGACCGGCACGACTGGCGAACATCGCGGTTGCCAGCGGAAACGTGAATCCGGCGAGAGTTCCGAGTATTCCCACTCCGGCGCGGCAGCGTTTTGCCGGATTGCCGGCCGTCAAGCCGTCAACGACGCGCAATCTGTATTTCTCCGAGACCAATGTGGGCACGAACGGTCCGACGCAATTCTTTATCACGCTGGATGGACAGCAGCCGAGGACGTTCGATGCTATGAATCCACCGGCAATTAAAACCAAGATCGGCGCGGTAGAAGACTGGACCATTTCTAACCGTACGGCTGAAGCGCATGCGTTCCATATTCACCAGATACACTTCCTGGTGGTGGCCATCGATGGACAACCGGTAGCAGACCCGCCGCTTGTTGACACCGTGACTGTTCCTAACTGGAAGGGCACAGGGCCGTACCCGAACGTGACGCTTCGAATGGATTTCCGCGATCCGGAGATTGCGGGCAAGTTCGTGTATCACTGCCACATCCTGGATCACGAGGATGGAGGCATGATGGCGACGATCGAGGTAGATCCGTAAAGCCAGTAGTCAGTGGTTAGCCGCCGGTGCTGTGGCGGCGATTTGCAAAAAACCCCCACTCAACCAATGGAAGGTTGAGTGGGGCACCCACCTTTACCATTAACCTTCTGGTTAGCCACTCCGGAATATACCCCTATCCCCCTCGAACAGCAGAATCAACGGGTTAGGCCTATATTTTGGGCTACATTTCTGCGAATAAATGAGTTAAGTATCAAAATATTGATTTCATTGTGGTTGCACGACTGGGGCGTTAATTCTGTTCTGTCGTGACGAGTACTAGAAAGTTATCAGTCATCGGTTATTAGTTATCAGTGTTCAAGACCATATTCCCCGCTAATTTTGAGTATGCGCTTCGGGGAAGGTTTTACTGCCAAAATCGTGAAATTTATATTTTCTTTGTAACCAATGAGTTAGCTTGGATTTTGTGAGATGGAGGGGACTTGACAGCGTTAACGCCATCAAGCAGCAACGTTCCCCTTTTGGGATAGGAAGATGGGGGTTAAGCTGCGCTGTTTTTCACGGCAGAACCCGAGCTTGATCTGACTACTGTGCCTGAGCTTCTGGAATTCGCGAACCTTGATCTTTCTGCCCTCATCAGAAGATTGAGGAGGCGCTATGAAAGAACTGGGGAACACGGTTGTGATAACGGGTGCATCCAGCGGAATCGGACATGCTTGTGTAGCGAGGCTTGCGAATGCGGGATGGCAGGTGTTTGCCGGCGTACGGAAACCGGAGGACGCTGCCCGCCTTCGGAGCGAGTTCGGAGAGAGAGTGGGGCCAGTCATCATGGATGTGACCGATCGCGCGACTATTCATGCTGCGGCGGAACAGGTGAGATTACATGTTGGCGAGCGCGGGCTGGACGGCCTGGTGAATGCCGCCGGAGTGGGCCTGGTGCGGCCTTTGGAGTACGCCACTGATGCCGACATGCGCAGGATTTTCGGCATTAATGTTTTCGGCCAGATCGCTGTGACACAAGCGTTTCTTCCTTCGCTACGACGCGCGTCAGGGCGGATCGTGAACATCGGGTCGGTGGGGACCCACCTCAGCCTGCCATTTGGCGGTTTGTTAAATGCGAGCAAAAGCGCACTGCGATCGCTGAACGACGCTTTGCGGCTGGAACTTCGTTCGTCGGGCGTGCGGGTGGTAATCGTGGAACCGGGAGCGATCAACACGCCCGCGGTAGAGAAGACACTCGGCGATGTCGAGGGGGTGATCCGCAGTCTGCCTCCCCGAGGCGCGGAGGAGTATGGCGACATGTTACGGAGGTTCGTGAAGCGTGGGTATGCAATGGAGTCGCACGGCAGCGTTCCGGATGTGGTGGCGCAGGCGGTACAGCAGGCGCTAACGGAAGATCGTCCGAAACCACGTTACGGCGCGGGAAAGCACGCGACCATTCTACCGTTGTTGGGGATTCTGGTACCGGCGGTGATCCTGGACGTGCTTCTGCTCAAAGCGCTGGGTCTACCCACAAAAAGCAAGTCGAACGCTTGCGCCGAAAGAATGCGAGAGAGGTTTGCGATGTAAGTGTGCGCACGTTATGGTCGTAATGACTCTTCTGCCAGAACACGTCGATCCCACATCTGCCAAGCGAAGGCAGATGTGGGCACCATTACGAGAATTGGTTACTCGCTCTTTGCGGCGTCTTTGTCTTTGATCGACTTCAGATCCACTTCGAAGATGAGCGTGGCGTTGGGAGGAATTTCGCCGGCATTGCCTGCGCCGCGCTCGCCGTAGGCAAGGCTGGCCGGGATGAAGAGCTGCCACTTCGAACCGACCGGCATCAATTGCAGGGCTTCACTCCAACCCTTGATCACGCCGCCGACGGGGAAGGTCAGTGGGTGGCCGGCTTTGTAGGAGCTGTCGAACACTTTGCCGTCAATCAGCGTGCCCTGGTAGTCGCAAACGACCGTGTCGTTCCCGGTTGGTTTAGGCCCCGTGCCTGCTGTCAGGATCTTGTACTGGAGTCCATCGGGAAGGGTAACGACGCCCTCTTTCGTTTTGTTGGCGGCGAGGAATGCATCCCCAGCCTCCTTGTTCTTCTGCGCGAGGGCTCCGCGCTCCGCCTCCACTTTTTTCATCATGGCATCGCGGCCCTTGATCAACGTCGCCTGGATTTCCTCGGTTGTCATTAGTGGCTTGGCGTTCGTAAGGGCATCTTTGAATGCCTGTGTGGCGATTGCGGGATCGACGTCGATTCCCTGAGCCTTCATATTGTGGGCAATGTTATAGCCGATGGCGTAACTGAGCTTATCGCGGTCGGTGGTGAGCGTCACGGTGGAAGCCTTTGTCGTAGTGGCTGGTTTTGCCGGAGTCTTAGCCGCCGTTTTCGGTTTGGCAGCGGTCGTACTGTGAGTGGTGGTGGCTGGCTTCTGCTGCGCGACAGCGGCGCCGGCGAGCAGGGCGGTGCTGAGGATCACGGCAGGGCGGAACAGGATCTTTGGCATGTAGATATTGTTGCATCCGCAGGCACAAACGTCCAAATGGGAAATCCGGAAGAAATACCCTAGTTCCGATTGCGTTTTTGCCCGGAATCAATTATCAGTTTTGCGGACGATCACAGTGCCAAAACAAAAGATGCCTTCGACGATGGTCACGGTCCGCGACATCTCGCGGGAGAGCGGCTTTTCAGTAGGAACGGTATCGATTGTTCTGAACGATGCGCCGCTGTCGCGGTATATCTCCGACAAGACGAAGCAACACATTAAGTCGGTCGCGCAGCGGCTGGGATATAGTCCGAACCAGTTTGCGCGTTCGCTGCGCGGCAGCCGCAGCCACACCATCGGGGTGATGGTGTTCGACGTCACCGATCCGTTCTGCACGCTGCTGCTGCGCGGGATCGAGACGACGCTATACCAGACGTCGTACCTGTCGATTTTCGCGGATGCGCACAATGATCCGAGGCGGTTCGAGCGTTATCTGGAGATGATGCTGGAACGGCGCGTGGAAGGGCTGATCGTCATTGCAAACTGGCTGGTGGTGGACATCAACCTGCTGTCGGACCTGGAGAAACATCGTATTCCGACCGTTATCGTTGCCAGGGAATTGCAGCCGGACGCGATGAGTTCCGTGATCGTGGACAACGAAGATGGAGCGCGGAAAGCGATCGAGCACCTGTACGAATTAGGGCACCGGGAGATTGCGTTTATCCGCGGCCCCCGCGCGCTGGGAGACAGCCAGATGCGATGGAACGCCGTGAAGGCGTTTGCACGATCTACAAAGCTGAAGATCGATCCGAAACTGGTGCTGGAGATTCCGAATGTTGCGGATCCGAACCATGGGTTCGATACGGCGCAGAAACTTACCGAGGAATTGCTGAAGCGAGGTCCGCGTTTTTCAGCACTGATGGCCTACGACGATGTGAGTGCGTTGGGAGCGATGCGAGCGCTGGCGAAAGCCGGCATCAAGGTACCAGAGCAGTGCTCTGTGATCGGGTTCGACGATGTGGCGCTGGCGGCGTTCTCGACTCCGCCGCTGACGACAATCCGGCAGCCGATGGAGACGATGGGAAGCGTCGCGGTGGACATTGTGGGTGAGGCGATCAAAGCCAAGCTGGAGAAAAGGGAATTCCTGCCGACACATAAGAAGCTGTTGCCGGAATTAGTGGTAAGGCAGTCAACCCGTCCCGCGGGTTAGAGATGTGATCAATTCGCTTGACAGTGTGCGGGATCCGGTTAGTAATACGTTTCAATAAAGATATTTAGGTTCGCTGGACGAAATATTGCCTCGTTCGCAGGCGCGATGCAGTTCTCTTCAACATCGGCCGGGCGGCGGGGCAAAAGCTCTGTTCGACGCTATGGAATGAGGCGTTCATGAAAAGTATCGCTGTCGTTACTCGGGTTTCGCTTTTCGTCTTTCTTCTTTCGATTCTCCCGTTTCTTTCCTTCGCACAAAACGTAAGAATCCCGCTTCAGCATGGGTGGGAGGTGCAGTCCTCAAAGCAGGTGACTGAAGGCGGAGAGGTCATCTCGGAATCTTCCTATGTTCCGAAGAAGTGGATTGTGGCGTCGGTTCCAACGACGGTTGTCGCGGCGCAGAACGCGGCCGGGGAATTCAAGCAGTACGGCGACATCTTTGAGAGCACGAACCTGCGCGAGCTGCCAGGGATGACGTACAAGATCGGCGACATCTTTAATCTGCGCGACATGGCGCCGGATAGCCCATATGCGGTCCCGTGGTGGTATCGCACGGAGTTTGAGCTGACGGCGGCGCAGGTGAAGAAGCGGGTATCAATTCACTTCAACGGTATCAACGCCCGCGCAAACCTTTGGCTTAACGGCAAGCAGTTTGGCGATGCGAAGGATGTGGCGGGAGCCTATCACATCCAGGAATTCGATATCACACCGTTCGTTAAAGCAGGGAAGAACACGCTGGCGGTTCAGGTGTTCGCACCGACGACGGCGGACTTTTCCATCAACTTCGTGGATTGGAATCCGACGCCACCGGACAAGAACATGGGGCTGTGGCAGGACGTGTATCTGACGACCTCGGGGCCGGTAACGGTGCGGTATCCGCAGGTGATTTCGAAGCTAGGGAATCCGACAGACTCGGACGTTATCGACTCGGCGCAGCTTACGGTGAATGCAGATTTGCAGAACCTAACGGATGAGCCTGTCGAGGGAACGCTGGTTGCAGAGCTTGGGCCCGGGAAAACGTTGAAGCAGCCGGTGAAGCTTGATGCGAAAGAAGCTCGTACCGTCAGCTTTACAGCGGATAAGTTTCCCGAACTGAATGTGAAGAATCCAAAGTTATGGTGGCCGGTGCAGATGGGTGCGCCGAATCTACATAAACTCGATGTGCGGTTCGTGATTGGGAATTCGGTTTCGGATGAAGCGCCGATTCGGTACGGGATTCGTGAGATTACGTCGGAGCTGACGCCGAAAGGAGCACGGCTATTCAGGGTGAATCACAAGCCGGTGCTGATTCGCGGCGGCGGCTGGGCGCAGGACATGCTAATGCGGCATCCGGTGGGACGATTGGAAGAGCAGATCGAGTATGTGCTGGCGATGAACCTGAACACTATCCGGCTGGAAGGACAGTTAGAGGAAGACAAGTTCTTCGATCTGGCGGATGAAAAAGGCCTATTGGTAATGGCCGGATGGTGCTGTTGCGACATCTGGGAGGGCTGGAAGCACTGGGAGCCGGGAATGGAGAACATCGCAACGGCATCGTTACGTTCGCAGATGAGGCGACTGCGAAGCCACGCGAGCATGCTGGTCTGGCTGAATGGAAGCGATGGTCCACCACCGGCGGAGGTAGAGACGGCGTATCTGCAAGTGGAGAAGGAAACGAACTGGCCGAATCCGACGCTGTCGTCAGCATCGGCTGTGCCAACTACGGTAACGGGAGCTTCGGGGGTGAAGATGACGGGTCCGTATGACTGGGTGCCTCCGGACTACTGGCTCACAGATACGAACAGGAAGTGGGGTGGGGCCTGGGGTTTCAATACGGAAACGAGCCCGGGGCCGGCGATTCCGGTGGAGGATTCGCTGCGAAAGTTCATTCCGAAAGATCATTTGTGGCCGATTGATGAAGTATGGAACTTTCATGCCGGCGGCGAGCGCTTCATGACCGTGGATCGCTTCAACGAAGGCATGAATAAGACTTACGGTGAGCCTAAGACGCTGGAAGAGTACGAGAAGAAGGCGCAGGCCATGGCCTACGACGGCCAACGCGCGATGTTCGAGGCGTATGCGAAGAACAAATACGACTCGACGGGCGTGATCCAGTGGATGATGGACAATGCCTGGCCGGGGATCATCTGGCACCTGTACGACTACTACCTGCAGCCGGCAGGCGGATACTTCGGCACCAAGAAAGCCTGCGAGCCGCTGCATATACAGTTCTCGTATGACGATCGCAGTATCGTTGTCGTTAATGGATTCCCGGAGGCGCATAAGAGCCTGAAGGCGACCGTGACGGTGTTCGATACCAACTTGAAGCACGTCTTCGATAAGGAAGCGACGGTTGATGTCGATCCGGATAGCACGAAGGCAGTAGCGACGGTGCCGGAATTTCCGGATACGCCAGCCGTTTATTTCGTGAAGCTTACGCTGGCGGATCATTCGAACAAAGTCGTGAGTTCGAACTTCTATTGGATTCCGGCAAAGTTTTCGGTGGTCGATTGGGACAAGACGCCGGACACGGCGTGGTCTCCGACGTTGTATTTTGAGGACATGACGGCACTGAACGATCTTCCGAAAACGCAGGTACATGTGACGGCTTTGCCTGTGGGATCGGGGGGACATGCGGTTCGCGTGAAGGTGCGCAATCCGTCGGACAAACTGGCGTTTCTGGTTCATCTGTCGATTCGAGACGCGGCGACGAAGGAAGAGGTACTTCCAGTGCTGTGGGATGACAACTACGTTTCGTTGCTGCCGGGAGAGTCGCGGGAGATCGATGCTCGGTACATGGAGCACACGAAAGTGCCGGAAAAACTGGTGTTGCGGGTGGATGGGTCGAACGTGGAAACGGCGAATGTTGTCGTCGGTGGTAAATAGTTGATTTCAATAAGAAAAAACCCCACTCAACGAAAAGAACGTTGAGTGGGGCACCCAGTTTTCTCAGGCAATACTTAGCCTTCGTCGCGATCCATACCGGCTTCTTCGTGGGACGGAGCGGCCTCAGGATTGATTTCAGGAGCTCCTGCGCCTTTCAACTGCTGATTCAGTGTGGGCAGGTCTTTCGTGACGATCGACTGCCATTGCTGAAGCAGCGCGGGGAGGTGCTGAGCTTGCGCATCGACAGCCTGGAGTTGCACTGGCGTGGGAGCTGCGTCTACCTGTCCGACTGAGTTGTACAACTCGTAGACGTTCTCGTTTACAGTTTCGAGTCCGGGGCCGGCATTCGACGATCCGCTACCTTCCAGAAATTCGCTCACTCGTTTTTCAAAGGCTTTAGCGGCATCCGCGGCAGCGCCCTGGGCCGAAGTCTTCTGCAACTGCTCCTCAACTGACTTTGCCTCCACCACGGCTTTGGCGCTGTCGTTCAGGAGGGAAGAGAGCTTTGTCATGGTTTGGAACTGCTGCTGCAAAGCCGAAGACGTTGTCTTCACGCGAGGATCTATCTTCACCGTTAAAGGAGCAGTGAAGCTCTTGCCATCGGCGGTCAGCCTGATTGTGTACTGACCGGGAAGAGCCGTCACCCCCTGCGGCCGTCGAGGCGTGTCGTGCGGGACAGCGGAGATCGGATATTCGTGCGCGGCTGAAGTGGGAGCTGTGTAGTGCAGATCCCAAACCAAACGATGCATTCCGGCACTGGTTTGTGGCGCGCGGAAAGGCCGCGGCCAGTAGGGAGGAATCATCTGCTTCTGAATCTCTTCCGGCGTGAGTTCCGGTTTGTCGCCGCTGCTGAATTTGCGGACGACGTTTCCGGATGCGTCGAGGATCTCGATCGTCACCGCACCGGAAACGGCGCTGGCGAGGTAGTAATCGATGACAGCGCCGTCGGGCGGATTCTCGGCCATGGGCTCATCGGGCGGAATCGGTGTGTCGGGCCAGGTACTGCGCACGATACGCCAGGCGGAAGAGGGATTGAACAGATGCGCCTGTGTCTGCGCTATCTGAGCCGTGATCTGGCGTAGAGGCGTGATGTCGTCGAGGATCCAGAAGCCGCGGCCGTGAGTGGCAACGATCAGGTCGCTGTCCTTGATCCATAGATCACGCATCGATGTGTGCGGCAGGTTTTGCTGCAACGATTGCCAGTGATCGCCGTCGTCGAATGACACCCAGACGCTCTTCTCGGTTCCCGCGAAGAGCAGGCCCTTACGGACGGGATCTTCGCGAACGGTATCTACAGGTTCATCGTTCGGAATGCCACTGGTGATCTTCTGCCAGGTTTTACCACCGTTGTGGGTGCGGAAGATGAGTGGAGTGAGATCGTCGATGCGGAAACGGCTGACAGACACGTATGCCGTGTTGTCGTCGAAATGCGATACATCGATCTGCGTGACCTTGTTCCATCCGCCGACTTCAGGAGGCGTAATGTTGGTCCAATTCTTGCCACCATCACGGGTGACCCAAACTGCGCCATCGTCGGTTCCGGCCCAGATAGTGTTGATGTTCTTAAACGATGGAGCGAGCGAATAGATTGCTCCCTGCTTCTTCTGGGGAGTTTTCATGCCAGGAGGGACGTATCCACCGCCTGCAACGGCACCTGTCATCAACGATGATACAGTCGGCGGGATTCCCGGGTCGGGTCGGCTCAGGTCCGGGCTAATGATGGTCCAGTGCTCTCCGCGGTCGGTCGTCTTGAAGACGACGTTTGCGGTGTAGTACATGATGTGCGGGTCGATGGGCGAGAAGATGATGGGCTCGGTGCGCTCCGTACGATACTTCCTGTCGCGAACCGGAATCGGGGTTACGTTCTGAACCTGGCCAGTGTCCCAGTGATAGCGGGATACCTCGCTTCGTCCGGCGCCATAGACGATGTTGGTGTCCAGCGGATCGGGAGCGGCGTAGCCATACTCGATGACGCCGACCGGATGCCAGTCTGCATTGGTGATTTCGCCGGCGTTACCGCGGGAGGAAACACAGACAGAACCGCTCTCCTGCTGGCCGCTGCAAACCTTGTACGGGAACGAATTGTCGGCAATGACGTGATAGAGCTGCGCGGTCGGCTGATTGAACCATGAACTCCAAGTTTCGCCGCCGTTCTGGGTGATGATCGCGCCCTGGTCGCTGACCAGCAGGATGATCTGTGGATCGTTCGGGTTGATCCACATGTTCTGGTAGTCGTCGCCACCGGGCGCACCGCGCCAGCTCTGCCAGGTTTTGCCGCCATCCGTGGACTTATGGGCGACGATGCTGCATGCGTAAACGACGTCAGGATTTTTTGGATCGATAACGGGAACGGATAAATCACCGCCGCCAATCTTCATCGAGGGACGAGGATCATCGGTGATCTTCACCCAAGTCTCGCCAGCATCATCCGAGCGGTAGAAACCCACGCCTTTGCTGGTGCCGTATTCGGTCTTGTCAGTCGTAGAGAGAGAAGCGTAGAGCCGGTTCGGCTGGCTTGGCGCAATGGCCACGTTGATCTGGACGAGATTCGTGGGCAATCCCTTGGTCAATTGATGCCAGGTTTCGCCGCCGTCGGTGGACTTGAAGAGCCCGCCGTGGGTTCCACCGTATTCATTGCCGTCTTCCCATGGACCCTGGCGCGATTCCCACATGCAGGCATAGATCACGTTGGGATTGGTCGGGTCAATTTCGACGTCGCAACCGCCAGTGTTCTCATCCTTGAATAGGATGTTCTTCCAAGTCTGGCCACCATCGGTGGAACGAAAGATGCCGCGCTCTTTGTTAGGACCATAGGGATGCCCCAGGACGGCCGCGAACACGCGATTCGGGTCCTTGGGGTCGACGCGGATGGCAGGGATAGCCTCGCCGTCCCTGAGCCCCAAATGAGTCCAAGTCTTGCCGCCGTCTGTGGATTTGTAAATGCCATCGCCAATCGAGAGGTCCGGGCGGCGAAGTCCCTCGCCGGCGGCGACATAGATGATGTTGGGATCGGATTCGGCAATGGCAATGTCACCGATGGACTGTGTGGGCTGGTTATCGAAGATCGGCTGCCAGGTACGACCGGAGTCCGTGGTCTTCCATATTCCACCGTCTACTTGTCCCATATAAAAGACATTCGGCTGTGTTCCGACTCCGGCTGCGGCCCGGGTTCTTCCGCCACGGAATGGGCCCACCATACGCCAGCGCAATTCCTGGTACGTGCTTGCGGGAACCTGCTGGGCCAATGCAGAACCAATGCAAAGCAGAACTATGAAACACAAATAGAAACGACGTACTCCACGCATTTATCCTCCCCAAGAGAAAGCTGGTCAGGATAAATGAATTGGTCTGGTGATTTCCAATCCTACCAGCGGCTAACTGTCTAGCTGACAGCAGGTTACCGCTCTTTCATCCCATAAATTACGTAAATAAGCGTCATCAACTCTTTGAATTAGCGATTGCACAGCTCGACGGTTTACTTTGGTTAGTCTTCATAGACAAAATAGACTCTCCAACGGATGGATCATCACACATCCAACATCAGGAGCACCATGTCCACTGAACTGCGCAACTTCCTCGCGCTCTCCTATGACGAACTTGAATCGCTGAACCTGAAAGCCAAAGAAGATCGCAAGAATCGAGTACCGATCGAGAAGGTCCAGGAAGACCGCCTCAAGTATCTGAAGGATGAGAAGCGCATTAAAGCCGTTACCGTGCTGTTCAGCGACCTCGAAGGCCGCCTGCACATGCTCGACTACGACAAGAAATTCCTGCTCGGCTCCTTCGATAACCTGACGTTCGACGGATCTTCCATCCGTGGTTTCACTGCGCAGCGCGAGTCAGACCTACGGCTAGGCATCGACTGGAGTGCGTTTTACTGGGCGCCTGCCGATGTGTTTGGGCCAGGCAAGGTGCTGGTGTTTGGAAATGTGATCGATAAGAACGGCACGCCCTACTCAGCAGATATTCGCGGAGTCCTAAAGAACCTTGCGGACGAACTCTACAAGAGCGAAGGCTACACGCTGAATGCCGCTAACGAAATTGAAGGCTTCCTCTTCCAGGGCATTGATGCCGAGCGCCGTTATCATGAGACCCACAAGTTCGAATACGTAAATACCGGCGGCTACTATCATTCGCTGCCCGGCGATCCTTTGCGCAGCTTCATCGATACCACGGCTGAAGTGCAGCGAGCGATGGGATTCCAGAATGAGAAGGACCATCCGGAAGTCGCTCCGTCGCAATTCGAAATCAACTATAGCTACGGCGAAGTGGTGGCCGCAGCCGACCAGATCCAGCTCTATAAGCTGATCTGCCGGCAGGTGGCGACGAAGATGGGCTACACGGCGTCGTTCCTGCCGAAGCCGGTTGTCGGCGTAAACGGCAGCGGCATGCACACTAACGTTTCCGTTAGCAAGAACGGCAAGAACCTGTTTTGGGATCCCAAGGGTAAGGAGATGCTCAGCGAGTGCGGCTGGCAGTTTGTGGATCGCATTCTTACGCATGGCAATGACATTTGCCTGTTGCTCAACCCGAGCGTGAACGCTTATCGCCGCCTTGATCCACACTTCGAAGCGCCAAACCAGATCAAAGCTTCAGCGACCGACCGCGGCTCCATGGTGCGTATTCCGATTGGCAACGAACGCTCCATGCGTGTTGAAGTTCGCTCCGTTGCTCCCGATGCGAATCCGTACATGGTGATGTATGCGATCTTTAAGACCGGGTTGCACGGCGAAACCGCGCAGATTGCCAACTTGCGCCAGGCCGAGCGCTATCTGCCGGACAACATCTACGATGCGATGGAAAACTTCCGCAAAGCCGAATGGACCACCAAGCTGTTTGGCGAGGATGTGAAGGAACGCTACGCCGACCTGAAGCAGGCATCGGCCGACCGTTGTCCGCGCCTGTTGGGTACTTTCGTCAAGGCGCCGGAGGTCCAGTACCATCACGATGTTTATAACCAGTTCCTCTGGAACCTGTTCTAAATCGTTTGCACAAGGTCTAGTCAGAGCCTCGTACACGCTTTGTACGGGGCTTTGATTTTGAGCAAATTGACGTTTTCCGCTGACACTTTCCACGGCGGAAACTGGTATAACTACTACATGGATGTGGAGCGCACTATCGCCGAGATCGAGTTGCTGGAGCGCTTGTTCGCGCTGCCTGACAGCCGAGGTATTTCAGCGGCGGAACGCGAAGCCGCGAATCGCAGGCATGATCAGGCAATTGCGTCCAATCCATGGTTCCGTGTCTGGCAACAATTCGGCCTACCGCGCTGATCTTCTATCGTGCACGGCACACGATCTCCTGAATAGAATAGTTTCTTGACAGCTTCCTCTCAGCAACAGGGCACTCCGGTGCTCTCGATCTCGAATCTGCGCAAGAGCTATGGCGCCACGGTAGCTGTGGACGATATCTCTTTCCACGTTTCACCGGGAGAAATTGTCGGACTTCTTGGCCCGAACGGCGCGGGCAAGACCACTACCATCAATATGATCTTGGGCGTGCTGACGCCGTCTGCCGGGCAAATTCGTATCCGCGAAGTGGATATTACGAAGCAGCGCAGCAAGGCGCTTGCATGCACGAACTTTGCGGCTGTTTATGCACCGCTTCCGGGAAATCTCACGGTCGAACAGAATCTGCGGATCTTCGGGATGATCTACATAGTGAAAAATCTATCGGCCACCATCGAGGATCATTTGCGCCGGTTCGAACTGGCTCGTTTCCGCGACACTAAGTGCGGTGTGCTTTCTTCCGGCGAGCAGACACGCGTTTCGCTCGCCAAAGCGATGCTGAACCGGCCAGAATTACTGCTGCTGGACGAGCCGACCGCATCACTGGATCCGGCGACCGCCCGCGACATCCGCGCCAGCATTCAGGACTTCGTCAGATCCAGCAAGTCAGGCGTGCTCTGGACATCGCACAACATGTACGAAGTGCAGGAAGTTTGCGATCGCGTGCTGTTTTTGTCCAAGGGCAAGATTCTTCTGGAAGGGAATCCAAAGACGCTTCCCGAAGAACACGGGAAAGAGACGCTAGAAGAGCTGTTCATTACCGTGGCGCGTGAGCCGCTTACGCTGGAATTGAATTCACCGAGCTTGCACTGACATGAAACTGCGCCGCATCGCCGCCGTCGTGCTCCGCCAGTATTATCTGGTGCGTGGGAGTGCTTCGCGTGTGCTGCCGATGTTCGTGTGGGTGACGATTGATATCGTGCTCTGGGGATTCATCACTCGTTATCTGAACGCGATTACCGGCGCCGGCTACCACTTTGTTCCGGCGCTGCTCGGCGCCGTACTATTGTGGGACTTTCTCACGCGCGTGATGCAGGGAGTGACAATGGCGTTCTTCGAGGACGTCTGGTCGCGGAACTTCCTGAACATATTCGCCAGCCCAATCTCCGTGCCGGAATACCTCAGCGGTTTGGTGCTTTCGAGCATCTGCACCAGTTCGGTTGGGCTATGCATCATGGTTGTCGTGGCAACGTTTGCTTTTGGATTGTCGTTCTTCAGCTACGGGGTGATGCTCCTACCATTTCTGATCGTGCTATTCCTGTCCGGAATCGCGCTGGGGATTGTTGGGACTGCGATTGTGCTGCGCCTGGGACCTGCCGCCGAATGGTTCGTCTGGCCAATTCCGGCGATCCTGTCTCCATTTGTGGGAGTGTTTTATCCGCTGTCCACACTCCCGAAGTGGATGCGCATGATTGCCCATATTCTGCCGCCGTCGTATGTTTTCGAAGGAATGCGAGGCGTCGTGAATGGGAAGGGCATGGCGGGATACGAGTTAGCCGCCGGCTTTGGGCTGGCGGTTCTGGCGATTCTGTTGGCTTGCTGGTTTTTCGTCAGGGTGTATCGGTACGCAGTCCAGACCGGACTGATCGCGCGTTACAGTGCCGAAACAGTAAGCTAAAGCGCTGTCACAGTTCAATAGCCGACCTCTTGTTATCATTCAAGAGACATGCCTAACTTGCTGCACGACAAAGTCACCCTCAAAGTCTCCGACGGTTCAAAAATGGATTGCTATGTTTCCCGGCTTCGCGATGGCGAGCCGCAGCGGCCCGGGCTCATCGTCCTGCAGGAAGCGTTCGGAGTGAACGAGCACATCCGCGATGTTACGGAGCGATTCGGACGGCAAGGGTTTGTTGCCATCGCGCCGGAGTTATTCCATCGGACGGCTCCCGGATTCGAAGGCGCCTACGACGATTTTCCCGCAGTGATGCAGCACACGAAGGCTTTAACGCGAGATGGGATCGACGCGGACATTCGCGCCACCTTCGACTGGCTTCGTGCGCAGCAGTTCGTGAAAGCTGACGAAATCTCCTGTGTCGGCTACTGCATGGGGGGCCGCGTCGCATTTGCAGCCAACACGATTTTGCCGCTTAAGTGCGCGATTTCGTATTACGGAGGTGGTATTCCCGACGGGTCGCTGGATCGCGTGGCGTCGCTCCATGCGCCTCAACTGTTTTTCTGGGGAGAGAAAGACAAGCACATTCCGCCGGAGCAGCGAGCAACGGTGATCAATGCGTTAAAGGAAAGAGGGAAGACGTACACGAACGTGGAATTCTCGGACGCCGACCACGGCTTCTTCTGCGATATGCGTCCTGCCTACAATCCCACTGCTGCCAATCAGGCGTGGGCGCTAACTTTAGAGTTCTTGCGGTCATAAATAAGGAAGACAGGTGATATGCAATACATTAATCTCGGTTCCACGGGAATTAAGGTCTCGCGCATTGCACTTGGAATGATGACCTACGGGTCGTCGAAATGGCGCGAGTGGGTGCTCGACGAAGCTGCCGCCAAACCGATTGTGGGGAGAGCCATCGAACTCGGCATTAACTTCTTCGACACGGCCGACATGTACTCGCTGGGAGAAAGCGAAGCGGTTACGGGACGGCTGCTACGTGAGTTCGGCGTTTCGCGCGACAAAGTGGTGGTCGCAACCAAGGTGTTTTTCCCTCATGGTGATGACCCGAACCAGAAGGGACTCTCGCGCAAACACATCATGCATGCGATCGACGTCAGCCTACGCCATTTGCAGATGGACTACGTTGACCTATACCAGATTCACCGCTACGACTATGAGACGCCGATCGAAGAGACGCTGGAAGCGCTTCATGATGTGATCAAGGCAGGGAAGGCTTTGCATATCGGTGCGTCATCGATGTTTGGGTGGCAGTTTGCGCAGATGCAGTACGCAGCGGACTTGCATGGGCTGACACGCTTCGCGACGATGCAGAATCACTACAACATCATCTATCGCGAAGAAGAGCGCGAAATGATTCCGTACTGTATCGACGAAGGTGTGGGAATCATTCCCTGGTCGCCTCTGGCGCGTGGATTTATCGCGGGGAACCGGTCGCGCTCGGAGAAAACTGGCGAGACAACTCGCGCAAAGACCGACTACGCACAGAAGATGTACTACCAGCCGTCCGATTACGATGTGGTGGACAGTATTACTGAGGTTGCGAAGCAGCGCGGTGTCAGCAACGCTCAGATTGCATTGGCGTGGTTGCTCCATCAGCCCGGCGTTACTGCCCCGATCATTGGAGCCAGCAAGATGCATCACTTGGAGGAACTGGTGAAGGCAATCGATCTTGAACTCAGTGAGGACGAACTCAAGCGGCTGAACGAGCCTTATAAACCGCATCCGGTACTAGGACATAGCTGAAAACTGGGCTGCTCACTTTCTTCGTTACGTCTGCGCCGAGCAGAGAGACTTACAGAAGTAGGAAGATCGCAAGCAAATGGGGCAGATCCTCGGATCTGCCCCTTTGAATTTCCAAAACCGAGATTAGTCTAGCGGCTCCGATTCGATTCCAATGTTCTTCTCTCCGGCCGCTTTCTTCTCGTTATACGTCTTCACCCAGGCTTCGAAGCTCTTGCCTGCCGCGGTGTCTTTGCCAGTAAACGCGAGGGCTGCAATATCCGCATAGGAAATGTTCAAGCGCCCTGGCGTGTCTTTCGGAAGCATGCGAACAAGGCTTTCTGACAGCGAGCCTGCGCTCTTGCGGTCATATACATAACCTTCAATCTTCTCGCCGGACTTCAGGGTAACCGTCACATCGCCGCGGTAATCAAACGCTTTCTCCAGCGCTGCGCGGATTTCCTCTTCACTAGCCATTGACGGAATCCATCCCTCCAGGTTCTCGTGGTCAAATCCGAGCTGCTCATCGATTTCGTTGGGTCCGGGAATGCGTTGATCAGACATGTTCAAGTAAGAAGGACGATGTATAAATGGCGAAGTGAAACCAATTTTCCGATGAACGAGCTACTTATTCCATCGTACATTGATCATCGCCATTACTGCGATAGCGAGATATTCACCAATTTGCCCGTATTGGGTGCTGGGGCGCCGGCGTCGATATCAACGTCCGGATCTTTATATTTGCTCGAGAACGTTGCCTTGACTGTCGCGAGGAATCCGCTGAGCGATCCGAATGTGTCGTTCACGGCGCTGGCTTCGTATCCGCTGTGAACCATGCAGTTCGCGCACTTTGGATTGCCGCTCTGGCAGCCGTAATTTTTCCATTCCGTCTCGCGAACCAGCTCTTCGTACGAATCGGCGTAGCCGTCCTGTAGCAGATAGCAAGGCTTTTGCCAGCCGAAGATGTTGTACGCGGGCATGCCCCACGGCGTGCAGTCATAATCGCGGCGTCCCATCAGGTACTCAAGGAACAGCGGGCTCATATTAAAGCGCCAATTCGGCCGCCGATTGCTCAGGATGTAACGGAAGAGTTGGCGCGTTTTCTTCTTCGTGAGGAAATGCTCCTGGTCGGGAGCCTTGTCGTAGGTGTATCCAGGGGAGAGCATCATGCCCTCAACCCCAAGTTCCATCATGGTGGAGAAGAATTCGCGAACGCGCTTCGGATCGGCGCCGTCGAACAGAGTAGTATTCGTCGTCACGCGGAAACCACGCTTCAACGCTTCCTTAATTCCCTCAAGGGCTTTGTCGTATGTTCCTTCGCGACAGACTGCGAAGTCGTGTTCCTCGCGAAGGCCGTCCATGTGAACGGAGAACGACAGATACTTCGAAGGCTTGAACTGGTCGAGCTTTTCGCGCAGTAGCAGCGCGTTGGTACATAGGTAAACGTATTTCTTCCGCGCCACCAGACCTTCCACGATTTCGACGATCTGTGGATGCATCAGGGGCTCGCCGCCCGGAATGCTCACGACGGGAACGCCGCATTCATCCACGGCCTTGAAGCACTCCTCCGGCGTGAGTTGGCGCTTTAGCACATGGCCGGGGTACTGGATCTTCCCGCAGCCGGCGCACGCCAAATTGCACCGCAAAAGCGGCTCCAGCATGAGGACAAGCGGGTAGTGCTTGCGCCCCTTAACTTTCTGGCGCACAACATAGGACGCTACCGTCCACATCTGGCTGATCGGAACTGCCATTGATTAAGCTAAGCCTCCGAAAACGTGTCTTTATAAGTATAAGTCATGCGCATGATTTCTTCGCTGGGCTGGTGGTTGGCGGGACCTGCGAAGCAACGAGGCACACTATTACAATATTAAAACGATGCCTTCCCGCCACACTGGTACGCCTCGTGAACGTCGCGCCCTTGGAGCCTTCATCAACTTGATGCGTGCGGCGAATACTGTCCAGAACGCCTCAAACCAGCATCTCGATAAATTCGGTCTCACCCCCTCACAGTTTGCTGTGCTTGAGGCTCTTTATCACGTTGGTCCACTTTGTCTTTCGGAACTAGCTGAGAAGATCCTGCGCACGAGCGGCAACTTGACCATGGTTGTCGATAATCTAGAGAAATCAGGATACGTGAAGCGGGTTCAGAGCACCGAAGATCGCCGCTTCACCCGCGTGGAAATCACAGACTCCGGCCGGAAACTGATTGCTTCCGTGTTTCCCGAGCACGCGGCTCAGATCGCCGATCTCATGGGCCGCTTATCCGCAGATGAGCAAGATACGTTGCGTGATCTTTGTCGAAAACTCGGGACCGGAGAATAAGCAGAGCACGAATTTGGCGGGCATTTGCTGCCCGCCATGGCGAGTTGCTACTTTGCGTTGTTTTGCGCAGACGCCTTGTCTAACCCCAGGTATTGATCTCGCTGATTATCGGGCCTCACTTCTGGCGTAGGCGCCTTGAGATGCATCACCTGATATTTGTCTTCAGTGTTATATTCCGGCCACGTCGGCAGTCCATCGCTGTTCGGATTGCCGGTACGCGCGAAGTTTGTCCAGTAGGTGCTCATCACGTCGGAGACGGCGTAGTCGTCTTTCGTGAACGGCAATCCCTTCGATTTCAGGGTCTGGAACACGTACTCAATTTCCGCCGAGTGATACGC
>CAYWSM010000394.1:0-3854 GCA_964460935.1 uncultured Terriglobales bacterium | reverse complement strand
TGAACGTAGACATATGAGGCATAGCTGGGAGAGTTCGGGTGAATTGCCGATCCGCAGAACCGCATATCGTTATTGGTGATGTAAACGTCTGTTGTGCCCGACAAAAGCCGGATGCAGACCGTGGTGGGAGAACTTGGATTTTGGATGTGAAAGCCGATGATCTTCGTATGCGAAGCAGCAGTAAAGCTGAGAACGTAAACCAGGTCCGTCCCATTCACCTGAAACGTTTTGTATTGGTTAGTATCGCCTGCTGGTAGCGTAACGCTTTCGCCATATGTTCCGGCATACACGGTGCAGGTATCGCCGTTAGCTATCGCATTCGCGCAGGCCTGAATAGATGTGAAATCACCCCCGCCATCCCCTTTTACGGTGTAGTTTTTGGCTTCTGCGAATAGACTCAGCAGGAGCATACTAACGCAAGCAATAAGAAATTGTTTCATAGTCACTTTTTGTAAAACTTGCCCATCACAAGTGTAGTAAATCAAGCAATGCGCCGGTAGATGCTACTAGTTCACCGTCCCAATGATAGTTGTCAATTGGGGTGCGCGCGGGGAGTGCTGCTGGATATGGCGAACAAGCCACATTACCCCAATACCCATTGAAGCAACTCAAGTTCTGATCTTAAATATACCGCCGCTCTTAACCCTTATTGTCGTATAAGGAGAGCATGGTCGCACAGTAAGTATTCTGGTTGAGCCGAAGCACGCAATACTCCTTAATTAAATATGACTCAGACAACCCAAATCCGACATTCGTATCACAATAAGTCCTTTCCTCCTCTCAATCAAAGCCGATTGCACCAATTGGACGACGCAGCCAGGAGGCTTTTGGCCAAGCTGAATTCATTGAATGTAGGAGAACCACTACCATCGTTTCTTCGAGACCATATCGTCGGGCTGCAGAAAAATGCAAATGAGACGATTACAAAGTATGTTCACATCTTGGCGTGGGCCATGTACCCTGACCTACAGCGGAAGTATTCGGCGTTTGTGGACTACGGCGGAGGGCACGGCATCCTTTCATGCCTTATCAAGGAAGCGGATATTGCTGATCGCGTAATCTATAACGACATTTTCGATCAGTCCTGCAGCGGCGCCCAAATAATCGCGAGGCATCTTAACTGTGAGGCGGACGAATATATTTGCGGCGATATTGCTGCTGTGAAGGCTTCGCTCAACGGTGGACAAATTGCTTCCTGTGCATTAGCTTCGATCAATGTCATTGAGCATATCTATGACATGGATGATTTCCTCCAGACTGCTGCCGCCCTGGCTGAAGGTCCGATGACAATGGTGTTATCCACGAGCGCTAACCCATTCAATCCCCTCGTTCGTCGTCGTCATCACCGGCAACATAACGAATGGGAGTTCAGCGACGGTCCACACGAAAGTAGCTCTCCAATGGATACCGTGAAAGCGTTTCGCTCAGTTCGCCGGGAAATCATTCAAGCATGTGGACCAAGCCTTCGCGTTGCTGATATCGAGATGTTGACCCGCCGGACGCGCGGAATGCGGAGAGATGATATCGAGAAAGCTGTTCGTCTGTTCGAAAAAACGCATGAACTGCCCCCAGAGCCGTCCCACCCCACTAATACGTGTGACCCCATCACAGGTAGCTGGCAAGAACGGCTCTTGGATGTACATGCGGTGACTCGATCATTCGAAGAATCCGATTTTTCAGTGACGCTTCTGCCAGGTTATTACAGTGGCATGTCACTTTCGAAACGAGTGATGCACGCGAAGCGACTTGCAGCATCCATGCTGAACCGCGTTATAGCTCACCTCGGTCCTCAGGGTGTATGGCTATCGCCATGCTTCATGTTTCACGCGGCGCGGCGGTAAAGCTGTTCACGACACGAATTCCGAAAGCGGAATAGCTGATTACCCGAGGTGACGGTAAAAATGTCGGCCCACCCAGACGGCGAAGCTCGGCGGTATTTTGGAGAACGCTTGTCGTGCCACGGAGAACGCCGGATTGAGACCTCTTAAACGCGCCAAGTTCGACGGGTAGCGAAAGTATTCGAGATGGGTCTTAGCGGCGCCCCATCGATCCTTGTATTCAATCAGGCCGGGTTGGTCTAGGTCGGAACGTCCCATGTCAAATACGGTATGACCCTTACGGCATGCATCTTGGATTGCAGCCCACATCACGGCCTGAGCGCCACCCAGACGGTTGGAGCGCTCCTCAGAACAGCCGTATTTGTAAACCGTCGTACGATTGAACTCGAGGGTCACGATGCTGGCAACTGGTTCTCCTGCTGAGTAAGCCACACGCACGATCGCTTTTTCGCCGAATTCGGACATCAGGGCTTCGAACCATGCAAGTGGTTGTGGTGGGAGCCCCAAACGGAGACGTGCCCGCGTCTGCAAATGGTAGAAGTGGCCCAGTAACACGTTGGAATTCCCCTCCTCAACGGTGAGCTTCTCCCGTTCGGCGCGGCGGATTTTACGCTGGATGCAATCACGGTGAAACTGACGGTGTATGGAATCCACATCTTGGGACAAGTCAAGCTGGTGAAGATAGTAAGAAGCGGCAGGCGCGAACGGTGAGCCAACGTTTAGGGTTCTTGGCCGGAGTTCCACATATCGGCAGCCTTTGCGGACAGCGACTTCGGCAGCGGCTAATGCCAGGCGGGTTAATTCATCCTCGCTGTTCACCAGTGGGTCGCAGTGGTCCGCGAAGGGAACGGAAACTAACCTCCTGCCGGTGATCGAGCTCGCCACCTTGCAGAACAGGAGCGCGTTCTGCAAGGTGGCTCCAGACGACGCGTCTGTCAGCACAAGCGGTTCGTAGCCATAGACGCGACGCAGTGCCTTCAGCCAGGGACGCGAGTGGAATACTGATGCGTCCGCACGGCCAAGCAAGAACTCCTGCCACCGATCGTCTGACAACGGATCTATGGTGTTGATTGAACGCTGGCCGGTCGTCTGGTGCCCCGGTATTGTCGACAGCGAGTGTTCCATACAGTGAGTATAATGCCCAAAGAAAAACGTCGAATGCGAAGACTTCTCGCTGTTTTCGGAATCGTTGTCATTGCGATCCTACTCTGGAGTTCATCTTTACCCGGACAGCCGGGAACGAGCACTCCCTCAGGGGCAGAAGCGCATCGTCGCGGGAAACACGAGGTCAAGCTGAATTGGAAACCGCCCGCCGGTCCACGCGCAGAACAGCCTAAAAGTTACGTCATTTACAGGACAAAGGCCTCTATCAAGAACCGAGTAGTAAACTGCGGAAAAAAATGGCAGCAGATCGGGACCACGTCCGCAGATGTCACCGAGTACATCGACAGGGAGGTAAAGTCCGGGAAAATGTACTGCTATGCGGTTAGCGCCATGACCTCGCGGGGAGAGAGTTCAAAATCTTTTGTCGCAACTGCAGTAATTCCTTCCCCCTGAAACAGGATAACCAGGTGGTATACAGCGACTGTTAGAGTATCTAGCGGGCTAGTTACGACTGGGGAAGCTGCTTATTCTCCGAGTTGATTACTTAAGATAATTTTTGGACCAGGTTACACCCTACAGTACCTGGATTTGAGGATAACCGTAGATACATCATTCAACGAGCATTCGTATAATGCAGATTATTTTGGTTCATTCTGCCGAAACGCTTTAATGTTTTGGAAACGATAAATGGGCAGCGCCGCTCAAAATCAATTGGGTGCTAAGGTGAAAAAAACTCTTCTAAGAAGGTCCGTCAACCGGTTCGTGCACCTCTTGTGCAGGCTATTACCGGGATCGGGAAACCTTCGGATTTGGCTTCACCGCTGGCGTGGGGTCCGTATTGGCGAGAATGTCTTTATTGGTGACGATGTCTACATCGAGAACGAATACCCGGAGGCAGTCGAGATTCAGGAC
>CAYWSM010000393.1:0-10543 GCA_964460935.1 uncultured Terriglobales bacterium | reverse complement strand
GTACCAGTCAGACGAATCCGGGAGCCGTTGTCACGGTGCAACAGCGCGTGACCAGTAAGATCTTTGTCACGTTTTCGACCGACGTGACCTCAACTCAGAATCAGGTGATCCAGCTTCAATACCGGTCAAGTCCGAGGTTCTCGTTCAGCGGAACGCGCGATCAGAATGGCGGGTTCGCGTTCGATACCCAGATCCATAAGAGCTGGTAACGGTTCAAGCTACGCGTGAGGTTCTTGCGGGATCCTCACGCAGTAAGCCTTCGCTCCTCAGGAGATGCTCCAGTCCGCCCACGAGAGCATCTACAGTAGCAACCGACGGCTGTTGGAGCACCGCCCGAACATCGATAGCCATGTTGTTCGGTCGCTTCGGGCACAGCGCCTCTGCAAACTGGAGCAGCCTTTTTTCTCCGGGATGCGGCTGCTCGTTGACGGCAAACAGGATGTCGAAGTAGCTGGCTAACAGCGCCGTTACACGGTGATTGACGCTTACCGGATCGTTCCGCTCCAGCGCGAGTTTGATCTGGTGCCGGTACGAAGACATGTTCTTCCGCAGGATTGGGAAGTTCTTCTCGATGATCGCCTGCTTCAGTTCCGGCGGATACGGCACATTTGCCTTCTCGCAAACCCGGCCGAACCATCCCACTCGATCGAACAATGTCTTGGCGTCCCGCACGTTGTACCAGAAGCACGTGGAGTAGCCGATCGAAGCCTCGTGCCGCTGCAATACCCGATCCAGTTCGCCTTCGATCCATGAAGTGATCCGGAACATTACATCCACGTGAAGTCCCGTCTCGCCGTCGATCCATTCGTCTCCGGGTTCCCAGAAGGAATTGCCGATCTCCGCGATCTTCGCCCCACGCGCAATTTTCGCGCGCTGGTCTAACGGGATTGGCGCACTCACGTACACGTACAGATCGACGTCGGAGCGCTCATCGGCAAACCCCGACATGCGCGACCCTGCGATCGCGACGGCTTCCACTTCGCGTACCTGGGAATACTGGTCTGCCAAACGCTCTGCCACGAGAGATGCCGGATTTGGATTCGTGTCCATGACAGCAAAGTATAGGCCTCATCGTCGCCCACTGTTGATTGGCGGTTCCCGCCCTACGTTTTCGGATTCTGTACGCCCACAAAAGTTGTCAAGGCCAACAAATTGTCAAAACCGCATCTAACTGCTTGGCGCCAAAGAAAATATAAATTTCGCGATTTTGGCAGTAACACCAATCCGAAGAGGCCATACTCAAAATAGTGGGGAAGACCCCAAATTATCTTCCATCGCTCTTTGACAACTGAACTGGAACTGCGCGAAGAAGCGGGAACTTTCCTCGATTTAACTGATGCTGATGTTGACTATCCAAAACCGATGACCGATGACCGAAAATCTCTCTAACTTTCTTGCTATCACATTTTCCCCTGCAACTTCTTTGCAATCACATTCTTACTGTCGAACTTTCTGTAAGTTCTTTGTTTTCACATTCCACCCCCAGGGGGGGACCTCCCAGAATCGCGCAAACTGCTGTTGTCTTGCGCATTCGGCCTCTAACTGTTTAAGGTGGCTGCCATGAATTTTCCCCGATCGAGTGGGGTCTTGCTTCATCCGACATCTCTACCCGGCCCTTACGGGATCGGCGACTTCGGACCCGAGGCGTACCGTTTCGTCGATTGGCTTCACGCGGCCGGGCAGAAACTCTGGCAGGTCCTGCCACTGAATCCGACCGGCTATGCCGATTCGCCGTTTCAATGCTTTTCCGCCAGTGCCGGCAATCCGATGCTCATCAGCCTCGATCGCCTGGTTGAGCAACGCATTTTGAATAGAGATGAGCTTCGCAGGCTGCCGATATTTCCGGCGGAATCTGTGGACTACGGCGCGGCGATTCACTTCAAGATGCCTCTGCTGCAAAAAGCCGCGACCAACTTCGCCGCCAACGCGCCGGTGGACGATCGGAAGAAGTTCGAAGAGTTCTGCCAGTCCAACGCCGCTTGGCTGAATGACTTCGCACTCTTTATGGCCGTGAAGCAGGAACACGACCTGGTTGCGTGGACGAAGTGGCCGCAGGACATCGCCAGCCGCATACCCGAAGCTATGGAACGCTGGAGCAAGAAACTCGCGTCCTCCATTGCGGCGCAAAAGTTCTTCCAGTACGAGTTCTTCCGGCAATGGCAGGAATTACGGAATTATGGCCGCGAGCGCGGAATTCGCATCATCGGCGATATCCCGATCTACGTCGCCCACGATAGCGCCGACGTTTGGTCGAACCGCCAGTACTTCCTGCTCGACGAGCGCGGGAATCCGCAGAAGATCGCCGGGGTGCCGCCCGATTACTTCAGCGCCACCGGCCAGCTTTGGGGCAATCCCATCTACAACTGGCCGCTGCTGAAGCAGACCGGATACAAGTGGTGGGTGGAGCGCATTCGCGCTGCCTTGAGACTGTACGATTTCGTCCGCATCGACCACTTCCGCGGATTCGAGGCTTACTGGGAAGTTCCCGGCGGCGACACAACGGCCGAACACGGCCGCTGGATAAAAGGTCCGGGAAGCGAACTGTTTGCTGTCCTGCAGAAAGAACTCGGCGACCTGCCCATCATCGCCGAGAACCTCGGCGTGATTACGCCCGAGGTGGAAGCGATCCGCCACGAATTCGGATTTCCGGGAATGGCGATTTTGCAATTTGCCTTCGGCAATGACCCGCAGGCCCAAACGTTTAAGCCTCATACTTACGTCCGCGATCTCGTTGCCTATACAGGCACGCACGACAACGACACGGTTGTCGGCTGGTGGAACAGCAGCGGCTCTGGCGACAGCACACGTACGCCAGAAAATGTCGAAAAAGAGCACGCCTTCGCCCGCGCATATTTGGGCTTCAAAGACGATCCGATCCATTGGGTCTTGATCCGTGGCATTCAAAGCTCAGTCGCGAACACTGCGATTCAGCCAATGCAGGATATCCTCGGCCTCGGCAGCGAAGCTCGCATGAACCTGCCCGGAACCTCAAGCGGAAACTGGAAGTGGCGCATGAAACCCGATGCTGTGACACAGGAACTAGCGACACGGCTCAAGGACATGGCTAATATTTACGACCGGTAAACAGGCGAGCAATGGAAAAACCCACCAAATCGTTCTGGCAAATCTGGAACATGAGCTTCGGCTTCCTCGGCATCCAGTTTGGCTGGGGACTGCAGATGGCGAACATGAGCGCCATCTACGAATACCTTGGCGCGCGCGCCGACCAGATCCCCATCCTCTGGCTCGCCGCCCCACTGACCGGACTTATCGTCCAGCCCATCATCGGACATGCCAGCGATCATACCTGGGGAATGCTCGGCCGTCGCCGTCCGTACTTCTTAACGGGAGCGATACTAAGCTCGCTTGCTCTTATTTTCATGCCGCGCTCGTCCGCGCTGTGGATGGCTGCAGGACTGCTCTGGATTCTCGATGCTTCGATCAACATCAGCATGGAACCGTTCCGCGCCTTTGTCGCCGATCTGCTTCCGGAACAGCAGCGCACGCGCGGCTTCGCCATGCAGAGCCTGTTCATCGGACTCGGAGCGGTTGTCGCGTCGGCTCTTCCGTGGATGCTGACCAACTGGTTCCACGTTTCGAATGCTGCGAGCGGCGGACATGCGATTCCGTTTACGGTTCGGCTCTCGTTCTATATGGGAGCGATTGCATTTTTCGGCGCCGTACTGTGGACGATTGTAACGACGAAGGAATATCCGCCTGAAGATCTCGACGCCTTTCGCAACATGAAGGCCGAGAAGCGCGGTTTTGGTGTGATGGTTTCGGAAATCTTCCACGATATCGCCCACATGCCGAAGACGATGCAACAGTTGGCGCCTGTGCAGTTGCTGACGTGGCTTGGTCTGTTCTGCATGTGGCTGTATTTTCCGGTTGCGGTTGCGCACAATGTATTCGGCACGTCCGATACGACATCGCAGCTTTACACTTCCGGTATCGAATGGGGCGGAATTTGCTTTGGCCTCTATTCAGCAGTCTGCTTCGCCTACTCGTTCGTGCTGCCTGCGATCGCTCGCGCCATTGGACGCAAGAACACGCATAGCCTGTCACTCGTCTGCGGCGCGATTGGCCTCATCTCTGTCGTGTTCATTCACGACAAATACGTTCTGCTGCTGACGATGATTGGCGTGGGAATCGCATGGGCGAGCACGCTGGCGATGCCTTACTCAGTGCTTGCCGGATCGCTGCCGCCGGCAAAAACCGGCATTTACATGGGGATCTTCAACTTCTTTATCGTAACGCCCGAGATCATCGCTTCACTGTTCTTCGGCTGGGTGATGAATCACCTGCTCAACAACAACCGCCTGACAGCGGTCGTGGCAGGCGGATGTTTCATGCTTATCGCTGCCTTGCTGATGCAGCACGTGTACGATCCAGGAGCAGAAAAGATCAAGGTTGAAACGAAGCAAGACGCGCTGCATCCAGTTGCCGTGAAGTGACGAGTTCGCTGTCCTGGCGCTTCCACGCTGTGTATCGGCGAACACACTCGCGAAATCCGTAACTCTCGGCGAATCAATAAAAACCAGTTTGGCGAAGGTCATGCACTTACGAAGGCAGGCACTCGGAGGTGCTTATGAAACCAGCAAACGCCAGACTCTTCCCGAAGATTCACACCCTGATCCTGTTCGGAGCCGCTGCCACCCTCGCCGTTGCCATCGGTTGTTCGACGGCGAGCAAAGCCAATCCTGTTGTTGTGAAGTCGTCACAGTCGATTGGACCGGCGGTTCGGTCCGATGCGTCCAAGAGCGTCGCATTCACGGCGAAGCCTGAGGTTGTCACGGTCGCTGACAAAAGCTCTTCGCCGAAGTCGAAGTACATCAGTTTCAAGAGCCGCGATTACGGAATTTCGTTTGAATATCCTTGGCAGTACACGAAACTCAGCGCCAAGACGATCGCCAGCAACTCGGAACTGCAGCCGAAAGACGACGGCTTCGAAGGCCAGTTCACGATCGCTCGCGTCGAAATCCCAAGCGGATTTTATCCCGACACGGACTTCGACAGTGCGTATCTGACGGTCAGTCTCAACCAGGACATCAGCAAGGAAGATTGCGCATCGTCGCTGAAGATCGGCAAGGACGCGAAGGCGCAGACCATGAACGTGAATGGTGCGGACTTCCTCTGGACCGAAACGGAGAACGGCGGAAAGGGTTCTGCCGCCAAGATTCGCAACTATGTCACGTACGCGAACGATACCTGCTACGAAATCGAAACTGGCGTGAAGACCGTGAATGACGGACTATCCCGCGAGATCGATCCCGACCAGGTGATGAAGCGGCTTGACTCGATGCTGATGACCGTGAAGGTTGTCCCTGAAGCTCAGTCGCCCGCAAAGCAGCAGTTACAAGCGAAGCAGGATGGAATGAACGAGGCGGGAAAGTAGTGCGAAGGGAAAATCACGGGCGCTCGCGAGAGCGCCCGTTTTATTTCAGATTGCTCAGGTAATCGGCGCTGATCTTCAGCGCCTGCATGGCAGGAATGTCGAACTCTTCCTGCTCATAGAAGTAGTGCTTCACGTTTCTGGCGGCGGCGAAAACAGCCTTGTAATCGATGCTGCCATGGCCGAGTTCCGTCGATTTCGGCTTGCCTTCGCTCATGACCATCTCTTTCACGTGCAAGAGCGAGAAGCGATCCGGATGCTTGGTTAGATAATCGACAGGTTGAAAACCGCCCGCAAAAACCCAACCACAATCCATCTCCATCGTTACAAGCCTTGGGTCGGTACCCTTTAGCAGTTCGTCGTACGCAACCACACTGTCGAACTTCTTAAACTCGTGCATGTGGTTATGATAGCCGAACTGGATTCCCGCAAACTTGGTCTTCTCGCCCATTTTGTTGAATTGGTCGGCGTTCCACTTCCAATCGTCGAGAGTAAGCTCGTGATTGGAACCGTCTTTCGTTCGCGGTGAAGAGCAGATCAAATACGAAGCTCCCAAATTATGGACGTAGTCGATCAGTTCCGGCTTTGACAGCAGATCGCCGAGCGAATGATGCACGCTGACGCACTTCAGCCCGGCACTTTCAACTGCCTGTTTGAACTGAGCAGCGGTGCGTTCGTAATAACCGGCGGCCTCGACTTCGACAAATCCAGCGCTGTGAACGTCGCGCAGTGTGCCTTCGAAATCTTTGGCCAACAAATCGCGAACTGTATAGAGCTGAATGCCGAGCGGCAGATTACGCGGAGAGGCCCAGAGTTTCGATCCGAGCACTGCTCCGCCAATCACTGCTCCAACACCGGCTTTTACGAAGTTGCGCCTTGAGATCGCCATGGCCTAGCTCCTGATCTTCCTGGTTGCGGCATCCCAGGTTGCAATCGATTTATTGAAGTACGAAGCGTTCGCCATGTGGCAAGCGATGGCAGCATTGTTGCCAAACTCCTCATTCTCGACAGGCGACTTGCGCGTGCGGATTGATTCGAACCACCGCGCTGCATGATCGGCTGTGTCGTTGTAACCGTGAGGAGCCTGGAAGACTTCCGTCTCGGTCTCCATGGCAGCCTGCAACGCGGGTGTCTGCGGATGTTCCTTTTCCCAATCCTTGAGATACTGATCGCGCAGATCCTTTGGCCAACCGTAGATCGAGTAGCCTTCCGGTTCTGGACGTGTATCCTGCGGCGTAAACGCCACGGTCGATCCGGAGATCACAAGCGTTCCCTTCGTGCCGCGGAAGGTGATGTTTTCGCCTGCATCGTTGTTCAGATTGCAGCGCACATAGACCTGGAAGTTCGGATATTCATACAGCGTTTGGATCAGGTCAGGGTACTCGCGGCCATCTTTGAAGTGATACAAGCCACCCGTCGATCGGGCGCTAAGAGGCGGAGTTTTCGTGCTGGTGATGTACTGGATGCCCGAGATCAGATGCACGAAAAGGTCTCCGGCGAGTCCCTCGCCGTAATCTCTAAAGCAGCGCCAACGGAAGAAACGAACCGGATCATAGGGACGATTCGGCGCATCCTGCAGAAAACTCGACCAGTCGATGGTTTTTTCGCTCGCGTCAGGCGGGATTGGATAGACCCACGCGCCGCTGGGGCTGTTGCGATCCCAATATGCGTCGATCGCATAAACCTCGCCCAGCTTGCCCGAGTCAAAGATTTCTTTGGCTTTCGCGTAGTGAATCGAGCTGACGCGCTGGCTACCGATCTGGAGGATTCGCTTGTTGCTTTGCGCAGCTTTGACCATGGCGAAGCCGTCCTCCAAGGTGTGCGACATCGGCTTTTCGCAGTAAACGTCCTTGCCGGCAGCGCAGGCATCTTCGACGATGCGCCGGTGCAGATGGTCCGGAACCGCGACGATCACCGCATCGATATCCTTGCGATCGAGAACTTCCTTGTAATGCTTGGTCAGTAGCTCGGTGTTTGGCGCGTTCTCTTTTCCGGCTCGTACGCGTCCGTCGTAAAGATCGCACACGGCAACGCAATTACCACCTGCCTGCAGCGCGCCGCGCAAAACTTCACATCCGCGAACGCCCGTACCAATGGAGGCGAAGCGAATGCCGTTGCCGGGAAGATCCAGCGCCCAAAGCTTGGAGGGTTCGAGGATCGTGTTCTTCAATGCGGCACCGGCAACCACAGCACCGGTTCCAAGTCGGACAAAATCACGTCGAGTCAGCGATTTTCGGATCATTGAACGCTCAGCTCCTAAGAAAAAGAACGTGCCATTGTAGTGCTCTACAGCGGAAATTCCAGTGAAGAATGAACCAAAATCGTTTAACGGTTTCGTTTAGGAACGGCAGCAAGCTAGGCCGTGCCCGGCTCGCGCCGTTGCGCCAGGCGATGCATTCCGAAGTAAACGATTCCGGCCAGGACAACACACGCTACGGTTACGGTGAGTCCGAGCCGCAAACTTTGTGACTGTGTCGAAACCACGCCAACGAACCAGGGAATGGCCGCGCCACCCAGTCCGCAGACACCAAGCACGATACTTCCGGCTCCGCCGGTACCGAATCCCTCGGCGAATACCGCGATGGCAGTAGGGAATACCGCTGACAAGCCGAAACCGGTGAGCAACACTCCAGCTTCGAGCATCGCCATCGTGCTGGAGGCGATGGCCGTAATCGTTCCCAATGTAGCCAGCGCAAGTCCGCCTACGATCACCTGACTCGACGTGAGTTTGCGGAGTACGAGCGGCGCGACTAGCCGTCCCAGCAAGATTGCGCCCCAGAAACTAGACTGCACATTGGCCGTGATCTGCGGAGTCGCGTGTTGCGCTCGCAGTGTGAATGTCGGCACCCAGCCAGCAAATCCATTTTCAATGCCGACATACAAGAAAAGAAATACGAAGCTCAGTACCGCAAAAGGCAGACGCCGCTGTCGGCTAATATTCCCACGATGAACGGAGGTTCCCTGTTCAGAGTGTTTGGGGAATGCGACGGCTTCCACGAGTCCGACGACAAGAGTCGCGGCTGCCAGACACACGAGGAAGCCTCCTAATCCAACCGGACGAAGCATCTTCGAGATGGCGAGCGGGGCCGCGAGCGCGCCGATGGTCCACATGAAATTCAGCAGATTCAGGGCCGCCGCCCGCCCGGTCTGGACCATCTCGACGACCAAGAAGTTTGTCGATGGCAGCGCGAATCCGAGGCCAAGTCCGTAGAAGCTGATTCCGGCAACTCCGAGCGTGAGGGAAGAGCTGTTCAGCATCAAGACGCCAATGGCAATCAACAGCATTCCAATCGGCACAGTCCATGCAGCGCCCCATCGCGCCAAAACGCGGCTCGCAATCAGCGAGCCCGTGGGAGACGAGATGAATTGGGCGAGGAACAGGCGACCAGCCTGGGCATCATTCAAGGTCCATTGCGCGGCAAGCAGGGGGAGAAGATAGCCCAGCATCGTGGTCACGATGCCGGTAAGCGCAAAGCCCAGGTAAACCGTGCCTATTTTGAAGTTCACGAAGTTGCCGATGTGCCTTGACCGGAGTTACGTGTGGTCCGCGCGGCTGCCGTCGATTCGCGTACCACTAACTCAGGTTCCACGCTCAAGAATGGTTCGCTCGACACATTCGGCTCCGCGATTTGTTTCACCAACGTTTCCGCGGCAAGCATGCCCATGCGGCGTAGAGGTTGTCTGATGGTAGTCAGGGCAGGGATATGGTACGCCGCTTCGTAGATGTCGTCGAATCCGACGACAGAAACATCTTCCGGAACGCGCATGCCCACTTCGCGAAACGCGCGAATTGCGCCGATCGCACATATATCGTTGAACGCAAACAGCGCTGTGAACGATTTGCGCGTCTTCAGCAATCTCACCGCAGCTTCATAGCCTACTTCGGGTGAGGCCGACATACCCTCCATCTGCTGAACGAGCTCCGGCACAATTGGAATGTTCAAATGATGCGCGGCCGCGCGTATCGCTTCCCAGCGCACTTCCGTATCGGAGCTGAAGGATTGTCCCTTGATGAACGCGATGTCGCGATGACCGAAGTCGACGAGATGCCGCAAACCCAGTTCGGCAGCGGCATCGTGATTGAGGATGATGTTTGTGACTCCCGGCTTGTGATGATGTCCCGAGACGCTAACAACGGGGAGGGGCAAATCCTGTTCGTAAGGGGTATCGACGGCGATCAGACCTTCCACCGAGCGCTCGTACAGCAGCTTGGGATGTTCCTCAATCAATTTGTCCTTGTGACGATGGCTGGTGACGAGATAGATGTAGCCGGCCTGGAGAAGGTAATCCTCAATACCGGTGAGAACCAGCGAAGCATAGCCATCGCTTAACTCGGGAATGATGACGCCGACGGAGTAGTTGCGTTGCGACCGGAGCGAACGGGCAAAAAAATTAGGACGATAGTTAAGCTCACGCGCTGCGGCGAAGATGCGATCCTTGGTCTCCTGGGGGATGGATTGCGCTTTTTCGGAGTCGTTGAGGACGAGCGAGAGGGTAGTGGGGGATAACCCGAGGGTCTTGGCTAGCTGCTTCAGACTGATCGGCTGTCCCTTTGCGATGTTGCCCGACGAAGATTTCTGACTGTGTTTCTTTTTTCGCTTCGCTGGCACTGCCGGAGTTTCGCACACAATATCGGTTTTCTCCAAGAAATTTCTGCTGGAAAACATGGGCTGAGTACCGAAATAAAACGATTTACTTCAATCTTTTATGTGTTTCGAAATTGTAGACGAGGAAAACGAGCGGCTGTGGACAGGGCAAACCAAAATGGTTTCGCGGCATCCATGAGTGGATGCACGACGAATCTTTCCGTTTCGAACCGGATCGCACCTTTAATTCATGACTGAAAAAGATTCTTTTGCCCACAAAGGCGCCGTCGAGCAGGACTCTCCGGAACAGGAGACCAATACGTCGCTACGCGGCCAACTGCCACATCGACACGAAAATCCACTGGTGAAGTCGCGTGACACGGATTTCCCGGAGCCCGGCGAGAATCCTGAGCACTCCGGCGAGCCGGAAGAAGAGGGTCTTACGACGGACTATCGCAATCCCACAGACTGAGCACAAGGCGCGTTCAATCTGCGGCAAAATGACAAGAAGGTATCAGTCTAGGCAGCTAACGGATCGTCTTTCGACTGATTCTGATTTCTCTTT
>CAYWSM010000392.1:0-7223 GCA_964460935.1 uncultured Terriglobales bacterium | reverse complement strand
CCCCGTAATTGGCGATATCGCCGAGAAGCAGGCGAACGCATAACGGAACCGAACGGAACTCGTGCGCAGCGCCGGATTTCAAGTCCGGCGCTGTTCGTTTTTCCGCCGGTATTGCGTGCCGTATCTCACGCGCTTGACAACCTCCCGTCCCAGTCGCCATTCTAGTTGGCTTTTGTCTTTGTTATAGACGCCGCAATGGCGAAGGGGACCAGGTTGAAAGTTCGCGTTCTTTATCACGATAAATGTTTCGATGGCGCCTGCTCGGCGGCGCTGTTCACGCGTTTTTACCGCGAGCGCATCCGCAGCGATGTCGAGTTTGCGTTTACGGGCCTGGTGCATCGTGCGGGCGCGCTGTTCGAGGAAAAGCAGTTTGACGGCGACGAGAACGCCATTCTCGATTTCAAATACAGTACCTCGCCGAAAATCACGTGGTGGTTTGACCATCACCAGAGCGCTTTCCTGACCCCGGCCGACGCCGAGCATTACGAGCACAACCAAAGCACGAAAAAGTTCTACGATCCCGATTACCGTTCATGCACCAAGTTCATCGCCACTACAACGGAAAAGCGTTTTGGCTTCAATCCGAAACCCGTTGAAGATATGGTGAACTGGGCTGACATCATCGACGGCGCGCTGTATCAGAGCGCCGGCGTCGCTGTCGAGATGAGAGAACCGGCGATGAAGCTCACGATGGTGATCGAATCGACCCAGGACCCGACATTCATCCCGCGACTCATCCCTCTGCTGGCAAGCAAGCCGCTGGCTGAAATCCTGCACGAGCCGTTCGTGGCCGAACTGATTCCACCCCTGATGGATCGGCACCAAAAGTCCATCGACATCATCCGGCAGCACAGCGAATGCAGCGACGGCACCATCTTCTTCGACGTCACCGGATTCGATCTCGAGGGTTACAACAAGTTCATCCCCTACTATCTCCACCCGGAGAGCACATACAGTGTGGGCCTCAGCCGAAGCAGTTTCCGGACCAAGGTCTCGGTCGGGTCCAATCCCTGGGCGACGAACGAACCCACGGTTAACCTAGCCAAAGTCTGCGAGCGCTACGGCGGAGGCGGACACGCACGTGTAGGCGCGATCTCGTTCGAGCCCAACCATTTCGACGAAGCGAGAGCCGCGGCTAAAGAAATCGTTGCCGAGTTGCGCGCTGCTTATCGCGGCGAGTAATCATCGCCGGTAAAAGTAAACGGGCATTTTGATCACAAATGCCTCGGACCTCAATCACAGCCAACTGGTGATGCAAGCCGGGAGAATGCCAAAGGCCGCCTTGGGTAAAATCCGCTGCGGCTGCGAATTTTGGCATGGAAAAGCAAACGACTCCCGCCGCGCCGAGTGTCCCTCTGGTCCCTACCCCCACATTGGCGGAAAACATCCTCGATGCAATCGAAACGCTGGTTTGCGTCGTAGATAGCCGGGGCATGTTGATGTACGTGAGCCCCGCCGTCCAACGCATTCTGGGCTACTCAGCCGCGGAAGTGCTCGGGGAGGGTTGGTGGAAGCGTGCCTATTCAGGCGATCTGAAACTCGGCCGCGAAGAGCGGAAGCGGTTGGAACAAACCGCTCGCGGCGAGATTCCGTTGCTGTGCGATGCGCATACGGCTCATGTATTCACCGCTTCCGGTGAAGAGCGATGGGTGGTATGGCGAGACGCGAAAGGCCCTTCCGATCTTGTTATCAGCGTGGGCCAGGACATTACGGCTTTACGCCACGCCGAGCAACTCGTCGAACACAGAAAGCACGATTTCCGAGCGATTTTTCAGAATGGTTCCGATGGAATGCTGATCCTCAATGACCAGTGGTTCTACGAGGAAGCCAACGACGGTGCCTGCCGGATTTTCGGCATACGTCCCGAACAGATCGTGGGCAAAGAGCAGGGATCCATCATGAATTCCACTTTGGACATCATGGAATTCCGCGCACGAGCGCTGGAACTCGGCCACTTCATGACCGAAGCGGAATTTGTCCGCAACGATGGCGACGTGCGAAAGATCGAGGTATCCATTACCACGAATTTCAGACCTGCCCATCACCTCATGATCTTTCGCGACATCACAGATCGGCGAAAGATGGAAACGCAGCTAGCCCAGGCTCATCGACTCGAGGCCGTGGGACGCTTGGCCGGCGGTGTAGCCCATGACTTTAACAACATGCTCACCGCCATACAGGGATACGCCGAGCTGTTGCAACGCAAACTCACGGACGAAAAGTTGCAGCAGTATGTCCGTTCGATCCTCGGGGCTACGCATCGGGCCGCGCAGACCACCCAGCAATTGCTTGCATTCAGCCGCAAACAGATGCTGCAGCCGCGCTTGCTCGACGTGAACCAATCGGTCGCGGAAACCATGGGGCTGGTACAGCGTGTCATCGGTGAGGACATCGAACTGGTTCTGTTGCTTACCCCGGATGTGCTGAAGGTCATGGTCGATCCCGGCCAGTTCAGCCAGATCCTTATGAATTTGGCCGTCAATGCACGCGACGCATTGCCTCGTGGTGGGAAGATCATCATCGAAACCCAAAGGATGGATCTCGACGACCAATATGTTCTGAAGCACGTCCAGGTTCAGCCCGGCAAGTACGCCATGATTGCCGTCAGCGATACCGGCATGGGCATTCCGCGAGAAATCGTCTCGCATATTTTTGAGCCGTTCTTTACAACGAAAGAAAAAGGCAAAGGAACCGGCCTTGGTTTGGCTACGGTGTACGGCATCGTTACGCAAAGCGGCGGCTACGTGTGGGTCTACAGCGAACCGGGCCAGGGAACATCATTCAAGGTCTATCTGCCTCTGGTGGAGAGTGATGTTGTGGTCTCCATTGCGCAGGACAAGGAAACCATCCTCGTGATTGAGGATGACGACGCGATGCGAATGATTACCGTGCAAGCTCTGGAACACGATGGCTACCGTGTTTTACCGGCGCGCGACGGCACCGAAGCGCTTGCCGTCTGCCAGCAGCGGACCGAGAAGATCGACGTGGTGCTCACCGACGTGATGGCCGACGGCATGAGCGGCGAGGACCTGATGGGCTACTTCGCCCTGAAGTATCCCCAACTCGCGGTTGTGCACATGTCCGGCTTCGCGCGGACTAAATTGGAACAGTCGCATACCTTCTTTCCCGACGCGCTATTTCTCGCCAAGCCGTTCACGGTTGTGCAATTGCGCGAAGTGATCCAGCAGGCGCTTCGGCGCAAGGCAGGAACTTCCCAGGCTCCACATCCGGAATAATGGCCGCGTTGGCATCACGGTCGGCTTCTCGTTGCAATCTCAGCCATGTCTCTGGAGGGACGTCAAGAAACGCCTGCGCCACCTCGGGATCGAACTGAGTTCCAGTGCACCGATGAATCTCGTCGTACGCATCCTGGATCGTCAACGCATCGCGATAGCAACGATGCGAGGTCATCGCGTCGAGCGTGTCAGCCACGGCAAACAGGCGCGAGCCGAAAGGAATCTCACAGCCGCCGATGCCGTCAGGATAGCCTCTCCCGTCCCAGCGCTCGTGATGGTGACGAATCACCTTGCCCGCTCCGGCAAGAAATCCCATTCGATTGACGATGCGCTCTCCCACCACAGCATGCGACTTTAGCAACTCAAATTCCTTCGCATTGAGAGGACCGGGCTTGAGCAGGATTGCATCCGGCACAGCCACTTTGCCGACATCGTGAAGCAGCGCCGCGTGCGCCAGGCGGGGAAGGTCCGCCGCCGGATATTTCATCGACCTCGCAAGATGCAACGCATAGGCCCTCACCCGGAAGGAATGAGCATACGTTTCTTTTTCCCGCGCCTCCAGCGTTGCAACTACGGTTTCGAGCGCGGAACGATAGCTGTCGTTGAGCAGGTGTCGCGTGAACTCCAACTGCTCCGTCCTGCTGCGCAGCGCTTCCACCAGAAATTCCCGCACCTGTGGTTCGTCGTCGATCACGAGAACTTTCGGCGTTTCCACAATGAGGTACGGTCGGGGAGAAAGGCTGTTCATGGCTCGTCACAGAACTACATCGGCGGAGGATACGGTCGGCTTCAGTCTTCCCACTATGGGCCTCTGTGTCGGATAGGGAACCAGCCGGGCACAATGTGTCGTGCGTCACCGCGAAAGATGGCTGTGGTTCCGAATAATCGCTTGAGTTAAGAGGAATCTTATGCGGATCTTAGTCGCCGAAGACGATACGCCGCTCGCGAGTTTCCTGCGAAAAGGCTTGGAATCCGAACATTATGCAGTCGATGTCGCCGCTGACGGCATGATGGCCACCGACCTGGCAACCACATACGATTACGACCTGCTGGTGCTCGACCTGAATCTTCCCAAGCGCGACGGTGTCGCTGTGTTGCGCGAGGTCCGCAGCACCAAAGTGGACGTACCTATCCTTGTGCTTACCGGGCGCACGCGCGTGGAAGATCGCGTCAGCACCCTCGATCAGGGCGCGGACGACTACATGACCAAACCGTTTTCGTTTGCCGAACTGTCGGCGCGAGTGCGCGTGTTGCTACGCCGTGGAAAACTTCCGCAGCAAGTAACCCTGCAGGTGGATGACCTTGTCATGGACCGCATCGAGCGCTCCGTCGTGCGCGGCGGTAAGAAAATCGAGCTGACCTCAAAAGAGTTTGCGCTTCTGGAATACCTGATGCGCAATGCCGGTCGCTGCATCACGCGCGCCATGATCGTAGAGCACGTCTGGAACATCTCGTTCGATACAACCACAAACGTCGTCGATGTTTACATCAATTACCTGCGCAAGAAGGTCGACGAAAACGCACCCCGCAAACTGATCCAGACGATACGCGGCGCGGGATACCTCCTCTCGCCGGGCATCGGAGGAAACGCATGACCCCAGATCACCTGGAACAGCGGCGCCGGATGCTCTCCGATGCCTTCCACACCTTGAACCAGCCCATCACCGGTTTGCATTGCGGGCTTGAAATAGCGTTACAAAAGCCGAGGAACGAGGCGGACTATCGGCAGCGGATCAGCGACGGAATTCAGAATGCCGGCGCGATCGTCAAATATCTGAAAGCGATACGCCAGCTCGTTGACGCCGCCGATCCCGGCGAAAGATTTGGAACCGTAGGTGTGCCGCTGCTCCTGTCGCAACTAAAAAGTGATCTTGAAGTTCTCGTCGAATCCGCCCAAATGAAGCTGAACATTCAGGATGGTGTCCCCGTCAGCGTGCTCGCCGATCCGAGCAAACTTCTGTCAGCTCTTGGTGGATTGGCCGCAGCCGAACTCGAAAGCTATCAACCTGGCGGCGTGCTGAACATCAACACCAAACTGCACCGCGAATTGCTGGAGATCGAACTGCAAGGAAAGGGAGTGCGAAAGCCGGCACAGAATTCCGCCGAAGAAAAGTTAACTGACATTCGCCGCAGCGCTGCTTATTGCTACATCTGGACTTTAGGCGGCGATATTGAAATTGTCCCAAATGCTGTGAAACTCACGCTGCCAATCGCCAAGTCGTGAAACCTAAACCAGCTTGCCGGCCGCCAAATCGCGGACCAGGGGAGTGTCGGCTTCAAGAAAATCGAAGTCTGGTAGTTCCTCCCGCCGAACCCAGCGGATCTCGCGAAAGATGCGATTCTCCAATTCGCCACTGAACCCCGGCACGACGTAAAAACGCAATTCCACCGTACCGCCGTCCTCGTAGGTGTGAACCAATCGTTCCACTTCGTCTCCGACGTCGGCCTGAATCCCAAGCTCCTCTTCGAGTTCGCGGCGAAGCGCGTCGCGCGGCTGCTCGCCGAACTCGATCTTCCCTCCGGGGAATTCCCATTTGAGCGGCTTCGTTTGATGGCGCGTGCGCTGACAAATGAGGATCTTGTCTCCACGCGTCATGATGGCGGCCACAACGCGGATCATGCTTTCGCCGCCGGGGCGTGCTGCTCCATATATTGGCCCACGATCTCCACGATTGATTCCACCATCTTGCGATCATCGTCTTTGAACCGTGCCGGATCGTGCGAGTCGATGTCGATCTCGCCGACGATCTTTCCATGCACCTTAATCGGCACGACGATTTCCGATTTCGTCTCGAGCGAACAGGCGAGGTAACGCGGATCGGAATTCACGTCATCGACGGCGATCGTTTCTCCCTGGCTCACTGCGGCTCCGCAGATGCCCTCATTCAGCGGAATCCGCGTGTGCGGCGTCTGCGCCCCCACAAATGGTCCCAGCACAAGATAATTCGGGTCCTGCGGATCGAGCAGGTAGAAGCCTACCCAATCGTATCCATATAGCCGATGCTGCAGCGTGTGGCAAATGGTCGCCATCAGCACGTTCACCGTCGGCGCCGAGCGCGCGGCCGACTTCATATCGCGGATGAGATCGAACTCCGTTTTCAACGGCATGGGGCTATTAAATCAACTTGAAGCTGACTCGGCAATGCGCCGAATGCCATCCGCCTTTGGAAATCTGACCGGATTGATGGCATGTGCAATTGCGCGCAGGCCATGTATCAGTGTCGGTGCCGGCGTGTTCAGGTATTCGTCATTGATGCAGTACACCCTGCGATTCCGCGCCGCCGTCGTGTTTTTCCAGTGGCGGTCGCGAACAATCTTCTCCAACGGGACACGATCTCCAGCGCCACACCACGCCGCGATCACAACCTCCGGATCTTGAGCGATGACCTCTTCCGCTGTGGTTTGCTTACCCGGTGATCCGACAAACTTTCCCCCAGCGGCTTCCACCAGTTCCGCCACCCAGGGCTGCGAATGAATCAGCGGTTTGCCCCATTCTTCGCAGTACACACGAGGAATCCCATGCTTACCCGAGCAGGGTGATGGCGGCGCGGCAGCCGTTCTCCCAACGTCCTCGATCTCCTGCCGCATGTGAGCGATCACTTCTTCGCCGCGCTTGGGCTCCCCCACAATCCCCGCGATCTTCGCAATGTCCGAATACACATCCGCCAACGAACGCGGAGCCAGCGCCAGGAAGGGAAGTCCAGCCTTCAGAATCTCGATCACCGCTTGCTCCTGGTACGGCACCGACGCGATCACCAGATCCGGTCGCGCCTCAAGAATCTGCGACGCCTGCGCTGTCCACGAGTCGTGCACGATTAGCCGCTGTCCATCCGAGACCTCCGGCACTACGTCAGCGCAGTACTTCGTGCACGCTACCACTCGATCGAGCAGACCAAGCGCGTGCAGCGTAACCGTGACGCTGGGTTGAAGAGAAACGATCCGTTGGGGGAAATAGCTCATCATGCTCCGTGACCGATTATAGTTATC
>CAYWSM010000391.1:0-1833 GCA_964460935.1 uncultured Terriglobales bacterium | reverse complement strand
CGATGCCGGCGAGCATCGTGCGACCTCCTTCAGTGTGCTGTCGTGCATGACGCAGTACGCGGGCCATTGCTGTTGGTCGGCGAGTTGACGGCGAACCTTCTTGAGTCGCTCGAATCGCACTTCCGCCGCGGAATCGAGCGGTGCATCGGAAAGCGGAATCTTGGCCAATCTTTTTCTGCTGACCGGCTTCGGCGCCACCAACTCTTTGGGTGGGAGCCATCGAGGCGTCGTGGTGCGCGAGCAGACATCGCAGCGACAGTTTGTGATCGGAGTCGATTCGCCGAAGTAGTCGAGAATCTGACGGCGACGGCAACGATAGTTCGCTGCGTAGTCCTCCATCAATCCGAGCTTGCGGCGTGAGTGAACCTGGAGCCGCGCGATTTCGTGCTCCTTCAGCGACGGATTGTTATCGCCAATTTTGTTAATGAAGAACTCTTGCGTGCGAATGTCGCGCGTACCGAACAGAAGCTGGCAATCGGCGGGAGCGCCGTCACGTCCAGCGCGGCCAGCCTCCTGGTAGTAGGCTTCGACGCTTCCCGGCAGGTTGTAATGGATTACGAAGCGGATATCAGGCTTGTTGATACCCATGCCAAACGCGTTGGTTGCGACGACGACGGAGTCGGGTTTCGACATGAAGCGCGCATGGGAGTTCTTTCTTACCGGCGGCTCCATGCCCGCATGATAGGCGCAGACAGTACGATCCGGAAAACGCTCTTCGAGGAGTTCGGCCAGAGCTTCCACGGATTTGCGTGTAGAGCAATAGATAACACCACTCCCACGATGTTGCTTGAGATGGGCGACCACCGCTGCATCTTTCTCCATGTCACTCTCGATTCTCCGCGAGGAGTACGCGAGGTTGGGACGATCGAATCCAGTGACGTGGAGCTTTGGATCGCGAAGCCCGAGCATTTCGACGATGTCGCGCCTGACCTGTGGAGTTGCCGTGGCTGTCAGGCCCATGGTGACAGGCGAACCCAGTTTCTTGCGAACGTCCGCCAGCGTCAGATAGTCGGGACGGAAATCGTGTCCCCAAAAGCTGACACAGTGGGCCTCGTCAACGACGAACAATTTGATATTCAGCTTCGGCAGCAGGTTTTGAAACGAGGGCGCAGCGAAGCGCTCGGGTGCGACGTAGAGCAGGCCCTGGAATCCGCGATGTAGTTCGGCAGTTATCTGCCGCTGCTGATCAAACGTGAGCGAACTGTTGAGAAGGAGCGCCGGAATTTTCAGCCGACGCAAATGTGCGACTTGGTCGGCCATCAGCGAGATGAGAGGCGAAACAACAAGCGTAATGCCTTTGACCATTACCGCCGGAAGTTGAAAACAGAGGCTTTTTCCTGCCCCGGTGGGCATGACACAGACCACATCATGGCCCGTGAGCACATCGGCAATGATTTCTTTTTGCCGCGGCCGAAACTGCTGGAGCCCGAAGACAGATTGCAGAACTGCATCGATTGACTGCATGCGCGAAGCATTACTGTAAATGCACGGTGCGTCGAAGCAATGTGTTTTCGTTGTTCGCGCTGTGGATTTTGAACGGCCGCGGGCCAAGTTGAAACTATCTCCCAGACTGCCGCCGCGAACTACATAAAAAGAAAGCCGCTCTCCATAGAGAGCAGCTTGAAAGTTGGTGGTTCCAGTCGGCCAAACGAACCGGAAGAGCTTGGTCGGGTCGTGTACTTACGCCGACGCCGCATCGTACCAAGAACGCCAAGAAGACCAGCGCCCAGAAGCAGCAGCGTTCCCGGCTCGGGGGTCGTTGCAGCATCCACGGAAGCACCGGTCACATACTGGTAAGGCGTGTTTCCAGGGAGTGTCAGAAATGGGCGCAGA
>CAYWSM010000390.1:0-6284 GCA_964460935.1 uncultured Terriglobales bacterium | reverse complement strand
GCGGGCTTGGTCACTTCGGCTGTCGCCTCGGGAGCTTCCGTAGCCGGAGCCGGTACAGACGCCGCCAGTTTGCGCAGTCTTTCCAGGTTCTTGTCACGGGCGGCGTCGGCCTGACGATCGCCCCAAGTCATGTGACGGTTGATAGGCATGCCCAACATGATGCCACAATCGCGATGCATCTAACGAGCGTGTTGCTAGCCGCAGGCATCCAGTCGTGCTATATCTAGCTGTTCCACTCCCCGCGACAGACATCTTAGGGAACCACCGCGAATAGTTGCCCAACGTACGGAGGACTAGCTTGGATTTCCAATTTACCGACGAGCAGCACGACCTGCGCCGCAGCGTCCGCGAATTCGCCGAAAAAGAGATCGCCCCGCACGTCATGGAGTGGGACGAAGCCTCTTGCTTTCCCATGCAGACCGTCAAGGAACTCGGCCGTCTCGGCCTGCTGGGCACCGTTTTTCCCACCGAACTCGGCGGCGCGGGCATGGGCTACATCGAGTACGTCATCGCCATCGAGGAGCTCTCTCGCGTCGACGGATCGGTCGGCATCATCGTAGCTGCACATACCTCGCTCTGCTCGAACCACATCTTCGTCGCCGGCAACGAAGAGCAACGCCGGAAGTACATTCCCAAACTCGCGACCGGCGAATGGATCGGCTGCTGGGGACTCACCGAATCCGGTTCCGGCTCCGACGCCGGAGGCGCGCGCTGCTCGGCCGTCCGCAAGGGCAATAAGTGGGTGCTGAACGGCAGCAAGACGTTCATCACCAACGGACATTACGCCGACGTGATGGTCGTCATCGCCGTGACGGATAAAACGGCGCACACGCACGGACTTTCGGCGTTCGTGGTCGAGAAGGGAACCAAGGGCTTCCGTCCGGGGAAGAAGGAAAACAAACTCGGCCTGCGCGCCAGCGATACCTCGGAAATGGTTTTCGAGGACTGCGAGATCCCCGTGGAAAACCTGCTCGGCCAGGAAGGCAACGGATTTATCGACGCCATGCGCGTGCTCGACGGCGGAAGAATTTCGATCGCCGCGCTCGGGCTCGGCATGGCCCAGGGCGCGTACGAATCGGCGCTGCGGTACTCCAAGCAGCGCAAGCAGTTCGGCAAAGCCATCAGCGAGTTCCAAGCCATCCAGTGGAAACTCGCCGACCTCGCCACCGAAATCGACGCCGCCCGCCTGCTGACGAATCGCGCCGCGTGGATGAAAGACAACCACATGAAGTCCACGCTCGAATCGTCGATGGCCAAGCTCTACACCAGCGAGGTCGCGGTAAAGGCCGCCAACGAGGCCGTCCAGATCCATGGCGGCTACGGCTTCATCAAGGACTACCCGGCCGAAAAGTTCTACCGCGACGTGAAGCTGTGCACCATCGGCGAAGGGACAAGCGAAATCCAGCGGCTAGTAATTGCACGGCAGATATTGAAAGACTGAACAGTTCAGTGGACAGTGAACTATGGTCAGTGATCAGTCGGTGATCAATTCCACGACCCCACAGCCAAAGAGAGGTTCAGCTACCAGCAACTACCCCACTCAAGCCAAAAGAGGGTTTGAATGGGGCACCCCGTTTCAGAAATTTCCGGTTGCGTACCCTGAGGGGATACCACCCTCCCCCCATGTAGCTATCATCGTCATAACATTAGAGTTATAGGCTGTAATTGATAACAAAGGAGTTACTGGATCTTCTTGTTCCCGGATGCCCTCCCCCTGGGTGACGGTCATCTATGAAAACAGTGGAGTTACGAGGCAGTCATCCACGTTATCCAACAAGACAAAGAACTTAGCGGATCGGGACTTCGGGTGCTCAAGTTGTCAAAGAACGAGTAGAGCAGGGAAGACGAACTGAATTCTTCCCCACATTGTTAAGCCTATTATCGGCGATGCTGGGAGAGGAAGGGAAAGAAAAAGTAACGGTTTCGTTATGGTTGTGTTCCCGGAATGGGACGCTTAGCAAGTCAAGAGCCAAAAGAAAACAGGGAAGACGGAGAGCACGGAGGATACTAGAGTATCGGTATGCGCAAGTTCGGTGAGTGCGTTTTCTGTGAAGGATCGGGAAAGTGCGAAGAGTGTAACGGGACAGGGATTAACCCTCATCTGGACTCTGCGGAGCCGAAGTGTCCCCATTGTTCCGGCACGGGAACATGCCCGGAATGTGAGGGCTGTGGCAAGAGTCCACTAGGCCAGCCTCGGAAAGGGAAAGTACTGGTTTACGGCGCGGCATGGGCGGGAGGCGTCATCGCGTTCGTTTGCGCACTTGCGCTGGTAAGAAATCACAGGTGGATTACCGCAGCCTTGGGGATCGCATGGTTCGCGTTCTGGTATGTCCTGTTTTACCGTGACTCGCAGAGGAAGAAGCCAGCTCCGCCGTCGAGGTTTTCGTAATCGGCTTGTTTATCTACCCCCACCCTTTCCGCCAAAGGAGGGGAATAGAATGGGCACCCGGCCAGCACTCAAGGATGGGCAGACCACTAATGTCTTCCAAGCTACGAGATCCGAGTACCTACAAAGCGTACCTTGATAACACCGTTCAGGTATGAACCCTTCGACGAAGATGACAAAAATTCTTCGTAAACCTCCTGCGGTACTCCTGGGTATTGATACACGGTTCCTTTAACAAATCCGACCTCAAGAGTTTGGGTATCAGAGTCATAACCAATAAAAGCAACGTTGGAAGATGAGACGTTAACTCTTTCCATTATTTCGCCGCTTCCTTTCTTATTTGTATTTCTGGGTCTTGAGCACGCCAGCGTGCGATCGAAACTTGAATTCCGGCCTTGCTCTGTTGAATTGCTTGGTTCCAACTCTCCGACACTTTAGGATCATCACTCTTAGTGCGTGGCGTCACGAGCGGTACGCGGATTCTACAGGGAATAGGCACCGCTTCCCCGACCAAAATCATCTCGCCGTTCCTTAACGACGGTAGGAGGTCTATTAGCCCAGCGACTACGTCCGGGACGGTTGATCTGACTCTCGATTGATCCTCGGAATTTGTTAGTCTAAGTGCGAAGAACGTTCCGCATTGCGCCAACACTGTATCATCGAGTTCCGATGGACGTTGGCTTACTACGACGGCACCGATTCCATACTTTCGGCCCTCTTTGAAGATTCGCTGAACCGATCTCCGTGCGAATCCCTGTATAAAACGTCCTTCCCCTCTCGGTATATAGCTGTGAGCCTCTTCGAGAACGAGTAGAATCGGTTTCTGTCTTCCCACCCCTTCCAAGTCTCGCCCCCAAAAACTTAGTTCGAAGAGAATCCTGGTAATCATCCCGACAACCAAATCAAGCACGTCAGCTGGAACACCACCAAGATCAAAGACTGTAAGTGGTTCCGGGTGATCGATCCATTCGTCTACAAGATCGTGCAAGTCCTTCTGCTTGCCGTCGTATTCAGCAGTCTCACAGACAAAACTGAATCGGCGATCCTTCAACCTTCCGAACAGCTTGGTCAAGTGGGACGTGAGATTGAGTTGAGGATCAGCTTTGAATGGCGCAGCACCGCCGGGGGCAGGCGGTGAGAAGGTCGCCGGTATGAGTTTGGCCGCATCACCTTTGGATGCTACCGCCTCATCTCCTTTCTTACGTTCCTTTGTGTTGTAGGTTGCGCGATCCTGAAAGTCGAGTTCGTACCAAAGTTGCCTAATATCAAAGGCTATCGGTGCGTCGACTGTAATTTCGTCGTCGGAAAGCTTTTGTTCTTTGACGAGGTCTTCGGCCATCTTCTTCCGCATTTCGTAGATTTTTCCGCGCAGAATCGCATCCTGTGGCGAATCTCCTCCGGTTCTACGATCAACGAAAAACCAAGCTAATTCGTCGAAGCCCATCGCCCAATACGGGACTATCAGTTTGTTACTGGAATCGGAGTCTCCGATTCGAAAAACCTTAGCGATTCCTTGGAATGCAGCGCCGTATTCGCCGTGCGGATCAATCACTATCACTCGTGAATTCGGGTAGTTGGCACTGAGAGACTTTAGAAGTCCGGCAACAGTATTCGATTTTCCGGAACCAGTCGACCCAAGTATTGCTCCATGTCTGGTAAGGAGCTTTTCAACATCGATCGTTGCAGGAAGCCCTTCTGAGAGAGCATGTGATCCTATCTCGATGGGTGCTGATCCTGCGTTGCGATAGATGATGGTGAGGTCTTGTTCAGTAACAAGGTGAACTTCGTCGTTAAGTGTTGGGTACATGCTGACACCACGTTGGAACTTATCGCTTCCAAGGACCTCTCCAACGAGCTGTATTTCAAGCCATCTTTGCCCCGGGGGCAAGTCGGACTGCAAGTTCAATTCCACTTTAAGCCATTCCGATGAGCCGATCATCATGACAATTCCAAAGAGGCTATGGAAGCCAATCGGGATTTTGACAAACGAACCGATTTGTCCTAGACGATACAAGCGTCCGTCCAGAATTGGATTTGCCGAGGGTACCTCATTATCAACGGCGACGAACACACGTGGACCTAAAACTCGCTGAACACGGCCAATAAAAGATGCAGAAGTCCTCATGAGGTGGGGACTCCGACTTTTGCAGCTGCAACGGCAGGTTGTGGAACCATAAGTTGGAGAAGGCGGGCAAAGGCTGAAAAGCTCCCTAGTAAGAAGCTGTTTTTCTTCTCATCCCAATAAAGACACTCATCGGTAGTAGATTTTGCGGACGAAGGCGGAATCCAAGATCCCGAAAGTCCACCAATGCAAGCGGTGTCAGGACCGAACGCGGCAAAATTACGAAGGTTCTCTGCAATGCGCAGGACTGTATCAGCTAAGGGATCAAAGGAGAGAGCCAGTATTGCTGCCCTGTTATTTGTTCTCAAGCCCTGTATGAGAACAGAATTCAAATGCTCGTCACCAAATGAGTACCCGCAGATCACCAGCAGAGATGGCGACGTTATTAGGAACTTGCCTAATCGATCGATATATGACAGATACGGTAGCTTCCTAGAATCCGTGTATTTTTCCCGGCTTGGGTAGATTAGCAACTCTGTACCTGGTTCCGGTGGTTCGTTGGCAATTCTCACCAGCCGATTTCCCGTGCCTGAAGGATCCAGTTCTTCACGCCAGCCAATCGATCCGTGAAGTTTCCAGAGTCGTATCCAAGAAGTTGGGGGATAGTCGCCGCTCGACGACTTTGAACCATCAGCTTCAACGCATTGAGGAGCAAAGAATGGCCTAACTCTGCCTACGAACCCGTCGAAGTATGGAATCTGTAATTGTTCGAATGCACGTTCGAGAATCCAGTCATAATTTGTAGTGAACACTTCTACGGGATATGTCCATTGAACTTGTCGGATCCAAGAAGCGAAAGCAAGATGATGGCTCAAGTCAGACTTGGTCATATCTGATAGGCGCCAATACACAGCGTTGCAAATAGCGGCGTCTAGCTGCTTTGCCGATGCGCCATCCACACCATCTGCACTACGTTTTGTAGAGTCACCCAGGAGTTCACGAAGCAATCGGATGCGGTTAAGTATGTGCTCAAGATGATGTCCCGCAGGAAGAGTTGAACGAACCGCTTTCCATGTCTTCAGTTCATCAGGTCCAAGTTTTGCTTCGACATCATTTGTAAGCGCAATAATACCCGGCAAACCAGCCGCCATCGAGGTCCCGGCTCCAAAGAAGAATCCCGTCTTTCTTTGTGACGACATTAGCTGTTCTTTGATTTCGTTGGCGCAGCGATGGGGTTCGTGTCTAGCAGGAAGTGCCATTTGAGAATGTCTCAGAATTCAATTGCGGAAATTATCAAAGATTTGGCCTTTTGAGTCAGATTTCTATGACAATTTACGAAAACGGAACAGCCAGCCTTAGCACACAACCAAAAACGGGTTCCCATTTTGGGAAGTACTAGGGTGGCCTGGGCTCTCACCCTTTACCCAGAGTTCGTGCGCAGCGCTGACCTAGAATCTACTACCGCGACTGTTAATCTGGTTGCGAAGTAACATTGACTTCGCCAGTCGAAAGGAACACACTATTTACGAATAAAGGCCCGGCGGGTGTGACCGCCAGACCACCGGCTACTTGATCAGTAGCCGGATTAGTACGAGGCAATCGACCGCTGCCATCATCTTCCAATCAAGGATGATGATGAAGCGAACGTGAACAGCCGGTCCCAAGACCTTGTTCATAGGCCACCTCCTAGTTGTCCGGCCCGCAGGTCGTTCTGAGCGACTTGCGGGCCTTGGATTTTCTGGCCGTTTCCGGCCAGAATCTCGTGCCGACGCAGTCGCACTTCACACCAACTAGAAGGCGCGTCCATCGTAAAGAATCAGGGGCTCAGATCATTCA
>CAYWSM010000389.1:0-4883 GCA_964460935.1 uncultured Terriglobales bacterium | reverse complement strand
ATTGCCTGACCGGATCTCAGCGCGACGACTTCGAGGTTAACGGCACGCACGTGGGCCTGACGTTCAATCCCTCGGCTTACACGATTATCGCCGAGCGGCAGGAGCAAGCGCAGACGGGCGAGTAGCAACTCTCTCCAGCATCGCAATCGCAAGCGGCGGCATGCGCCATTGGCTGCGATTCCCATCACGGTATTAACTTTCACTTTCCCAATTTGGAACTCTCCATTTCCGCTTCACTGCATCACAATGTTGCAGTGCGGTTATTGATAGCAGTGCCGCTACTACCTCTTTCCAGTTCCAGGTTCGAGGTCGTTCCTAAGAGATCAGCGACTGGCTGCAACCATCAAGCCGGTTGGAAAGGAGACTCCCGTGCGGCTTTCGAGAGTCATCATATTGTGCGTTTTCTTATTCGTTTCGGGCCTCGCAGCTTTTTCACAGCAGGACTATGTCGGGCGGTTCGATGCGTATGGCGGATAATCGTTCCTCAGCACGCCTAAGCTGAACCTGTTCGAGCGCGGCTTCCACGGGCAGTTTGGGGTTAACTGGAAAACATGGCTGGCGATCGGCGGCGATTTCAGCGTGTTCGACGGACACTCTTCGCTGTGGCCGTTCATGCTGTCCTCGTCAAAACAGGCGCAGCTAGCGCCGTTCCAGGGTCAGCTCCCTCCGGGATACCAATTGAATGTTCCGTATAGCGTGAGAACCTATACGTTCACAGTGGGTCCGCAACTCAACCTGCGCAAGCTGAAATATGTGACGTTCTTCATTCATCCGTCCATCGGAGGGATGCATCAGGACACGACCGCTAAGCCGGCGGATCAGATCCAGACGATGGTCGTGCGCGGCCTGCTTGGTCCGAGCAACGACGTATCCGACACAGTGGTGTTTTATGGTGTAGGCGGCGGACTGGACCTGAATGTTCACAAGCACGTGTCGCTGCGATTCACGAGCGACTTCGTCCACACGAACCTGTACAGCAACCTGCTGGATGGCGGACAGAATGATGTTCGATTCTCCGTCGGACCGGCCTTTCACTTCGGCAAGAACATCGCGAAATAAGAACTGAAATCGGTGAACGGTAATCGGTAAAGTCAAACCGCACACTTTACCGTTTTACCGTTTACAGATTACCGTTTGTGCCCAATCCTCAATCTTCCCTCCAGCTTACCTGCTAGTATCGAGTGCGTTCGCAGTAGTTCCCAAACGCCCGAATGACATCCGCACTGAGTCCGGAGGTAATGCCGGTTCCGCACCGTCGATGGCGCATCGCCGCGCTGCTCGGGCTCGGTGTGCTAATCAATTATTTTGATCGCATCAACCTGTCGGTCTCGCAGAGTGCGTTGCATGCAGAGTTTGATATCTCCACCGTTACATTCGGGTACCTGCTGAGCGCTTATAGCTGGACGTATGCGTTGTGCCAGATCCCGGTTGGGGTGCTGCTGGACCGCTTCGGAGTGAAACGGGTCGGGCGTGTTGGCGCGTTGTTGTGGAGCCTGGCTTCTTTCGGCGCAGCAACTGCGCCGGGGATCGGCATGTTTTTCGGAGCGCGGTTCTTGCTCGGGATTGGCGAGGCTCCGACTTTTCCGGCTAACGCGAAGGCGGTTGGATACTGGTTCCCACAAGGAGAACGCAGCTTCGCCACGGCGATGTTTGATGCGGCGGCGAAATTCGCATCCGCCATTGGCGTTCCCGTGATTGGATTATTGCTATTACGATTCGGCTGGCGGCAGAGCTTCGCGATGACGGGATTAGCCAGCCTCCTCTATTTCCTGCTGTTCTATTTCATCTACCGCAATCCGGGTGAAGACTCTCGGCTTTCCGAGGCTGAGCGTCAGTACATCCTGGCAGGCGGCGCGCAGCCGGAAGCTGCGCCAACCGCGCGAGCCAACGGCGCACCTCTCAGCTATTTGCTTCGGCAGCGCAAGGTCATTGGATTGACCCTCGGATTTACTGCCTACAACTACACCTTTTATTTGCTGCTGACCTGGATGCCGAGTTATCTCGCAACCGCGCTGGGTATCGATCTGCTGCATTCGGTGATATACGCGAGCCTACCATGGCTGATTGCCACCGTAACTGATCTGGCAATCGGCGGCGTAATGGTGGACAAGCTGACGCAGCGCGGCTGGAATGCCAGTAGTGTCCGGCGATTCGTTCTCGTAGTAGGGATGATTTTTGGCGTCGGCATCTTCGGGGTTGCGGGCGCTCACTCCGCCAATGTGGCGGTGTTCTGGATCAGCCTGTCGTTGGCCGGATTGGCGGCCGCTGCACCGGTGGCTTGGTCCATTCCATCGTTAATCGCTCCGCGAGAGAGCGTCGGACGCATCGGCGGCATCATGAACTTCTTCAGCCAGATCACGGCCATCGCCGCGCCGATCATCACCGGCTATATCGTTTATCTAACGCACTCGTTCAAAGGCGCGTTTCTGGTCGCGGCGGTGTTTCTTCTGGTGGGTATTGCCGGTTACGCGTTCCTGTTGGGGAAAATCGAACCAATCCCCGAACCGGAATGACACGGGAAGGATTCGAGGCTGACTCTCTTACAAGCCCATAACCTCTTTGAAATAGTGTCGTACTCCGTTAGGTGTGTGGTCGGATTCAACCAAGCAGTTCTGTATTTTCTTAAGAAGTTCAGCGGACATCGGCGGTTTCTTTTTGGCCACGCCCTTGGCAACAGCAGCTTCGATGTCAGCTACCAGGAGAATTCTCGACCACTTGTACGCAATGACGGATTCGTGGGTTATGAATTCGTGATCGCCTTGATTGAGGACGACGAGTCGCTCTGACCGTTTGTGCGCGCTTACGACGCATACGGTAACGACTTCTCCAAGCTTGGGTGGGGAGACAACTATCCAGAGGTGATAGTCGTCGGGGTCGTCATCTGTACCAAACAGGAACGCGTCGCCGCAATTAAGCATACACGCGAGCGAGGTCTTCCTCGGAGTTCCATATGGACGACAACTCTCTCAAAATGGCACGAATCTCTTCTTCGTTTTCGCCCTCAGCCTGAAGAATCTCTCGAAAGCTGATTGGAAGAGAACTACCATTTGGGTTATGCCACTCCGGCAGCTTGTGCATCACGTTGTGGATCAAATCCCAACGGTTAAGGTGGCCGTATTCCTTGAAAATTTCGTCCATCAATTTTTCTTCCGCCCGCGACAGACGATCCGTAGGAGCTTCTTGCAGTAGCCGGACTTCGTAATCACCGAGCGGAGCGGAAATGTACTTCTCCCATATTGGCTTGGGCCGATCATCTGTAATGAGGTTCAGAATTCGGCTTGTAACCGGTCCGTTGTCCATGGAGACATGCCGGTCAGTTGTAATGGGCACGCCCCAGCGCAGCAGGGCTTCTCGATCTGCCAGATAAAGCAGCTTAATCAGCTTGATGTAGTGAATCTGGCCGCCACGCAGCTTCAGGAAATATGCTGCTGCCTGAGTCGCTTTGGCTTCGTCGAAGCGTAACATCTTGGCTAATCATACCCCTTTCTATGAATTTAGATTCGCAAATCTATGCTGAAGCCGCTCAATGGTAACAACAATGAAGGCGAGCAGATTTTTCCCGCACACATACGAATGGAATCAGTAATTTACGCGTTATAAGTACGAAATCAGGAACTTAGCATTGCTACCGCACGGGATACTCCTTCTTCGCTCCCGTTCGCGAGTTCAGCACCTCGAAATGTCCGTCCGGCCACGCGCTTAGCTCAAGATAGTGTCCGTCGTCGCCACCTTTTATGTTAGCGATGTACTCCGCCGGCGAGTTGTGAGCATCGCCGCCCTCTTCCGAGTAGTGCAATTGCCAAAGTGCCTCGACGCCGGGCGTCTTATGAATGATGTCCCAAACTGACGGCGAACCGCCCTTCTTGGCGCCGTTGTCCATGATCGCCACTCGCGGAGTGATGCCCTCTACCAACACCGGACTCCCACTGTGGTCCCACCCGTGATGCGAGACGATGTAGATGTCCACGTGGCCCAGCTTGTTGTTAGGACACATCAACTGCATTTCTTTGTCGGATGTGAGATCACCCAGATCGAGAATCCGCAGCTTGCCAAACTTGATCATCGTGCCAAGCGAGCGCGCGTTCTCCGTCTGGTCCGCCGGGTACTGCTGCGCGTTGGCGCAGGCGGCGTTCGGTTTACCGGCGCCGGGTAGTGCATGCTCGATCAGGTTTCCGTCTCCGCTGACGACGGTTACATCGATTCCTTTCATGGGCAGTTTGTCGCCCGGTTTTGGAGTCAGATGCCTGTAGTTGCCGTGCTTCAGAAGATCAAGGTACACCTGCGAAAACTTCACCGGACTGGGATCGTCCGTTTCGCGATTCTCGCCATGATCAATGAACGTTCCAACCGGAATTTGCTGCACGAGCTGCGATACGCCGCCGACGTGATCTTCGTGGTAGTGAGTGATCAACACATAATCGATCTTCCTGAGGCCCGCATCTTTCGCCGCGGCAGCGATTCGAGTGGCATCACGGTCGTCGTGATCCGGCCAGCCGGTGTCGATGAGAAGAGACTCGTGCTCAGGGGTGACGAACAGCGTGGCTTGTCCGCCTTCCACATCGACAAAATAAATGCGCAACGGCGCCGCAGTGTCGGCAGCCGGCGACACGCAGGCCGCGGCGGCGACGAACAGTAGTACGGCAATAGATCGAATAAGCCCCTTCATCTGCATGACGAAAAACTGTAACACGATCCAGCGAGGTACCTCCGTACCGTAGGAACGGTAAACGTATTGCAGGTTACGGGACAGGCGTGTATACCTGTGTGCCACACCATGACAAAAAAGGCCGCCTTGCTCCTTGTTCTGGGCTGCTCGCTCTGCTCGTTTGTGTTCGCGCAGGAGGCGAAACCCAAGGTTTCTCTCGACGAGTTTTTCAATTACG
>CAYWSM010000388.1:0-8186 GCA_964460935.1 uncultured Terriglobales bacterium | reverse complement strand
GGATCGGTGAACTGGGCATATATCAACAACGTGCTCGATAAAGGCGAAGTTCGGGCGATGGCATGGCACGACATCGGGCACGGCGCCGACACAGTCAGCTACTGGCAGTGGCGCAGTGCGCTCAACGGCCAGGAGCAATATCACGGAACGCTCGTTGGTCCCGACGGCACGCCGGTTCCGCTCTACGATGAAGTGGCACAGGTCGGCCGCGAGTTCGCTAAAGCAGCGACGGTGCTGGCCGGAACGTCACCGAAATCGGAAGTGGCAATTCTTCATTCTTATGATTCTCGCTGGGCCATCAACTGGCAGAAGCACAACGGCGATTACGATCCGGTAAAGGAAATACTGAGCTACTACGGACCGTTGCGGCAGATCGCGCAGTCGATCGACATCGTTTCGCCCACCGCGCCACTGTCGGATTACAAGCTTGTCGTGGCTCCGGGGTTAAACGTCGCTTCGCAGGAGGCCGCTCAGCACCTGATCGAATACGTGAAGAACGGCGGGCACCTGGTTCTCGGTCAGCGTTCGCTGATGAAAGACGATGACAATACGCTCTGGCCGCAACGCCAGCCCGGTCCGCTGGTCGATCTGCTTGGCGGACGAGTCGAGCAGTATTACGCACTCACCGATCCGGTTCCGGTTTCGGGTGACTGGGGCAATAGCCAATCGGAACTGTGGGCCGAACTTCTAAGCGCGAAATCGCCCGAGACACAGGTCCTGATGAAGTACGGCAAGAGCAATGGCTGGCTCGACGGCCAACCTGCGGCGATTACTCGCAAGGTCGGAAAAGGTCGCATCACCTATATCGGTGCGTGGCTTGATCCGGCAGCCATGCGCAAAGCCGCCGCGTGGATGCTGCAAGAAGCCGCTGTAACGCCGGCGTTGGGCGCGGAACTACCGGAAGGAGTCGAGGTGTCCGTCCGTTATGGAGCGAAGGGCAAGGTCGTGATCCTGGTGAACTGCTCCAAGGCGGCGCAATCGATCACGCTGCCCGCGCCGATGACCGATGTTCTGAACGGCGGAAAGACATCGTCGGTATCGCTTGAGCGTTATGGTGTGGCCGTGCTGTCGCAACCGTAATGTGAATTCGGGATTCATCCCGGACAACGTGTTTTCACGGGTACTAACGCGTAAGTGCAGGGTACGATAGCAAAGCCCAAGCCCGGAGGGGCAACACGAATGAAGACCCGCATCTGCCTGATCGCAGTTCTTGTTTTCGCTGCATCGTTAGCCTTCGCCCAACAAGCCGAGGACGCCGTTACTCCCAACGACGCTCTTATGGTCGATGGCATCCCTGCCATCCCGGGCTCGATCGCCGAACGCTCGAATGCCTACACCAACTATCGCACGGCATCGGTCTTCTCCTGGCATCCGCAACGCCGCGAAATGCTTGTCGGCACGCGCTTTGCCGACACGGTGCAAATTCATCAAGTGAAGATGCCCGGCGGCGCGCGCACTCAACTTACGTTTTTTCCTGACCGCGTAGCGAGCGCCACATACCAGCCGCACACCGGCAACTATTTCGTCTTCGGCAAAGACATCGGCGGGGGCGAATGGTTCCAGCTCTATCGCTTCGACATTGCCGACGGCGCCGTTACACTGCTCACCGACGGTAAGTCGCGCAACCTCGACGCCACCTTCTCCAACAAGGGCGACCGTATCGTATACGCCTCGACGCGCCGCAATCGAGCCGACCTCGACTTCTACGTCATGGATCCCACCGATAAATCCACCGACAAGCTGCTCGTTAAGAACCAGGGCGGAGGCTGGGAGCCGGCAGACTGGTCGCCAGACGACAGAACGCTACTCGTCATTAACGGCATCTCGGTCAACGAAACCCATCTGTTCCTCGTAGATGTCGCCAGCGGGCAGAAGACGCCGCTCACGCCGTTGGATGAGAAATCCGTCGCCTACGCTCCTGTCGGCTTCAGTGCCGATGGAAAAGGCGTGTATGTCACCACGGACAAGGATAACGAGTTCCAGCGCCTCGCCTACATCGATCTCGCCACTAAGCAGTTCAAGTATCTGACCAACTATCCGTGGGACATCGAAGACGCCAGCCTCTCGTGGAACCGTAAGCTGCTGGCCTTCACCGTAAACGAAAACGGCATGAGCACGTTGCACGTGCTAAACCTTGCCACCGGCAAAGAACTCCCGTTGCCCAAGCTCTCGCCCGGACTGATCGGCGCGCTGTGCTGGCACGAAAATAATGATGACCTCGGCTTCGTCCTAACTTCCGCGCGCTCACCCGCCGACGCGTATTCCGTCACGCTTTCCACGCGCAAACTCGAGCGCTGGACAACCAGCGAGACCGGCGGCCTCAATGCCGACACCTTCGTCGAACCGACACTCGTGAAATGGAAGTCGTTTGACGGCCATGAAATCTCCGGCTGGCTTTACTCGCCGAACGCACAGAAGTTCCCGGGCAAGCGTCCCATCATCGTCAACATTCACGGCGGCCCGGAAGGCCAGTCGCGCCCCGGCTTTATGGGACGAAACAACTACTACACGACCGACCTCGGCGTTGCCATGATCCTCCCCAACGTTCGTGGATCAACCGGCTACGGCAAGACGTTTGTGGCCCTCGATGATGGTTTTAAGCGCGAAGATTCCTACAAGGACATCGAAGCCTTGCTGCAATGGATCAAGCAGCAACCGGGTCTCGACGGGAACAAGATCATGGTCACCGGCGGCAGCTACGGCGGCCACATGACGCTCGCAATCGCGACGCGTTACGACAACCTGATCGCCTGTTCCGTCGATGTCGTCGGCATGTCGAACCTGGTCACGTTCCTGCAGCACACCGAACCGTACCGCCAGGACCTACGCCGCGTGGAGTACGGCGACGAACGCGATCCGAAGATGCACGATTTCCTCGAGAGCATTGCTCCGATGAATCACGTCAAGAACGTCACCAAGCCGATGTTCGTTGTCGCTGGCGCAAATGATCCACGCGTTCCCAAGAGTGAAGCGGATCAGATGGTGGCCGCGCTAAAGGCACAAGGCACGCCGGTATGGTATCTCGCCGCGAAGGACGAGGGACACGGCTTTGCCAAAAAGAAAAACGCCGACTTTCAGTTCTACACCACGGTGCTTTTCGTGGAAAAATATCTCTTGAACCAGTAACCCTGCACTCGCCGTCGAGCAGGGAGGCACCAAATGCGTCCCGCAATTCGTATCTTCATTAGCGTAAGCTTCTTGTTCGGTTGCGCTGTTACCTGCGGCGCCCAGCAGAAGTCCGTTAGCTTTTTGCGGCTCGGAGCGAACATTGTCCAGCGCAAGGTAAACCTGAACCCGACGACGCCCGATCAGCGCCGCACAATCTTGCGCAAACTGTTCAAGGATGCGGGATGCACCGACATCGTCGAGCAGCCCGTTTCCGGCTCTGGGCCCAGCATCTCGTGTTCCACCAGCGGCACCAGCGACTCCAGCATTCTTGTCGCCGCATCCATCGATTACAGCGCCAAAGGAGACGCTGCCGTGCTGCGGTGGGGCGATCTGGCGATGCTGACCACGCTCGCGGAGTCGCTTGGATCGGTGCTCACCCGCCATCGACTGGTGTTCATCGGATTTGCCGGGAGCAACGGCGAAGCGGGAGCGAAGGCGTACCTCGAAGCTCTGACGCCGGAACAGCGCAAAAAAATTAGTGCCATTGTGGCGCTCGATGGGATTGGCCGCTCAATGCCTGTCTTCTCGATTCCCAATTCCGGACAGGGTCTCGATATCCGAACCGGGCGGCTTGATCGGGGAGACATCGTGGACTGGTTCAATCCGAACATGATGACCATCACGCGTTCGATTCCCGCCGCGGCGCAGCGATGGGGATTCGAGGTTCCGCGCAAAACCGGCGAGTTCGGCGCCGACATAGTGAAACCGTTTCACCGCGAACCTATCAACGCGATCACATTTACGTCGCCGAGTTGGGTAGCCCTCCGTTACGTCGGCGATCACGCCATCCGCGATTACCGCAGCAAGCTTGATCCCACCAGTTACAACAACACGTACCTATTCCTATGCACGTATCTGCTGCATCTTGATCGCGATTTCGGAGCCTCGTTGCCTCCGCCGGAGCTGGTGGCAAATGCGCAGATTCGGCTGGAAGATTTGAAACCAGTTGAGAAATTCCGCGAGAAGGAGCTTGCAACGACATTCCCTCTGCCGCAGATTGCAGCTCCACAGCCGCCCGCGTCCGCTACTCCAGCGATGGCCGCCTCTGCCGGCTCGAAGGAGCCGCTCGATACAACCGCGCCTGTATTCCGGGCCACCACTCGCCTGGTACAGGTTGACGTGGTCGCCACCGATAATCATGGTGCTCCGCTGCAAGGTCTGCGCAAGGAGGATTTCACCATCCTGCAGGACGGCCGTCCGCAGACAGCGCGCGTTTTCGAGTCGCATACGGCTGCACAATCGGCGGTCGCGCAAACCGCCGCTCCGGCACAAGAAAATCCTGCACAGCCGCATTATCTGAATTCATATTCCAACGCTCCGGATCCATCCGCCACACAGACGTGGACGATCATCCTCTTCGACATGCTGAACACGCCCGCCGAAGATCAGCAGGTCGCACGCAATCAACTGAAGAAGCTTGCCGAACAGGTCCCCAATGGCCAACCGGTCGCACTGTTCACCCTGACATCCCGACTGGTGATGGTGCAGCCGTTCACCAGGGACACGCGGCAGTTGATGGCATCGGTGAAGAGACTCGATCTCTGGACCTCGCAGGTGCTCAGCACGGAAGCGCAGCGCCAGCAGGAAGTTGGATCCGCGACGTACGCGGCTACGGCGCTGACGGACGTTAGCATTCCAGCGGAAGCCAACGTCGATCCCCAAAACGTGGGTAACTTTCAGCGGGACACTGCCAATCGACTGCTGCAGTCCACCCGCGACCTGGAATCGCTTCGCCTCGATCAACGAGTCTTCTTTACCCTCGATGCATTTGCAGGCATTTCACGTGCTCTAGCAGGTTATCCCGGGCGAAAGAATGTGGTGTGGTTATCGGGCAACTTCCCGATCCAGGTGCTTCCGAACAACCAGATGGATGACAAATGGCGTTATGCCACCGATTACCTCGAACATCTCTCCCGCACAACTGCGCTTTTGAGCCAGGCACGGGTTGCCGTCTATCCCGTCGATATTCGTGGTATGCAGGTACAAGGAATCGATATCGCGAACAGCACCGAGCAAAATAAGGCATTTGTTGGATACAACGTCAGTTCGTATCCGCTGACAGCGCCTGACAAAACCAGTCCGTTACAGGCTGATCAGGCGTTCACGCGTGCCGATGAGCGCGCAACCATGATGGAAGTCGCGGAGCAGACCGGCGGCCGCGCCTTCGTCAATACCAACGATTTCAATCGCGCGATCCGAAATGCGATTGAAGACGGCTCCAACTACTACACACTGGCCTACACGCCCGACAAAAAAGACGACAAGCCCGCCTATCATCGCATCGAGGTCAAGCTCAATCGCCCCGGCGTAAAGCTGAACTATCGCCGCGGGTATTACTCGGAGCCTGAATTGGGAACGCCACAGGCAGGGTCCGCGGCTCTCCAGGCGGCCATTCAACCCGGCATGCCACCGTCCACGATGGTTTTATTCACCGCGATCGTTAAGCCGCCGGATGCAACCCACAAAACGGTGCAGCTCGATTACGTCATCAATCCGAGCAACGTGACTTTTGCCGACGCTCCTGGCGGAAAACACATCATCGTCGATTGCCTTGCGGTTGCTCTGGATAAGGAAGGCAAGGAGGTAGCTCACGCCTCCGACACGCTTGACGGCACGCTGCCGGTTAGCACGGCTGAAGCTCAAGTGCGCCGCGGCATCCCGGCATCGCAGGAGTTGCAACTCAAGCCCGGCGTTTACAACCTGCGCATCGGCGTCATGGATCGCGCGTCGCAGAGTATCGGCACGGTGAGCGCTTCGGTGGAAGTTAAGTAATCGGAAACAACTCACACGGCGGAAACGTTCTGTGCTGACTGAGCGCCCGCGCCCCTGCTTGCACGCACCGATCCCATGACCAACATCAGGTTGGTTACCACCATTACCGTCAACGCCATAGCCGGAAGAAAGTTGAATTGATCGCCGAGCACATTGGTGACCTCAACGGCCAGAACGGCTGTGATTAGACCCCTCGGCAACATGAAAAAGATGAGCTCCCGTTCTTCGGACGTAATGCCGCGGAGAGCAAAGCGGCTGATCCAGATGGCCACGGAACGCGAGACCAGCAGGGCGCCGATGATGCCAAGCACCAGCCACGCGTAATACGACGAGACAAACTCGACTTCAATGCCGAGCAGCACGAAGAAGAAGGAACGCACCAGGAAGCTGAGTTCCGAATGAAATTCGAGCATCCCGGGCTCAGCCTCGATCGACTTTCCCGGTATGTTGGCCAGCGTAAGTCCGAAGGCCAGCACGGCCAGGAGTCCGCTGCCACCCGCCGCCTGGGTGCCGGCATAAATGCCCAGCACAATGCCGAAACTCAGAGTGTTGCTGAAACGCTGCGATCCGACATGGCGCCATAGGCGGATCCAGATCACTCCGGCCAACATCGCCAGCAAAACCGCAACCACGACGCGGACCGCCAATCCCGACAGGAATAACTTCGCGACAGGCTGATCGGGAGTGATATGGATAAGGCTGCTGACCGTAAGCACGCCGATAATGTCGCCGATTGCCGATTCCAGTAGTAACGTGAGCTTTACAGGCTCGCGCACGTTCATCTGCTGCAGCACCGGCATGATCACCGTGCTGCTGGTGCATCCGAACACGGCACCAAGAAGAAAACTGGAGTGCCAGGACATGCGCATACCCCAATGCACGGCCGCCGCAACCAACCCGAAACTCAGCCCGTAGCCAAGAAACGCGAGGAGCACGCCTCCCGGAAAATGCCGGAGCGTGTCTTTCAGCCGGAGTTCCAATCCGCCTTCGAACAGAATCAGCACCAGCGCCAGATTGCCGAGTACGTTCGTGAAGGTGGTGAACCGGTCCGCGTCAATGAGTTTGAAGACCGGCCCAAGAAGCAGTCCCATGGCCAACAGAATCACGAGATCCGGGACGCGCGTGATTCGAAACAAGCGGTTGGATACAAAGGCGAGGACCAGCAATCCGCTCAGCAATCCGAAAATTTGCGTGATATCCATTCGGCGTTCCTGTCTGGGCCGTGCTTAGCGCACGGAAGCAGTTACGTTGATCACAATTGCAGGCGGAAGTTTAGTCTTGCCTACTCTTTGCTGTAGCGGTTTCGCTTCTTGTCCTCGTGCCGCTCGAGTCCGAGTTGAATGAGCCGGTCGATTAGCTGTACATACGAAATCCCGGAAGCCGCCCATAATTTGGGATACATGCTGATCGACGTGAATCCGGGCATGGTGTTGATCTCGTTCAGATAAATCTTGTCTGTCTTGGGATCGACCAAAAAATCGATGCGCCCCAGGCCGGAACAATCCACGGCTTTGAACGCGGCGACCGCCATCTGTTGCACTTCTTTCTGTTTTTTCTTGCTGATCTTCGCCGGAATCACCAGCTTCGATCCTTCATCGACATACTTTGCGTTGTAGTCATAGAACTCCGCGGAGGGAACAATTTCTCCGGGAACGGAAGCGATCGGCTCGTCATTGCCAAGCACCGAACACTCGATCTCGCGCGCTTTTCCGTTCTTCCCGCCTACGCCTTCCTCGACCACAATCTTCCGGTCGTATTTCGCGGCTTCATACATCGCGCCATCGAGTTCACTGCGGTCGTGAACCTTCGAGATTCCCACCGAACTCCCCAGATTTGCGGGTTTCACGAACACCGGATATTTCAGCTTCTTCTCGATTTCTTTGCGAGCCTTGATCGGATCTTTTTCCCATTCGCTGCGCAGGACAGTCACATGCTTCACAATGGGCAGTCCGGCGGCTTTGAACAAGCTCTTCATGACGTCCTTGTCCATTCCCGCGGCGGACCCGAGCACGCCGGCGCCGACGTAGGCGAGATCCGCCAGTTCGAACAGTCCTTGAATGGTGCCGTCCTCACCGAAAGTTCCATGCAATACCGGGAAAATCACATCGACGGCGATGGTGTGTGCGTCCGCGTGCGGAAGAGCGTCGGTCTCGAATGGAATCAGTGAGTGGGCGTCATCCGACGGTTGCGGTGGGACGAGAACGCCTTCACCTTTCGCCAGTACGGTTGCTGAAGGAGTCGTCTCC